>NZ_CP160453.1:5109617-5419234 GCF_040744945.1 Saccharothrix sp. HUAS TT1 | reverse complement strand
GCGGTCGTGCTGGACGGCCGCGACGGTGACGACGGGCTGCTGGTCCGCGACCCGATGTCGGTCCACCTGCTGGGCGGCGCGGGGAACGACGTGCTCAACGGGTCGGACGGGGACGACGTCCTCGACGGCGGGTCCGGGGACGACGTGCTGGACGGCGGCGCCGACGACGACGTGGTCGCCTACGCCGAGCGGGTCAACGGGGTGCTGGCGGACCTCGACGGCGCGGTGGGCGACGACGGCTCGCCGGGCGAGCGGGACACCGTCCAGCGGTCGGTGGAGCACCTGGTGGGTGGCGCGGGCGACGACGTGCTCATCGGGTCCGGGCCGGCGAACAAGCTCGTCGGCGGCCCCGGTGACGACCGGTTGTCCGGCTCGGCGGGCGCGGACCGGCTCGTCGGCGGCGCGGGGTTCGACCTGCTCGACGGCGGCGCCGAGGTCGACGGCTGCGACGTCGGCGAGGGCGGTGGGACGGCGGTGGGCTGCGAATCCGTCACCTGAGCCGGTTCCGGTGTATTTCCGGCGGTGGTCGTCGCTCCTCCCAGCAGGCGCCGGAGAGGAGCGACCACCGGGATGCTGGAGATCAGGGTGCTCGGCCCGCTGGAGGTCGTCGGTCCGGGCGGTCCGGTCCCGATCGGCCGGCCGATGCGGCGCGCGCTGCTCGGGCTCTTGGCGCTGCGCGCCCGGCAGGTGCTGTCCCAGGAGGCGCTGATCGACGGGCTGTGGGACGTGCGGCCGCCGCCGTCGGCGCTGCGCGGCCTGCACTCCCACGTCGCGCACCTGCGGCGGGCGCTCGACGCGCGCGGCCTGGGCGGGCTGGTCGGCACCAGGCCGCCCGGCTACGTGCTGACCGTGCCGCCCGACCAGCTGGACGTGGACCGGTTCACCCGCCTGATCAAGGCCGACCGCGCCGAGTCGCCGGAGGCCGCGGCCCGGCGGCTGCGGGCCGCGCTGGACCTGTGGCGCGGTGACGTGCTGGTCGACTGCGCGCTGGGCGAGTGGGCGCGGGCCGAGGCGAACCGGTTGCACGAGCTGCGGTTGCAGGTGGTCGAGGAGCTGTGCGCGGCCGATCTCGCGCTGGGCGGGCACCGGTCGGTCGGGGCGGAGCTGGAGGCGCTGGTCGTGCGGCACCCGCTGCGGGAGCGGTTGTGGGAGCTGCTGGTGCTCGCCCTGCACCGGGACGGTCGGCGGGCCGACGCGCTGGCGGCGTACCGGCGGGCGCGCGCGGTGCTGGCGGCGGAGCTGGGCGTGCGGCCGGGTCCCGCGCTGCGGCGGTTGGAGGCGCTGGTCCTGGCCGACGACGAGACCGCGGGGTTGCCGATCACGGCGGCGGGTGGGTGGATCGGCGGAACGGCGCCGAGGTCCGGAACGCCGGTGACCGGGCCGGGCGGCGGGCAGTCGGTGACCGGGCAAGGCGGCGGTTGGCAAGACGGCGGCGGGCAGGGCGGCGGCCTACCGGTGGCCGGACAGGACGGTGGCGGGCAAGGCAGCGGACAGGGCGGTGGCGGGCAGTGGGTGTCCGGTGTTCCGGCGCCGGTGACCGGGCTGGTCGGTCGCGACGTCGACGTCGCCGGGCTGGTCGGCCTGCTCGCCGAGCGGCGGCTGACCACCCTCACCGGCGTCGGCGGCAGCGGGAAGACCCGGCTGGCCATCGCGGTGGCCGAGGTCGTCGCCCGGGACTCGGCGGTCGCGTTCGTCGACCTCACCGCGACCGCCGAGCCGCACCTGCTGCCCGCTGCCGTGTGCGAGGCGGTCGGCGTGCGAGAGAACCCGACACCCGCCGCGCTCGTGCGCGCGTTGCGGTCCCGGCGGCTGCTGCTGGTGCTGGACAACTGCGAGCACCTGGCCGAGGCGTGCGCCGCGCTGCTCGCCACCCTGCTGCCGTCCTGCCCCGGACTGCGCGTGCTCGCCACCAGCATCGGCCAGCTCGGCGCGGCCGGTGAGACGGTGTGGCCGGTGCGCCCGCTGCCGACACCCGGCCCGGACGCCCGCACGCTGGCCGAGCTGCGCCGCTACGACGCCGTCCGGCTGTTCCTGGCCCGCGCCGCCCTGCCCGCGGTCCGCGACCTGACCGACGCGGACGCGCCGGCGCTGGCCGCGGTCTGCGCCGGGCTCGACGGCCTGCCGCTGGCCCTGGAACTGGCCGCCGCCCGCACCGCGGTCCTCACCGTCGCCGAGATCGCCGAACGCCTGCGGGAACCCGGCACGCTGCGCGGCCCGGCGCACGGCAGGCCGCACCACCGCGCGCTGGACGCCGCCCTGGCCTGGAGCTACGAGGCCCTGCGCCCGGCCTCCCGGCAGCGGTTCCGGCAGCTCGCGGTGTTCGCCGGCGGCTGGGCGCTGGACGCGGCGGCGCACGTGTGGTCCGAGTCCGAGGCCGCCGCCGTCGACGTGCTCGCCGAACTGGAGGCCAAGTCGCTCGTCGTCGCGGACCGCCGCGGCGGGCGCACCCGGTACCGGCTGCTGGAGACGCTGCGCCACCACGCCGCCGGGCGGCTGGCCGCCGAACCGGACGAGGACCGCGCGGCCAGGGACCGGCACGCCGCCCACTACCTGGACCGGGCCCGGGAGACCGACCGCCGGCTGCGCGGGCCGGACGCGGCGCACTGGCTGGACCGGCTCGCCGCCGACCACGAGAACGTCCGGGCCGCCCTGGCCCGGCACGCCGCTCGGCGCGACCCGGACGAGCTGACCATGGCGGTCGCGCTGGCCCGCTACTGCCGACTGCGCGGGCGGTACGCCGAAGGGCGCCGCTGGCTGCTGGACGCCCTGGAGCGGCAGACCGGGGCGACCGCGGCCGAACGCGCGCCGGCCGTGCTCGCCGTCGCGTTCCTCAGCTACTTCGAGGGCTCCTACGCCGAGGCCGCGCGGCACGCGAACGCGGCGCTGTCGAGCTACCGCGAGGACGGCGACACCCCGGCGGCGGCGCGCTGCCTGCGGCTGCTCGGGTCGATCGCCTGCGAACGCGGCGAGCACGTGCGCGCGGGCGCGTGGTACGCCGAGGCGCTGCTCGCCTACCAGGACACCGACGACGACCCCGGCCAGGCCGACGTCCTGCAGATGACCGGGTTCAACTCCTGGCTCGCCGGCGCCCTGGACACCGCGCAGCCGCTGCTGGAACGCGCCCTGCGCCGCTACGGCGCGCTGGACGACCCGGAGAACTCCGCGTCGGTCCGGGTGCACCTGGCCTTCGTCGCGCTGCACCGGGGCCAGGACGAGCGGGCGCGCGGGCTCGCCGAGCAGGCGCTGACCGTGTTCACCGGGCTGGACTTCCCCGAGGGCGCCGCCTGGGCGCTGAACCTGCTCGGCCTGGTCGAGCTGCGCGCCGGGCGGGCCGCCGCCGCGCTGTCCGACCTGCACCGGAGCCTGGAAGCGCACTGGCAGGTCGGCGACCGCTGGCGGCAGGCCGGTGTGCTGGACGCGATGGCGGCGGCGCACCTGGCGCTCGGCGACCCGACCCGCGCCGCCGAGCTGACCGGTCTCGCCACCGCCCTGCGCGACGACCTGGGCGTGCCCGCGCCGGCCGTCGACGTGCCGTCGCTCGACCAGGTGCGCGCGGCCGGGGTGGAGCTGCTGGGCGAGCGGCACTGGCACGCGGCGGTCGCACGCGGCGCGGTGCTGGCCGTCCCGGACGTGGTGGGCGTGACGTGATCGCGGTCGGCAGCCGCCGGAGCGGCGGGGCCCACCCGGCGCGTCCTGCCCCGGCGCCGGGTGGGCTCGGCCGACGGCCTACACCAGCGTGATCGCGTACACCTCCACCCGCGGGTCGTCGGGCAGCGTCACGGAGTGCACGGTCTTGGCCGGGTCGAGCGGCAGGGTCGCGCCGAACAGCCGCACCGGCGGGCCGTCCACGCCCTGACCGGCCTTGATGCGGTGCGGCATCTCCAGCACGACGGCGCCGCCGGAGCCGGCCCAGTCGCCGACCGTCACCGGAACTTCGGCGGTGCTGCCGTCGGCGTACCGGACCGTCACACCGGCGGTCACCGGACCGTTGTGCGCCGACGCGACCAGGCGCAGGGAGCTGTACCCACCCTCGGGCAGCAGCATCGCCTGACCGCGCGCCTCGACGAAGTTCGCGGCCGTCCCGGTCGCGTCCGGGGCCTGGTAGGTCACGCCGCCCAGCGCCACCGCGCCGGCGGCGGGCAGCAGCTCGGCGTCGTAGCTCCAGCCCTGGCCGTCGAAGTCGCCCTCGCCGGGCGCCGCGACCGTGGCCGTGCCGTCGTGGTTCAGCTCCGCGGTCAGGTCCACCGCGCACTGCTCACCCGCCACCGCGCACGTCGCCGCCTGCCGCACCTCCACCACGGCCTCCCGCACGACGGTGTTCGGCCCGCTCACGGTGACCCGCACCGGGTGCTCGCCGACCGGCGTGCCGGCGGGCACCGTCACCACCACCTGCGCCGACCGCTGGGTCGGCAGCCGACCGGACTTCACCGTCAGCAGCCGGGGCGTGGTGACCGACCAGCCGGCCGGCGCGGTCGCCGCCACCCGCACCGGCACCGCGCCGGGCGCCTGGGCGAGCACGTCCAGGGTCAGCGCGACGGTCTGCGGCGCGTCCGCCGTCGGCACGACCGCCGACGTCTGCCGCAGCGACGCGTCGACGTGCCGCCGGTCGTCGGCCTGCGCGCGGTTGATCGACGGCGGCTCGGCGCCGGGAGCGGTGCCCCACGACGACGGCGTGGCGCCGAGCCGGTGCGCCAGCGTGCCGCCGGCGACGACGGCGTCCCAGTCCAGCCACGTCTTGCGCACGTCCCGGCCGTTGAGCGACACCTGCTGCACGTACCGGTTGGCGTCGCTCGCGCCCGGCGCGGTGATGGTCAGCGTGCGCTGTCCCGTTCGGACGGTCGCGCCCGGGAACTGCGGGCTGGACAGCGCCAGGAAGTCGCCGCCGCTCATGGTCGGGTACAGGCCCAGCGACGAGAACACGTACCAGGCCGACATCGTGCCCAGGTCGTCGTTGCCGGTCATGCCGTCCGGACCGGTGGTGAACAACGTCATCGCGGCCCGCACCACGGTCGCGGTCTTCGAGGGCGTGCCCGTGGACAGGTAGAAGTACGGCGCGAGCAGGTCCGGTTCGTTGTTCGGGTTGTACGTGGGCTTGCCGTAGTAGTCGTAGGGCTGGGTGATCCAGTCCTCGCGCACGGTTCCCGCCGGGTCGGTCAACAGCTCGTCGTAGGCGAAGAACGCGTCCAGCCGCTCCTCGGTCGCCTCACGTCCGCCCATCAGCCGCACCAGGCCGTTCGGGTCCTGCGGCACCAGCCACTGGTACTGGAACGCGCCGCCCTCGTGGAACTGGTGGCCGGCGTCGACCGGGTTGTACGGCGTCACCCACGTGCCCTCGGCCGTGCGCGGCCGGAAGTGGCCGGTCGAGGCGTCCCACAGGTTGCGGTACCACTGCCCCCGGTCGGCGAACAGGCGCGCGTCGTCCCGCTTGCCCAGGCCCTGCGCCATCACCGCGAGCGCCGCGTCCGCCGCCGCGTACTCCAGCGTCGCCGACGCCGGGTGCACGCAGTCGTTGTCGCCGCCCTTGTGCGCGCAGTCCACGCCGAGCGTGAGGCCCGACGGGATGTAGCCGCGCTCGCTGTAGTGCTCGACGCCGGACCGGCCGTTGTACGGCGAGTCGGCGGGCGGCAACGTGGTGGCGTTGCGCTTCAGCAGCTCGTACGCCTCCTCCTCGTGCCCGGCGAGCAGGCCCTTCGACCACGCCTCGACCAGGAACGGCGTCACCGGGTCACCGGTCATGATGTTGGTCTCGCTGTTGGCCAGCGCCCAGCGCGGCAACCACCCGCCGTCCCGGCCGCTCGCCACCACCGACAGCGCGACGTCCCGGGCGACCTGCGGCTCCAGCAGCTCCAGCAGCTGGTTCTGCGGCCGGTAGGTGTCCCACAGCGACAGGTTCTGGTACGGCGTGAAGCCCTCGGCGGTGTGCACCCGCCCGTCGAAGCCGGTGTAGCGGCCGTCCACGTCGCCGGCGAGGTTGGGGTGCAGCAGCGAGTGGTAGAGCGCGGTGTAGAAGGCGACCCGCCGCTCCGGCGCGCCGCCGTCGATCCGGATCGAGTTCAGCCGCTCCACCCACGCCTGGTGCGCCCGTGCGCGGGTGGCGTCGAAGTCGTAGGAGTCGCCGGTCTCCGCCGCCAGGTTCTTCCGCGCGCCGTCCAGCCCGGTGTAGGACAGGCCGACCTTGAGCACCACGTCCCGGTCGGCGGTCGCGTCGAACGTCACCCACGCGCCGTTGCCGCCCTGGCCCGCCGCGTCCGGGACGCCCGGCGACCGGGTCGTGCCGCGCCACGTGCCGAAGCTCGCGAACGGCCGGTCGAACGTCGCGGTGAAGTACACGGTGTGCTCGTCGCGCCCGGCGCAGAACCGGCCGGCGCGGATGCGCCCCTCGACGGTCCGGTCGCCGACGACGCGCACCTCGGAGTCGAGCACCTGCTGGTTCGCCTTGCCGGTGTTGAACAGCACGTTCGCCTGCGACCCGGCCGGGAACGCGTGCCGCTGCCAGCCGGTCCTGGGCGTCGCGGTGAGTTCGGCGTTCACCCCGTAGCGGGACAGGCCGACGCGGTAGTAGCCGGGCCGCGCCTCCTCGTCGTCGTGCGAGTACTTCGACCGGTAGCCGGCCGTGTCAACGTTGTCCACCGGGCCGGTCGTGGGCATGACCGGCAACTCGCCGGCCACCCCGCACCCGACGCCCGACAGGTGCGTCTGGCTGAAGCCGTGGATCTCCGACTGCTGGTAGTCGTACCCGCCCTGGCCGCCGGTGTCCGGGCTGACCTGCACCATGCCGAACGGCGCGCTGGCGCCGGGGAACGTGTTGCCGAAGTTCTGCGTGCCGACGAACGGGTTGACCAGAGTGGTCGGGTCGACGGGGTCGGGGGCTGCGGCAACGGCGGTCGCCGGCGTCCCGAGCAGGACCAGCGCGGCGGCCAGCAGGAGCGTGTTGCCTCTTCGGAGCGGCATCGGCGGTGGACCTCTCTGGGTGACAACGTTGTCAGGCGACCCGGGTGCCCGGTCACCGCCACGACTGTCGCGCACCACCGCCTCGTTAGTCCAGCCCTGTCCACCTCCCTGACCGGTCAGGTTCCACGGCGGTGTGGAATCGGGTCGCCGGCCGAACGGCCGCCGGAGCACCCGTCCGGTCCACAGTGGACCACCCGGTGCGAGCGCGGGAGCCGCTGTAGGCTGGGAACGATCAACCACCGGGCAGGGAGGGGCGAGCGTGCCGGCACTTCGGCGAACCGCACTGGTCGGAGCGCTGCTGTCGGTGCTCGCCGCGTGCACCGGAAACCCCTCGACCTCCCCCTCCACGTCCGACAGCGCACCATCCGACAGCGCACCGTCCAGCAGCGCACCGCCCGCCGAACGCGTGTACGTGTCCCTGGGCGACTCCTACGCCACCGGCGCGCGGCCGGCCGATGCCGGCGGTTCCGGGCGGGACGGCTTCCCCTACCTCGTCGCCGAGCGGTCGGACCTGCGGTTGGTCAACCTGGCGTGCAGCGGCGCGACGTCCGGCCAGCTGCGCGGTCAGGCGGGCTGCGCCGCCAACAACCGGGGGCCCGACGCGCCCGACCCGGCGGGCCGCACCCAGCTCGACCTGGCCGTGCAGACCCTGCGCGAGAACCGGGGTCGGATCGACCTGGTCACGGTGGTGATCGGCGGCAACGACCTCGCGCCGTGCGCGCAGTCGGGTGACGCGATGGGGTGCGCGTCCCGGGCCGTGGCCGAGATCCGGACCAACCTGGCCGTCATCCTGCCCGCCCTGCGCGAGGCCGCCGGCGACGCGCGGATCGTGGGCCTGACCTACCCGGACATGTTCCTCGGCGCGTGGGTGTCCCCGGCCTTCCCGAACGGCCAGGACCTCGCCCGGCTGTCGGTGTCGCTGTTCCGCGACTTCTTCAACACCGCCCTCAAGGCCGAGTACGAGAAGGTCGGCGCGGAGTTCGTCGACATCACGGCCGCGACCGGCGGCTACGAGCCGTTGACCGAGATGACCGAGGACCCGACCTACGGGCAGATCCCGGCGCCGGTCGCCAAGGCGTGCGCCCTGACGTACTTCTGCGAGCGCACCGACGTGCACCCGACACCCGCCGGCCACGACGCCATCGCCACGGCCGTGCTGACCGCCATCGGGCGTTAGACCGCGACCGGGGCTTCCGCTTGCGGTCGCGCGAGCCCGGGGCGACCAGGGTGAGCGGCCGGACCAGCGACGAGGACCCGCACCGCATGACGCACCCACCCCACCCCGCCAGGCCCGTCCGCGCGGTCCTGCGGGCTTGAGGAGCTGACGGCCCGCGAGCGCGGCGCCGGTGCGCCTTGGCATCGACCGCCGAATACCGCAGAGTGCAACCATGGAGCTGGTGCGAGATGGCCGCTTCCCCGGCCGACGCCGGACCCTGCTCGTGAAGCCGGACTGGTACAACTGAGGTTCGACAACGCATCGCACCGGGAGTCGTCGTGGCCGAGCCGATGGGTCAGCCTCCTCCACCGACCCTCGACATCCGGGTCACGTCCACGGGTGGCGTGCCCGTCGTCGCCGTGCTGCGGCCGATCGAGCTGACCACGATCGGCTCGCTGCTGAGCGCGTTCCCGGTCGTGGACGACGCGCTCGCGTGGGTCTCGTCCACTCAGGGCGTTCGCCAAACCGATTAGGGCTCACATTCCCCGAACGCTTTTCGCAATACCCGCGAACCCGGCCACAAACTGTTTCGCAATTCGACCGGGGTGTTTTCGCAAGGTTACGATAATCGTTGACAACTCGGCGGAGTCGGCCGAACACTGTCTGCATCGATCGGTCGTGAATGCGACCACGGCGGCCCCCGGAGTCGTACCGCACGGGTGGCCTCCCGCTGACCTCAATGAGGAGGAAGCACACCGATGGAAGACAACGCCCCCGCTCACCCGATCAGCCGCAGGTTGTTCCTCGGCGGTGCCGGCGCGCTGGCCGCGGTCGGGTCCGGGCTGATCCTGCCCGGCACCGCCAACGCCCAGACCGTCACCACGAACCAGACCGGCACCCACAACGGCTACTACTACTCGTTCTGGACCGACGCGCAGAACACCGTCTCCATGACGATGGGCTCGGGCGGCCAGTACAGCACCTCGTGGCGGAACACCGGCAACTTCGTGTGCGGCAAGGGCTGGAGCACCGGCAGCCGGCGGACGGTGCGCTACTCGGGCAGCTTCAACCCGTCCGGCAACGGCTACCTCTGCCTGTACGGGTGGACGTCCAACCCGCTGGTCGAGTACTACATCGTGGACAACTGGGGCGACTACCGGCCGACCGGCACGCACCGGGGCACGGTCACCAGCGACGGCGGCACGTACGACATCTACCACACGATGCGGTACAACGCGCCGTCGGTCGAGGGCACGAAGACGTTCCCGCAGTTCTGGAGCGTCCGGCAGCAGAAGAAGACCGGCGGCACCATCACCACCGGCAACCACTTCGACGCGTGGTCGCGGGCCGGGATGCAGCTGGGCGGCTTCCGGTACTACATGATCATGGCGACCGAGGGCTACCGGAGCAGCGGCAACTCGAACATCACGGTGAGCTGACCCCGGCACGGGCACGACGCGCGTGCGCCGCTCGACGTGAGCGGCGCACGCGCGTCCGCGCTCACCCGCCGAAGGTGACGACCAGCCTGCCGTCCGACGCGTAGGACCAGTTCAGGCCGCCGGAGTAGGAAGCGCACCGGGAGCCGTTGGAGCCCGACCAGAACTGGTTGGTCGAGTCGGCGTTGCCGATCGTCCGGTCGTTGGTCCCGCTGCCGCTGCGGCACGAGGTGTTGCCGCGGAAGACCGACGAGCCGCCGTCGAAGTTGAAGTTGCGCTCGCCGTTGTCGATGCTGACGTTGTCCGACACGGTCATCGTGCCGAGGTTGCGGTTGTACGTGAAGCCGTGCTTGCCGTTGTCGTGGGCGATGTTGCGGCGGATGACGTGGTTGACGCCGATGTCCTCGCCGCCGAGCTTGTAGCCGTTGCGGTCGCCGTTGCCCGCCTGGGAACCGTCGCTCAGCGTGCCGTTCTCGTACGCCAGCGAGTCCTCGACGGTCACCGCGCCGATGGGACCGGTGTCGGTCTTGGTGTACAGGTCCCAGCCGTCGTCGATGTTGTTGTGCGCCACGGCGTAGCGGAACACGTTGCCCGGCCCGGAGGTGAGCTTCGCGGCGAACCCGTCGGCGTCCTCGCCGTCGGAGTCGGCGTTGTCGTGCGACTCCGCGCTGAGGATCAGGTTGTTGGCGGGCCACTGGCTCTGCGGCGTGCTGGACAGCATCCGCGACAGCTGCAGGCCGGTGTCGCGGTTGAAGCGGGTGACCGTGCGCTCGAAGACGTTGTTGCTGCCGCCGACGAAGATGCCGTTGTCACCGGCGCGCTCGACCACGACGCCCCTGACGTGCCAGTGGTTCCCGTTCACGGCCAGGCCGCGGTTCGCCGGGTCCTCGGCCTGCGCGGAGAAGTTCAGCACCGGCGTCTCGCCCGGGTAGGCGAACAGCTCCGTCCGGTCGGACGCGGTGCCGTTGCTGCCCTGCGGGATGGTGACGGTCTGCGCCTGGCGGTACGTGCCGCCGCGCAGGTAGATCGTGCCGCCGGGGGCGATGCGGGAGATGGCCGAGGTGAGCGTGGTCGGCGCCGCCTGCGTCCCCGCCGCGCTGTCGGAGCCGTTCGGCGCCGCGTACAGCGTCGTGCCCGTGGGCGGCGTGGTGCCGTCGGAGGTGAAGTCGAGGTAGTCGACGTTCGGCAGGCCGGCCGAGGTGGTCGGGCTGAGCCGGATCGTGTTGCTGCCCGCGGTGACGTTCACGGTCAGCGTCCTGGTGGCCCAGGTGCTCCACGCGCCCGTGCCCTCGAACGGCACCGACTGCGCGGTCGTGCCGTTGACGAGGAGGTTCGCGGGACGGCCGGTGGTGGTGCCGTTGGCGAACCGCACGGCCAGCGTCGCGGTGCCCGCGGCCGCCGCGGTCACGGTGAACTGGACGTGCGCGCCGGTCGCGTTGTCGCCGTTGCAGAACCCGGCGCCGGAGTAGCCCGGCCAGTTGGACTCGACGGCGCCCGTGCAGACGGCGGGCGACGTCTCGGCCTCGTGGTGCGTGGTCGCGGCGCCCGCTGCGGACAGCGGTGACGCCAGGACGACGCCCGCGGCCAAGGCGACGCCGGCGGCAAGCGGTGTCAATCTCATCGTGGGCTCTCCTGTGTCGTGGCAGGGAAGACGGCGTCGACAATTCCGGGAATTCCGGAGGCGACCGGCGCGGGTTGCGACACGCGCCGGTTCACGTCCCTGAACTGCGAAAACGCCTGGGAGCGATCCCAGGCACGTTAACTCAGGGGCCGCCGGGCTCGCAATATGTGAACGGCGAACAGCCCGACATTCACAACGGTGAACAAAAGCGGGGCAATTCGGGGTTCACGGTCGTGAACGGCCGGGCGCGAGCGCGCCGAACTCCGCGAAGATCGAATCGAGGACCCCCGCGAACGCGCCCGGTCGGGTCAGCGGACCCAGGTGGTCCAGTCCCGGCACTTCCCGCACCCGGCCCGCGGGCAGCTCGGCGCAGGCCGCCGCGAGCGATTCCGCGGTCACCACGACCGACTCGCCGCCGCGCAGGAAGATCGTCGGGCAGCGCACCTCCGGCAGCGCCTCCCGCCACGGCGCCGAGGTCGCCGTCCGGAACAGCTGCGCCTCCACCGAGGGTGGGCAGCACAGCCGCAGCCCGCCGTCCGGGTCGGCGACCAGGCCGGAGTCCACGTAGTCGACGAGGACGTCCGGCGCGAGCAGCGACAACGGCGGTCGGGTCGAGTAGCGGGCGAGGGCTTCGGCCCGGGACGCGAACACCGCGCGCCGCCGGGCCGCCGCCTCGGCGAACGCCGGGTCGTGGTGGGTGGCCAGGATCGGCTCGAAGCAGGTGATCAGGTCGAACGTGCCCGGCGCGCGGGCCTCGGCGAGCAGCAGGGCCGTGCCGCCCAACGAGTGGCCCACGCCGATCAGCGGGCCCGGACCGAGCGCGCGAGCCTCGGCGAGGACGTCGTCGGCGAACACGCCCCAGTCCGCGTCCTCGGCCAGCGGCGCCGCGGAACCGTGGCCGCGCAGGTCCGGGGCGACCGCGCGCACCGGCGTCCGCAGTTCCCCCACGGCCGATCGCCAGACCCGACCGGTGAAACCCGCCGCGTGGCAGAACAATGCCGTTCGAATGGGCTCTCCCGGTTGTTCCGGATCGGCGGGCGGGCGCGGTTCGTACCGGGAATGGGAGTTCCGCGCGAGGTCTTCCACGATTACCCCTTCGGAAGTCCGATTCACGTGCTGGCGCACCCGTCGGGCAGCACCTACGCTCAGCGCCGGAACGATCCAGCTCGCCGGGAGGCGAGTTGTCCTCAGGTCATCCGCACGGCCGCCACTGATCCGGAAGTGGTCGATCCCCACCATAGTGGACCGGACGACCCGTGGGGCGGTCGCGTGATGTCACGCCGCGCACGGGCACCCACCACCCCCAGTCGTGCTCGATGGGCGCGGCGACGAGCAGCGTCGGAACGATCCCATCGGTGAAGGGCCCTCTGTGAACCCGACCCTGGTACCGGGCCTGGTCTCGGTCGTCATGCTGGTCCGCAACCGCCTGGAGCACACGCGCAGGGCCCTGGACTCGCTGGCCCGCGCGTCCGGTGACTTCGAGGTCGTCGTGGTGGACAACGGCTCCGACGACGGCACCGCCGAGCACCTGGCCGCCCTGGACCACCCCCGCCCGCTCGTGGTGCTGCGCCACGAGGACGACCGCGGCGGCAGCGAACGGCGCAACGTCGGCGCGGCCGCCGCCCGCGGCGAGTACCTGCTGTTCCTGGACAACGACGTGCTCGTGGACGACCCGGACGTCGTCGAGGTGCTGGCCGCCGAGCTGGCCGCCGACCCCGGTCTGGGCGGCGTGTCGCCGCTGCTGCTCTACCCCGGTGACAGCGGGCTCGTGCAGTGCGCGGGCGGCGCGTCCACCTCCGACGGCCGCATCGGGCCGGTCGGGCGCGGGCAGCCGCTGACCGCCGCGCACCGGGAGCACCGCGAGCAGAGCTGGGCGCCCACGGCCGCGCTGATGGTCCGGCACAGCTCGTTCCGGCGGGTGGGCGGGTTCGACGTGTCGTTCGACCCGGTGTCGCTGTGCGAGGACGTCGACCTGTGCTGCCGGCTGCGCGCCGACGGCGAGCGGCTTCGGTACGTCGGGTCGGTGGCGGTGCGGCACTTCGAGGGCACCACGTTCAACCACGTCGGGCACGACAAGCTGCCGATCTGGAAGCGCCACACGCGGGTGATCCGCAGCCGGTGGGCCGAGCTGTTCGCGGCGGGGCCGTCGCACCCGGCGGAGGCGCTGGAGTGGGTTCCGGTGCGGAAGGACTACAGCGACCTGGACCGGCCCCTGGTGTCGGTGTCGGCGGACGCCGAGGTCGGGTCGGCCGACTTGAGCTTCTTCGCCAGCGACGGCGCGCTGGCCACCGGGGAGCCGGCGGACGTGCGGCTCCTGGTGCTCGGCGCGGGAGACGCGGGCTCCGGAGCCGGCGCCCTGCCGGTGGCGGGCCTGCGCGGGGTTCGGGTGGTCGGCGTGGCCGATCCCGATTCGCGCGCGTTGCTGACCGCCGCCCGCGCCCACGACGCGCCCTGGGCCCTGCGCGACAGCACCCACCTGGTCGAAACGGTGCCCGCCGAGGGCGTCCTGGTCCACGCGCCGAACACCGGCGCGGTGCTGACCGCGTTGCGCCGGGGCCTGCACGTCCTGCTCGCCAAGCCGGCCCTGGACGACCTCCCCGCCCTGGTCGAAGCCGCCCGCCGGGCGCCGGGCCGCTGTTCGGTCGACCTGCCCTGGGCCCACCACCCGGACCTGACCGCGCTGAACAAAGCCATCACCGGGGGCGACGCCGGCGCCCCGCGCGGCTTCGCGCTGCGCCTGGACCACCCCACCGGCCACGACCTCGTCGCCGACCTCGGCCCCGACGCGCTCGACGCGCTCGAACGCGTGCTCGGCGCCCCCGTCACCGACCTCCGCACCACCACCGCGACGCACGACCGCGTGCGGGCCACCGCGTCCGCCGGAACCCTGAGCGGAACGGTCGAGCTGGGCCGGGGCGAACCCCGGCTCCACCTCACCATCACCGGCGACGGCGGCGTGCTGACCGCCGACCTCGTCGCGTCACCCACAGCCGGGGCGGACTTCCTCGGCGCGCTGCGCGGTGGTCCCGCGCCGCTGACGTGCCTGGAGGCCACCGCCGGGGTGTTCGACGCGGTGCGGGCGTGGCGCGCGGAGTCGGCCGCGACCCGGCCGGCCGACCGCTGACGCCGTCCGCAAGACGTCCCCCGCCCGCGAGCACGGGCGGGACCGAGCAGGGAGAGCACTGGGATGAACCTGGTCGAAGCGCTGCGCGCCGGAGCCGACGCCGGAGGGTGGCTGGACCGCCCGGCCTACGAGGTCGACGGCGCCATGCTGACGCACGCCGACGTGTACGAGGGCGCGGCGCGGGTGGCCGGCGCGCTGGTCCGCGCCGGCGTGCGGGCCGGCGACCGGGTGGCGCTCGTGCTCGACGACGGGCCGGACTTCGTGCTGACCTTCCTGGGCGCGGCGCACGCCGGCGCGGTGGCCGTCCCGCTCAACCCCCGGCTGCACCCCGACGAGCTGCGCCAGGTGCTGGCAGCCGCCCGGCCCGCGCTGGTCGTGCGCCGCGCCGCCGACGCGATCCCGACGACCGCCTTCCCGGTGACCACGTTCGCCGAACTGGACGGCGGCCCGCCGGTCCCGGTCACGCCGCGCGCCTCGGACGACCAGGTGTACGCCACGTTCACCTCGGGCACCACGGGCGTGCCGCGGCTGTGCCCGCGACTGCACGGCGACCCGGCCACCCACCACCGGTCCTTCGCCGTGGCCGCGCTCGACCTCGGGCCGACCGACGTCGTGCACTCGGTGTCCAAGATGTACTTCTCCTACGGCCTGATCAACTCCCTGGTCTTCCCGCTGTTCAGCGGGTGCCACGTGGTGCTGAACCCGCACGCCCCGCTGGTGGACGACGTGCTGGCGATCGTGGACAAGTACGACGTGACCGCGCTGTTCGCCGTGCCGACGTTCTACAGCAAGCTCATCGCCCACCCCGGCGCGGACCGGCTGGCCAACCTCCGCGTCGCCGCCACCGGGGGCGAGGTGCTGGTGGAGTCGCTGGAGGAGCGGCTGATGGAGGTGCTGGGCGACCGCCTGCTCAACGGCATCGGTTCCACCGAGGCCGGGCAGGCGTTCACCCACAACACCCCGACCGCCCGCCGGGTCGGCACGGTGGGCCGCGCGCTGCCGCCGTTCGAGGTGCGCGTCGTGGACGACGGGGGCGACCCGGTCGGACCGGACGTCGTCGGCCGGCTGGAGCTGCGCGGCCCGACCGTCACCCTCGGCGTCCACGAGGACGGCACGGCGAAGCGCACCGACGACTGGTACGCCAGCGGCGACCTGGCCTCGATCGACGCCGACGGCTTCGTCCGCGTCACCGGCAGGCTGGACGACATCGAGAACGTGGGCGGCATCAAGGTCCACCCGCTGGAGGTCGAACACCTCCTGACCGGCCACCCGCAGGTCCGCGAGGCCGCCGTCTCCGCCACCACCGACGCCGACGGCTCGGTCCACCTGCGCGCCCACGTCGTCCGCGCCGACGGCCCCCTGGCGGACGACGCCCTGGCCGACGCCCTCCTCACCCTGGCCCGCGACCACCTGACCCCGTACAAGGTGCCGCGCAAGGTCGCCTTCGTCCCCGCCCTGCCGCGCACCGGCTCGGGCAAGTTGCGCCGGCACGTCGTGCGGACCTGGGAGTCCTGAACCGGGGTGTCACGTTCTCC
Source organism: Saccharothrix sp. HUAS TT1 (assembly GCF_040744945.1). Classification (NCBI taxonomy): domain Bacteria; kingdom Bacillati; phylum Actinomycetota; class Actinomycetes; order Pseudonocardiales; family Pseudonocardiaceae; genus Saccharothrix; species Saccharothrix camelliae. The sequence continues at coordinate 5,403,411 of NZ_CP160453.1, read as the reverse complement.
GCCCCCGTGACGACCAACAGGGCAGGAACCCCGGGACAGGAAGGTCGGCGTCGATGACCCGAGCCAGTGAGGACGTGCGCGAGTCGGTCGGCGGCGTCCCGCCGACGGTGGCCGACGTCGAGCGGATCGCCGCGCGGCCGGAGGCCGTCGTCCGGAACCTCCAGATCACGCACTGCTACCACGAGCTGTCCCGGGAGCTGGCGGCGGTCACCGGCGGGGCGGCCAACTGGTGCACGTTCGCGGTGTGGGCGTCGAAGCAGGTCGGCCGGACGATCCGGCAGGAGGACCTGCGGCGGCGGTTGGAGTCGCCCGAGACGGCGGCGCTGGTCGAGGTGGTCGTCCGGAGCCTGCGGCTCGCGGTGCCGCGGCGGGTGCTGGACGACGGCGGGCGGTTGGTGCGCCAGGCCGTCCTGGCGACCGCGCGGCTGGACGCGGCCGGCGAGGCGGCGGCGCGGGGGAACCTCAAGGTCTTCGAGGAGGTCGCCCGCGAGTTCGCCCGGTTCCTGGCCGAGTTCGCCGACGCCGAGGAGGTCGACGAGGACCGCATCGCGCGGTTCCGCGACTCGCTGCGACCCGGTGAGCCGCCCGAGGGGCAGCGCTACCTGAGGCAGGCGTTCACCCGCTACCACCACGCCAGGTTCGCCACCGACCCGAAGGAGCGGGCGGAACTGCTGCTGCTGGCCAACATCGAGGTCGGCCTGCACGAGCAGACCCGGCTGCAACCCGAGATCACGGCCGCGATGGAGGCGCCCGTCATCGACCCGGAGGAGCTGGAACGGCGGCTGCTCGACCTGGTCCTGCCGGGCAACCGGGTGGTCAGGTGGCTGCGCCGGGTGCTGCTGACCGTGCTCGGCCGCCGCACGCCCGTCCGGGCCGCGACCGAGCGGTTGGCCGACCACGCCCGCGCCCTGGTGCGCCGGGCGGTCACCGAGCACCTGATGACGATGGCGCTGCCCGGCGGCGAAGTGCTCGACCTGGGCGAGGACCTGCCCGCGCGGTTCCCGCCGCTGCTGGCGAGGTTGTCGCACCCCGAGCTGCTGGCGCTGCTCAAGGCGGTCGACCCGACCGCTGACAGCCTGCTCGACACCGCCACGCGGGACTGGTCCGACTTGCCCGACCGGATGCACTACATCGCGGACATGTTCCGCTGCCACGCCCAGCGGGCGGACCTGCTCGACCCCCCGTTCACCCCCGAGCAGGTGGCGGCCGTGGCGAGCGGGCGGCGGCCGGACGGCCCGCTCTGACGGGAACGCGGTCCGGCCACCCGCGCCACGGGTGGCCGGACCGCGACGACTCACCCGGTCGGTGGTTTGGTCACCCGGTAGTGCTCGCCCGTGACGGTCATCGTCTGCCCCCGGTAGTTGCGCAGCGCCAAGCCGTCCTCCACCACCTCGTGGTACGGCTGGCTCACCGGGATCTTGCCGATCTTCGTGGTCACCACGTACTGGGGCACGCCGAAGCCGGTCATGTGCCCCTGCAGGCCCTCCATGATCTCCCAGCCCTTCTCGATGGAGGTCATGAAGTGGGAGACGCCGGTGACGTTGTCGCAGTGGTACAGGTAGTACGGCCGGACCCGGATGCGCAGCAGGTCCGTCATCAGCTTGCGCATCGTGTCCACGTCGTCGTTGATGCCCTTGAGCAGCACGGTCTGGTTGCCGACCGGCACGCCGTGGCGCAGCAGCCGGTCCACGGCCGCCGCCGCCTCGGGGGTGATCTCGCGCGAGTGGTTGAAGTGGGTGTTCAGCCACACCGGGTGGTGCCGGGCCAGCATCTCGCAGAACTCGTCGGTGATCCGCTGCGGCAGCAGCACGGGGAACCTGCTGCCGATGCGGATGATCTCGACGCTGGGGATGGCGCGCAGGCCGGAGATGATCTCCTCCAGCTTCTCGTCCCGGTAGGACAGCGGGTCGCCGCCGGTGAGCAGGACGTCGCGGATCTCCGGGTGCTCCCGGATGTAGCGGAAGTCCTCCTCGAAGTCGCCGCCCTCGTTGTCGCGGAAGTACGTGCCCTCCACGTCCGTGGTGTGGAACTTCCGGGTGCAGTGCCGGCAGTACACCGGGCACGACTCGGTGATCAGCATGATCACCCGGTCGGGGTACTTGTGCACGATGCGGTTGGTCTTGCGGTAGAACATGTCGCCGACCGGGTCGACGTCGGCGTCCGGGAACTCCAGCATCTCGCCGTGCGACGGCACGGCCTGCAACCGGACCGGGCAGTTGGGGTCCTCGGGGTCCATCAAGGACGCGTAGTACGGCGTGACGCTCCAGCGGTACTTGCCCGCCGTCCCGGCGATCGCCTCTTCCTCCGCGGGGCTGACCTTCACCCACTGGCGCAGCTTGTCGAGGTTCGTGACGCGGTTGCGCATGTGCCAGCGCCAGTCCGACCACTGCTCGGGGGAAGGCGCTCCCGGCGCCGCTGCGGGCGCGGCGAATGACTCCGACATCTGTGCTCCGTTGCTCAGGAGGTGACTGGAAGCTGCTGCAAGCGGCGTTCCCGCCGCACGACCGCGGGTTCGACGGCCCCGGCGGTCCCGGTTGTCCCCGAGGTTTCGGCGGTCTCGGTGGTCTGGGCGTCGGACAGGACCGCGGCCAGCTCGGCCACGGTCGGTGTCTCGAAGAGCTGTCGGACGGGCAGGTCGCGGTGCAGTTCCGCGCGCAGGCGCGTGACGACCTGGGTGGCGAGCAGCGAGTGCCCGCCCAGCGCGAAGAAGTTCGCGTGCAGGCCGACGCGGTCCACCCGCAGCAGCTCGCACCAGATGGCCGCGACGGCCACCTCCACGTCCGTGCGCGGCGCGACGTGCTCCTCGCCGCCCGCGCGGTCCGGTTCGGGCAGCGCGGCCCGGTCGACCTTGCCGCTGCGGTTGAGCGGCAGCTCGGGCAGCGGGTGCAGCGCGGCCGGCACCATGTAGTCCGGCAGCCTGCCGCGCAGGTGCGCGCGGAGGTCGTCGGCGTCCGCGCCGCCCACGACGTACGCGACGAGGTGTAGGCCGATGCCGGGCAGGTCGCGGGCGACGACCACGGCGTCGGTGACGTCGGGGTGCGCCAGCAGCACGGCCTCGACCTCGCCCAGCTCGACCCGGAACCCGCGCAGCTGCACCTGCGTGTCGATGCGGCCGAGGTAGTCCAGCGAGCCGTCGGGCAGCCAGCGGACGAGGTCGCCGGTGCGGTAGAGGCGGTCCCCGGAGCCGAACGGGTCCGGCACGAACCGGTCGGCGGTGAGGTCGGGCCGGCCGACGTAGCCCAGCGCCACTCCCCCGCCGCCGACGTGCAGGTCGCCCGGCACGCCGACGCCGACCGGGTTGAGGTGCCGGTCGAGCACGTGCACGCGGGCGCCGGGCACCGGGATGCCGATGGACGGCACCCGCGGCCCGGTCGGCGGCACGGCGCAGCTCGTGGTCACCACCGTGGCCTCGGCCGGGCCGTACAGGTTGAGCAGGGTGAACGGCGCGTCCGGCGCGGGCCGCTTGCGCAGCGCGTCGCCGCCGGTGCTCAGCACCCGCAACGGGCTGCCGGCGGGCCACGGCACGTCCAGCGCCAGCTCGCACAGCGGCGTGGGCAGGAAGCCGACCGTGATGCCGTGCTCGGCCAGCCAGCGCACGGCGTGCTCGCCGGACGCCGTGGTGTCCGGGTCGGCCAGGTGCAGCTCGGCCCCGGCGGTCAGCGCGGACCAGATCTCCAGCACCGACACGTCGAACCCGGTGCCCGCGATCTGCGACACCCGGTCGTGCTCGGTCGTCGCGCAGTCGGCGTTGTACCAGTCGACGCGCAGCGCCAGGCCGCCGTGGTCGAGCAGCACGCCCTTGGGCTGCCCGGTCGAGCCGGAGGTGTGGATGGCGTAGGCCGCGTCCTCGGGGCCGATCGGCACGTCGGGCGCGGGCGCCGGGTCGCGCGGCTCGTCCACCGCCACGACGACGCCCGCGAACCCGTCGACCAGGTCCCGGGTCTCCCCCGTCACCAGCACCGCCGCCGCACCGGCCGTGGTCAGCACCTGCGCCACGCGGGCGGCGGGGAACGCGGCGTCGACGGGGGCGTACACCGCGCCGGCGCGCATGACCGCCAACGAGCCGATCACGTACTCGACGCCGCGCGGCGCGCACACCACCACCAGGTCGCCGCGCCCGACGCCCGACGACACCAGGTGGGCGGCCAGCCGGGCCGACAGGTCGTCCAGGTCCGCGTACGACACCCGCCGGTCGCCCTGCACGAGGGCGGTCGCGCCGGGCCGCCGCACGGCGTGCGCCGCGATCCGCGCCGGCACCGGTTCCCGGCCGCCGACCGCGGGCCTCGGCGCGCCGAACCGGCGCGTCACCAGCTCGCGCTCGGCGGCCGGCAGCACGTCCAGGTCGGACAGGCGGGCGTCCGGGTCGCGCACGACGGCCCGCAGCAGGGTCTCCCACCGGTCCAGCAGCCGCACCGCGGTGGCCTCGTCGAACAGGTCGGTGGCGTACTGGAGGTCGCAGTGCAACCCGTCGTCGTCCACCACGGCGACGAACGTCAGGTCGAACATGGCCGCGTTGTCCGCGCCGCGCACCCGTTCGACGGCCAGCCCGTCCAGCTCCAGGGTGGACCAGCTGCCCTCCTGGTAGTCGAACAGCACCTGGAACAGCGGTGTCCGGCTGGACGACCGCTCCACCCGCAGCAGCTCGACCACCTGCTCGAACGGCAGGTCCTGGTGGGCGTAGGCGGCGGTGACGGTGTCCCGCGCGCGGGCGGCCAGCTCGCCGAACGCCGGGTTGCCCGACACGTCCGTGCGCAGCGCGAGGGTGTTGACGAACAGGCCGACGACGCGTTCGGTCTCCTCGGTGGCGCGGTTGGCCGTGGTGCCGCCGACCACGATGTCGGTCTGCCCGCTGTGCCGGGCCAGCAGGGCGTTGAACGCGGCGAACAGCACCAGGTACAGCGTCACGCCGTGCCGGTCGGCGACCTCGCGCAGGCCGGCGACCAGGTCGGCGGGCACGTCGTGGAACCGGCTGCTGCCGGTGGTGCCGCGCACGGCGGGCCGCGGCCGGTCGGTGGGCAGCTCCAGCAGCGCGGGCGCGCCGGCCAGCGCGGTGGACCAGAAGTCCTGCAACCGCACCAGTTCGGCGGCCCGCAGGGCCGCGCGCTGCCAGCGCGTGTAGTCGGCGTACTGGATCACCGGCGGTGGTGGCACGTCCGCGTCCCGGCCGGTCTCGCGGGCGTAGAACGCGGTCAGCTCGCGGAAGAACAGGTCCTGCGACCAGCCGTCGAAGACGAGGTGGTGCCAGTTGAGCGCGAGCAGGCGCCGGTCCGGGCCCGTCGGGTAGAGGGTGGCGCGCAGCAGGGGTCCGGCGGTCAGGTCGAACGGCCGGTCCGCCTCGTGCCACGCCTGCGCCACCGCCTCTTCCGGTGACCTCCCGTCCACAACGGAGAGGGTGAGCCTCAGCTCGGACGCGATCCGCTGCACGGGCGCGCCGTCCACGAGCGCCACCGACGTCCGCAGCGCCTCGTGCCGCGCGATCACGGCGTTCAGCGCCCGTTCCAGGGCGTCGACGCGCAACGGCCCGGTGATCTCCAGCAGTTCGGCGATGTTGTAGGCGGCGCTGTCCGGTTCGAGCTGGTCGATGAACCACAGGCGCTGCTGGGCGAACGACAGCGGCACGTCCTCGACCGCCGGCGCGGCGTCGATCACCAGGGCGTCGTCCGGCGCGGTCCCGGGCACCAGCGGCGCGAGGTGCGCGGCGAGGTCCTTGAGGACCGGGAACTGGAGCATCTGGCGCACGGTGATGCGCACGCCCCACTTGCGCCGGACGCGCACCACGACCTTGGTCGCCAGCATCGAGTCGCCGCCCGCGCCGCGGAAGAAGTTGTCGTCCCGGCTCACCGCGGCCCGGCCGAGCACTTCGGACCACATGGCGGCCAGCTCGCGCTCGACCGGTGTGACCGGCTCGACGAAGTCCTCGCTCGCCGTCGTGCCCGCGTCGGTCCGCACCGCCTCGACCACGCCGTCGCGGCGGACCCGCGCCACCCGGCCGTCCTCGCGGCCGTCCGTCCACACGCGACCCGGAACACCGACGGGAACCGGTGCGCCGTAACGGTCGCGCAGCACGGCCTCGACGCCGTCCAGCACGACGGTCGCCGACGCCTCGTCGGCCAGCACGAGGTCGCCGACCCGGGTGCCCGGCGCGGTCAGCAGCGCGTCGAGCACGACCCGGTAGTGCTCGGCCAGCGCCTGCACGGTCGGCCGGTCGAACAGGTCGGTGGCGTACTCGAAGCGGCACTCCACGCCGTGCTCGTCGTACTCCACCGCCAGCTCGACGTCGAACTTCGCGGTGTCGTTGTCCAACGCCCGCAGCCGCACGTCCAGCCCGGCCATCGCCGGCGGCGGCGTGGTGGCGTTGACCGAGCACATCACCTGGAACACCGGGTTCATGCCCGCGCCGCGCTGGGCGTCCAGCGCGTCCACCACCCGGTCGAACGGGACGTGCTGGTGGGTGAGGGCGTCCAGGACCTCCGCGGTCACCCGTTCGGCGACCTGCGCCAGCGTCGGGTTGTCGGACAGGTCCACCCGCAGCGCCACGGTGTTGGCGAAGAACCCGACGGCGGACTCCCAGTCCTCGCGGGTGCGGTTGACCACCGGCACGCCGACGATCACCCGGTCCTGGTCGCCGTACCGGTGCAGCAGCACCGCCAGCGCGGTCGTCACGCCGGTGAACAGGGACGTGCCGCCGAGCCGGGCCCGCAGGTCGTCGGGCACCGCCACCGGCACGTTGTCGCCGCGCGTGCTGGACCCGTCCGGGCGCGGCCGGTCGGCCGGGATGCCCGCCTCGCCCAGGTGACCGGACAGGCGGTCGCGCCAGTGCGCGAGCTGCGCCTCGAACAGCGGGCCGCCCGCCTGGCCCGCCTCCCACACCGCGTAGTCGGCGTACTGGGCGGCCGGCGGCAGGTCGGCGGGCACGCCGCGGACCCGCGCCGAGTACAGCTCGCCGAACTCGCGGAACAGCACGGTCTCCGACCAGCCGTCGGTGACGACGTGGTGCAGGTTCAGCACGAAGTGGTGCAGGCGGTCGTCCACCCGCAGCAGCGACGCCCGCACCAGCGGCTCGCCGTCCAGCCGGAACGGGCGGGCGGCGGCGGACCGGACGGCGTCGTCCACCGCCCGGTCGCGCTCGGCGGCGGGCAGCGCGCGCAGGTCCAGCACCTCGCGCGGCAGCGGTCGGGCGTCCCCGATCACCTGGTGGACCTCGTCGTCCTCGACCTCGAACGTCGTCCGCAGCACCTCGTGCCGCGCCACCAGGTCGTCCAGCGACGACCACAGCGCGTCCTCGTCCAGGGTTCCGCGCAGCCGCAGCACGAACGGCACGTTGTAGGCGGCGTTGGGCCCGTTGAGCTGGTCGAGGAACCACAGGCGGTTCTGCGCGGCCGACGCCGGGACCCGGTCGGGCCGTTCGGCAGTCCGCACCGGCTCGGCCGGTGCGCCGCCCGTCGAGGAGAGCAGCCGGCGCAGGAGCTCCCGCCTGGCTTGCGCGACACTGTCAGCCATCGTCATCCCCATCCGTTCACGGGCATGCGCGGACGCGCCCGCCCCGGTCGGGCCGGGCTCGCGGCGTCATCGTGCGTTGCGCGCCCGATCGGCGCGCCGAAGATTTCCGGTACGCCACCACGCGCAATTACGTACGCGTCCGAACAGGTCTTGGAACACCCGGTCGGCCTAATCGGCACAACTACTGCGACGAACCCCGTGACATCCGCACCCCCAGTGCTCGTCGCTCTCCCAGGCCACTACAGCAGCCACCCCAGGGGTTGTCAAGACAACGAACTACGGGCCTTTTCCGCTGGCTGCGCCAGCTATTCCGGCCCGTTGCGCTCCGTCCGGCGATGAGTTACGTTGCGAACGATAAGCGATATTCCGCGATCTAAGCGGACCTGTTTCCCGATCGCTTTATCCGCCATTTGTCACCGTCGCCGGACAGGCCGGGTGCGCGCAGTCGAGGAGGGCGGGCATGTACGACGCCGTGGTGGTGGGCGCCCGGTGCGCCGGCGCGGCCACCGCGCTGCTGCTCGCCCGTCGCGGCTACCGGGTGCTGCTGCTGGACCGCGCCCGGTTCCCGTCCGACACCATGTCCACGCTCTACATCCACCAGCCGGGCGTGGCCAGGCTGGCCCGCTGGGGCGTGCTGGACGCGATCACCGCCTCGGGCGCGCCGCGGCTGGACACGGTCACCTACACGGTCGGCGACGTGCGGTTGAGCAGCCGCGCGCCCGCGTTCGGGGGCATCGACTCCGCCTACGGCCCCCGCCGCCACGTGCTGGACCAGGCGCTGGTGGACGCGGCGGTGGCGGCGGGCGCCGAGTTCTCCGACTCCTCGCCGGTGCAGGGCCTGGTCACCGACGGCGACGCGGTCACGGGGGTGCGGTTCCGCGCGCCCTCGGGCGACGAGGTCACCGCGCGGGCGCACCTCGTCGTCGGCGCGGACGGCATGCGCTCCCGGGTCGCCGACCTGGTCGCGGCGCCCACCGAGGTCGAAGACCCGCGCCTGAGCTGCGTGTACTACTCGCTGTGGACCGGGCTCGACACCGGGTTCGGGTTCCACGAGCGCACCGGCCGCTGGATCGCCACCATCCCGACCAACGGGGGCGCGACGGTCCTGGCCACGTACTTCCCGCAGGACCTGTTCGACCAGGTCCGCACCGACCCGCGCGCCGCGCACCTGGACGCCCTGGCCACCACGGCGGGCGAGGTGTTCGAGCAGCTGGCGGGCGGCGAGCAGGTCGGCAGGCTGGTCGGCACGGGCGACCAGCGCAACTTCTTCCGCCGGGCCGCGGGTCCCGGCTGGGCGCTGGTCGGCGACGCCGGGCACCACCGGGACACGATCACCGCGCAGGGCATCTCCAACGCGTTCCTGCAGGCCGAGCTGCTGACCGACGCGCTCGGCGCCGGCCTGCGCGACCCCGCCACGAGGGCCGCCGGCCTGCGCGCCTGGGCCGCTCGAAGGGACGACGAACTGGTCGAGAGCTACCACGGCACGCTGCAGCTCGCGCGCCTGGAGGTCACCGGCGCACGGCTGGCCATGCTGCGCGCGATCGCCGCGGACCCGGAGCTGACCTCCGGTTACTTCGCCGTCGTCGCCGGGCTCATGCCGATGGAGGACCTGCTGACCGAGGAGCTGCTCGACTTCATCTGACGCGCCACTGGGGAGGCGGAGCGATTGGCTGCGGTACCGCGCGGGAGCACCACGGTTGCCGACGTCGTCGGCGTCGGGTTCGGACCGTCGAACCTGGCGCTCGCGGTGGCGTTGGCGGAGGTCGGGACGCTGAGGGCGGAGTTCTTCGAGCGCCAGCCGAGGTTCGGCTGGCACCGGGGCATGCTGCTGGACGGCGCGACGATGCAGGTGTCGTTCCTGAAGGACCTGGTGTCCATGCGCAACCCGGCGAGCGGCTACAGCTTCGTGGCCTACCTGCACGCCAAGGGCAGGCTGCCGGGCTTCATCAACAGCAAGACCCTGTACCCGCTGCGGGTGGAGTTCCACGACTACCTGGAGTGGGTGGCCGGGCACTTCGCCGACGCCGTCGGCTACGGCAGCGAGGTGGTCGGCATCGAGCCGGTCGCCGAGGACGGCGCGGTCGAGCACCTGGACGTGCTGGTTCGCCGCGACGGCCGCACCACGACCCACCGCGCCCGCAACGTCGTGATCGCCACCGGCCTGGCGCCGGTGCTGCCGCCGGGGGTGACCACCTCGTCCCGCGTCTGGCACAGCGGCGAGCTGCTGCACCGGGTCGACGGGCTGGCCGCCCGGTCGCCGCGCCGGGTCGCCGTCGTCGGCGCCGGTCAGAGCGCCGCCGAGGTCGCCGACCACCTGCACCGCGCGCTGCCGGGCGCCGAGGTGCTGGCGGTGTTCTCCCGGTACGGCTACAGCGTCGCCGACGACAGCCCGTTCGCCAACGCGGTGTTCGACCCCGAGGCGGTCGACCTGTTCTTCGACGCGCCCGCCGACGCGCGCGCCCGGCTGCTGGCCTACCACGCGAACACCAACTACTCCGTGGTCGACGCCGACCTGTCCGCCCGGCTCTACCGCACGCACTACCAGGAGCAGGTGCTCGGCACGCCGCGGCTGCGGATCGTGAACGCCTCCCGGCTGCACGACCTGGTCGAGACCGACGACGGGGTGGCGCTGCGGGTCGAGCACCTGCCGACCGGCGCGGTGTCGCGCCTCGACGTGGACGCCGTGGTGTGCGCGACGGGCTACCGGCCCGCCGACCCGACGCCGATGCTGCGCGGCCTGGCCAAGCTCGACGAGGCCGGTCGGCCGGTGCTGGACCGGGACTACCGGGTGGTGACCTCGGACTCCGTGCACTGCGGCATCTACCTGCAGGGCGCGGTCGCCGAGCCGTCGCACGGGCTGTCCGCGGGCCTGCTGTCCACCACGGCCGTGCGGGCCGGCGAGATCGTCCGGTCGATCCTCGACCCCGGACTGTGAGGGGGTCATTGTGTACGTGCCATCCATGTACCGCGCCACCCACGACGGCTGGCCGCGCGAGATCGTGCGCGACTACCCGTTGGCCACCCTGGTCAGCAACGGGCCGCGCGCGCCGCTGGCCACGCACCTGCCCGTGGTCCGGCCGCCCGGCGCGCCGGAGGACGGCGAGCTGGTCGGCGCCACGCTGTGGGCCCACCTGAACCGGGCCAACGAGCACTGGCGGGCGCTGGCCGACGGGCCGTCGTCGGTGCTGATCTTCACCGGGCCGAACTCCTACATCACGCCGACCACCTACCGGACCACGCCGGCCGCCCCGACCTGGGACTTCGTCTCGGTGCACCTGCACGGCCGGGTCGAGCCGATCGAGGGGCGGGAGGGCACGCTGGACGTGGTCAAGCGGACGGCCGAGGTGTTCGAGGCGGCGTTCGGCGACGGGTGGGCGGCCGAGTCGTCGCACGAGTACTTCGCCCGGATCGTCGGCGGCGTCGGCGCGTTCCGGTTCCACGTCGAGTCGGTCGACTCGATGTTCAAGCTCAGCCAGGAGAAGTCCCCCGAGGTGCAGGCCCGGATCATGGCGAGCCTGCGCGCGACCGGTCGCGGCACGGGGCCGGAGCTGGGCCGGATCATGCGGCTGCACGGGCTGGGGCGTGACGAGGTGGAGGGCACATGACCGTTGCGACCACGACCCTGTGGGGCGGCCCGGCGCGACCGCCGTGCCTGCTCGACTCGCTGGTGACGACGGCCCGCGCGCACCCGGACCGGGTCGCGGTGGTCGACGGCGACCGGTCGTTCACCTACGCCGGGCTGCACGGGTGGGTCGGCGAGGTGGTCGCCCTGCTGCGCGGGCACGGCGTCCGGTCGGGTGACCGGGTCGCGGTGGCCGGCGCGCGCAGCGCCGAGGTGGTGGCGGCGTTCCTCGCGGTGGCCGCGGTCGGGGCGACCTACGTGCCGCTGGACGCGGAGTACCCGGAGCGCAGGCTGGCGCACATGCTGGCCGACAGCGGGGCGTCGGTGCTGCTGCACACGGGCGCCGGACCGCGGTTCGGGGCGTCCGCCGTGCCCGTGCCCATCCCCCGGCCGGGTCCGGGCGCGGCCTACGAGGTGGTGGCCTGCTCCCCCGACCTGCCGGTGTACGTCATCTACACGTCCGGCTCGACGGGCTGGCCCAAGGGCGTCGCGGTGCCGCACAGCTGCCTGGACGGCATGGCCGAGTGGCAGCGCACCCACTCGCCCCGCCCGGACCTGCGCACCGCCCAGTTCGCGCCGCTCAACTTCGACGTCTCGTTCCAGGAGGTGCTCGGCACGCTGTGCGGCGGCGGCACGCTGGTGATCGTGCCCGAAGACCTCCGCCAGGACCCGTTCGAGCTGCTGGACTGGCTGGCCGAGCACCGGGTGGAGCGGCTGTTCCTGCCCAACGTCGCGCTGACCATGCTGGCCGTGGCCGCGTCCGCCGAGGACTCGCTGGACCACCTGTCGCTGGTGGAGGTCAACACGGCGGGCGAGCAGCTGGTCTGCACGCCGCCGATCCGCGAGCTGTTCGAGCGGCTGCCGGGGTGCCGGCTGACCAACCACTACGGGCAGAGCGAGTCGGCGATGGTCAGCTCGCACGTCCTCACCGGGCCGCCCTCCTCGTGGCCCGCGCTGCCGCCGATCGGCGTGCCGCTGCCGGGCTGCGAGCTGCTGCTCGACCCCGCCGACCCGGACGTGCCGGACGTCGGCGAGCTGCTGGTGGCGGGCCTGCCGCTGTCGCTGGGCTACCTCAACCAGCCCGAGCTGAACGAGCGGCGGTACGTGGACGTGCCGACGACGCCGCACGGCCACACCCGCGCGTTCCGCACCGGCGACCTGGTGCGGTTCGCGGACGGGGTGGCCTGGTTCCTCAGCCGCACCGACCACGACGTGAAGATCCGCGGCTACCGGGTGAACCCGCTGGAGGTGGACGCCTGGCTGCTGGAGCAGCCCGGCGTCGCGGCGGCGGTGTGCGTGGTGGTGGAGGCGGGCGAGGGCGCCCGCAGCCTGCGCGCGGCCGTCACGCCGAAGGCGGGCGTCGAGCTGGACGTGCCGGGCCTGCTCAAGGCGCTGGAGGGCGTGCTGCCCGAGCACGCCGTGCCGCAGTCGATCACCGTGCTGCCCGCGCTGCCGCGCACCCCGAGCGGGAAGGTCGACCGGGAGCTGGTGGCCAAGAACCTCGCCGCCGCCCTCTGACCGGGAACGACCGGGAGGGGCCACCCGACGTCGGGTGGCCCCTCCCGGCGGTCAGGAGGTGGGTTGCTCGGTCGGGATCTCCTTGACCGAGCGGATGCGGGTGCACGCGATGTACACGCCCGAGCTGAGGATGCCCAGCGAGCCGATGACCAGCGCGGTGGTGGCGCTGAGGGCGTTGCCGACGACGCCGCCGAGCAGCGCGCCGAGCGGGCACACGCCCATCACGATCATCCGGATCGAGGCGTTCATCCGGCCCTGGAGGGCGTCCGGCGTGACCGCGGACCGGTAGCTGCGCTGGTTGACGTTGTAGACGATGACCATCACCGCGTCCACGAAGTGCATCACGATGATCAGCACCACCGCGGCGGGCTTGGGCACCAGCGTGGCCACCGGGATCAGCAGGGACGCGCCGCCCGCCAGCCACTGCGTCACCACCAGCAGCGTGCCCAGCGGCATCCGCCGCGACACCCAGCCGGAGATCAGCGCGCCGACCACCCCGCCGACGCCGGACGACGACAGGATCAGGCCGATGTAGATCGGCTCCAGCCCGAGCGTGCGGGTGATGAAGATCAGGAACACCGGCTCGATGAAGAACGTGAACAGGTTGAACAGCAGCGCGGTGATCGCCAGCGTGCGCACGATCGGGTTGCCGAAGACGAACCGGAGCCCTTCGCCGACCTCGCGCCAGAAGTCGGGCTTGCGGGCGTCCGGCTGCTCCTCGTCGTCCTCGTCGTCCTCGTCCTCGGGCTCCGCGTCCGGGTTCACCTTGATGCGCTGCGTGAACACCGCGGACACCGCGTAGGCGACCGTGTTGAACAGCAGCGCGAACGGCGCGGTCAGCACCTGCACCAGCGCGCCGCCCACCGCCTCGCCCGCCATCCGGGAGGCGTTGTTGCTGATCTCCAGCTTGCCGTTGCCGTCGACCAGGTCGCGCCTGCCGACCACGCTGGGCAGGAACGAGGCGCTGCCGATGTCGGCGATCACCGTGCCGATCCCGATCAGCACCGCGATGACCAGCAGGAACGGCATGCTGAGCAGGTCGAGCACGGCGGCCAGCGGCACGAGCAGCAGCAGCACGCCGCGCCCGAGGTCGGCCGCCACGATCACCGGCCGCTTGGGCAGCCGGTCCAGCCACACGCCGGCGAACAGGCTGATCACCAGGTAGGGCAGGAACGAGACGGCGGACAGCACGCCCATCTCCAGCACGCTGGCGTTCAGGGTGAGCGCCGCGAGCAGCGGGATCACACCGGCGGTGATCTCCGCCGCGAACAACGACAGGGTCTGTCCGAACCACAGGTTGCGGAAATTCGCCTGCCGGAACAAACTGCCGGGCCGGCCATTCATCACGTGTGCCTTCCGGAGGGAAACCGGGCGCCGGGCCCTTGGTCCCGGCGGAACTCGTCTACCCAGAATCGGAACGCGGGGTCGACCGAGCCAACATAGTCCGCCAACCCGTTCAGGTCTTCGGCGGCCTCCGGTCCCGGTTCGGCCCGCAATTGCGGCAACTGCGTCATCAGGTACATCGCGCTTTCGGTGTAACCGGCCTCCACCCACTTGTTCCAGGCGGCGTCGCGATCCGATTCCTGGTCGGCGAACAACCGCTCCCGGCGGGTGCGCGGCGGCAGCGCCGCGGCGTCCGGGTCGACCCGCAGCGCGATCCGCCTGCCCAGCACGTAGGCCACGCCGATGCCCTTGCGCAGGCAGAACGTGAGGGCTTCGGCGGCGGTGTCCACGATCGGCTCGCCGCGGTCGTTCAGCGAGGTGTTGCACAGCACGGGCACGCCGGTCGCCTCGTGGAACGCGCGCAGCGCCCGGTCCAGCAGCGGGTTGTCGGCGGCGGTCACGGTCTGGTGCCTGGCCGAGCCGTCGAGGTGCAGGATCGCGGGCACCCGGTCGCGCACCTCGGGCCGCACCGCGACCGCCTCCAGCATGAACGGCGACGGGCGGTCCACCGCGAACCACTCGCCCGCGTGCTCGGCCAGCACGACCGGCGCGACGGGCCGCCACCACTGGCGCCGCTTGTGCTCGTTGAGCAGCTGCTTGGTCTTCATCGACCGCGGGTCGCCGAGCAGGCTGCGGTGGCACAGCGCCCGCGGCCCGATCTCGGCCGCGCCGTCCACCCAGGCCAGCGGCGCCTTGGTCACGTCGAGCACGAACTGCTCGGGCGAGAAGTCGGCGACGTCCTCGACCCAGGGCGCGAACTCGGCCAGCGCGTCGTCCAGGTCGGTGACCTCGGCGCCGTGGTAGGCGGTGCCCAGCCGGTGCCGCACCGGTCCGGCCGGGCCGTCGTCGAACGCGCCGGTGGCGTAAAAGCCGAGCAGGCCGAGGCCGTAGGACTGGCCGGAGTCGTTGGCGCACGGCGGGGTGAGCAGGCCGCGGAACCCGAACGCGTCGAGCAGGGCGGTGTTGGTCGGGCAGTTGAGCGCGTAGCCGCCGCTCATCGACAGGTGCGCGGTCGTCGGGTCGACGCCGGCCAGCTCGCACAGCCGGTGCACGTTGCGCGCGGCGATCAGCTCGCACGCCCGCTGCACGACCTTCATCACCGCGCTCTGCAGGTTCTCCTCGTCGGTGAAGTCGGGGTCGGGCTCCTGGTCGGCGAGCTGGTCGCGGGCCGACTCCACGATCGACGCGACGAACGGCACCGCCTCGGACACCGGGTGCACGCGACCGCCGTAGAGGTTGAGCGCCGTCACGCGCTCGACGTCGAACTCGATCGCGTTGGCGGAGGCCGACGCCAGCGCCATCAGCGTGCCGGGCTCCTTGCCGAACAGCTGCTCGGCCGCCGAGTACAGCGGCGCGGGCGACTCGACCGGCGCGTAGGTGATCCGGCCCCGCTGCGACACCGCGCCCGCGTACCAGTAGGGCTTGGCGTCCTGCTCCAGCACGAAGTCCGGCGCGGCGTCCACGGCCATCGCCACGATCGTGCCGGTGGCGAAGACCTCGCTGTCCATCAGCAGGCCGCTGAACAGGTGGGCCAGCGAGTGCACGGCGTAGTCCTCGGCGCCGGGCGGCACCGGGACGTCCCGGGCGCCGGGCAGGCCGGGCGTGCCCCACGTGACGCTGATGTCGGCGGGGGTGAGCCCTTCCCCGGCCAGCAGCTCGGTCAGCACCGCTTCCGCCCGTTCCGGCGTGTGCAGCGGCCAGTAGTGGTGCTTCTGCCCGCTGAACCGCTCGACCTCCCACAGCCGCACCAGCTCGACGTCGGTCGCGGTGCGCCGCCACAGGCTGATGTTCTGGTCGTGCCGCGGTTGCAGCACGGCGTGCGGGCCCGGCGGCGTCAGGTAGGCGCTCAGGACGTACTCGGCCACGCTCGTCCCCCCGGTCATGCGGCGAGTGCCTCGGTCATGGTCTGGTCCAGCTCGGCCACCAGGTGCTCCGGCGCGGCGAGGAACGCGTGGTGCCCGCCGGCCAGCACGGGCGCGGAGAACCGGCCGTCCGGCGCGTACTCGCGCCAGCCGCCCATCTGCTCCGGCCGGATCTCGACGTCGTCGGTCCACCCCAGTGCGCACACCGCGGTCGGCAGCGCGATCGGCTCGTCCAGCCGGTAGCGCTGGTTCGCGGTGATGTCGGCGCGCAGCACGCCCAGCCCCAGGTCGATCATGTCGGGGTCCGGGTCGCCGCCCATCGCCCGGGTCAGCCCGGCCAGCTCCACGCCCAGCTCGGCGTCCGACATGGACAGGAACCGGCCGTACGGGCCGTCGTGCGGCGCGACCTGGGACGACATGAACAGCACGGAGGGCGCCGGTCCCCCGGTCTCCCACAGCCGCACGGCCGTGGCGAACGCGGCCAGCGCGCCGCCGCAGTGCCCGAAGAACGCGAACGGCCGGTCCAGGTAGGGCAGGAGATGCGGCACGGCGGCCTCGGCCAGGTCGGCGTAACCGCCGTAGTGGGGCTCGCGGATGCGGTTCTCCCGGCCGGGCGGCTGCACGGCGCAGACCTCCATCGCGCCGACCCGCGCCGGCCACCGGGCGTACATCGACGCGCCCAGCCCCGAGTAGGGGAACACGAACAGGCGGGCGGCGGCGTCCGGGTCGGGTCGCCGCAGCAACCACCTACCTCGACGTGGTGGAGACGACATCGGCACCTTCCCCCAGTTCGGCCGCGGCGCCGGGCCGCAGGACGGCGCGCACCGGCATGCTCCGGATGCCCGCCACGAAGTTGGACCTCAAGTGCGCCACCGGACCGGCCCGCTCGAACCGCTCGACCAGCCGCACGACCTCGCCGAACAGCAGGCGCAGCGCGATGCGCGCGAGCGGCGCGCCGATGCAGTAGTGCGGGCCGAACCCGAACGCCACGTGGCGGTTCGGCGTCCGCGCGACGTCGAACCGGTACGGGTCGGCGAACGCCCGCTCGTCGCGGTTGGCCGACCCCAGCCACGCCACCACGGCCTCGCCCGCCCGGATCGGCTGCCCGCTCAGCTCGGTGTCGACCACGGCGTAGCGCATGAAGTGGTTGGCGGGCGAGGCCCAGCGCAGCCCCTCCTCCACCGCGATCGACGTCTGGTGCTCGCGGCCGGTCAGCCGGGCGTACTCGTCGGGGTGCTCGGTGAACGCCAGCACGGTCCCGGCCACGGCGTGCGGCGTGGTGACGTTCGCGCCGAGCAGCAGGCTGTAGCAGTTGTAGACCAGCTCGTCGGCGCGCATGCCGCGGTCGCCGACGTCCATCGCCTTGAGGAACCCGATCAGGTCGTCGCGCTCCCCGCGACCGGCGACCTGCTCGCCGAAGTACTCGAACAGCTCGTGGTGCGCGGCGACCAGCGAGCCGTGCCCGGCCTCCGCGCCGAACGACGGGTCCTCCGGCGCGATGGCCATCGTGGTCAGCCGCGCCAGTTCCGGCCAGTCCGACTCGGGCAGGCCCATCAGCGCGCCGGTGAACTCCATCGGGAACCCGGCGCCCGCCTCGGCCACGTCCCACGGCTCGTCACCGGCGAGCGGCGCGAGCAACCGCCGCACCACCCCCAGCACGGACGGGTGCCGGGCGCGCAGGGCGGTGAACGACAGCGCCTTGGACATCGGCTCGCGCATCGCGGTGTGCACGGGCGGGTCGCTGGCGGCCATCATCTTGTTGGCCGCCGGGTCGACGCCGCCGAGGATGGACAGCAGCGTGCCGCGCTTGGACGTGAACCGGGTGTGGTCGCGCAGCACGGCGCTCACGTCGGCGTGCCGCGTCACGGACACGAACCCCCGCCCGTCGGGCAGCACCTGGCGGTGCACGGGCGCGCGGTCGCGCATGGCGTGCCACACCACGTGCGGGTCGCCGTCGGAGTAGGTCGCCGCGTCGAACAGGTCCACCGCGTCGAGGTCGACGTCCTCGTCGCCGGTCGGCGTGCTGAGCCTCATCGGGGTCCCCCCGCGTCGTTCCTCGTGCCCGGGTGCGCGGTGTCCAGGTGTTCGGCGAGCTCGGCGATGGTCGGGTTCTCGTAGAAGGTGCGGGCCCGGACGAACGTGCCGCGCTCGTTGGCGATCTCGGTGGTGATCACCGTGGCCAGCAGCGAGTGGCCGCCCAGCTCGAAGAAGTCGTCGTCCACGCCGACCTCGTCCACCTCCAGGACGTCGGCCCACAGCCGGGCCAGCCACAGCTCCACCTCGCTGACGGGCGCCCGGTAGTCGGTGTCGAGGTCGGGCCGCTCGCGGACCGGCGTGGCGGCCAGCGCGGCGCGGTCGACCTTGCCGTTGGCGGTCAGCGGCAGCGCGGGCAGCCTGGTGAACGTGGCGGGCACCATGTACCGGGGCAGCGCGGCGGCGAGGGCGCGGCGCAGGTCGGCGACGGACACCGGGCCCTCGGTGGTGTAGAACGCGGCCAGCCGCCTGCCGCCCGCCCGGTCGGGCTGCGGGACCACCGCGGCGTCCAGCACGTCGGGGTGCGCGGCGAGCGCGGTCTCCACCTCGCCGGGCTCCACCCGGAACCCGCGCAGCTTCACCTGCGCGTCCGCGCGGCCGACGAACTCGAACGCGCCGTCGGGCAGCCTGCGGGCGAGGTCGCCCGTGCGGTACATGCGGCCGCCGGGCGTGGCGGGGTCGGGCAGGAACCGCTCGGCGGTCAGCGCGGGCCGGTTCAGGTAGCCGTGCGCCAGGCCGTCGCCCGCCGCGTACAGCTCGCCGACCTCGCCGTCCGGGACGGGTCGCAGGTCGTCGTCGAGCAGGTGCGCCGCGCCGCCGCGGATGGGCGTGCCGATCGGCACGGTCGCCGTGGTGAGCGGGCCGCGGACGGCGTGGCAGCAGGTGAACGTGGTGTTCTCGGTCGGCCCGTAC
Source organism: Saccharothrix sp. HUAS TT1 (assembly GCF_040744945.1). Taxonomy (NCBI): domain Bacteria; kingdom Bacillati; phylum Actinomycetota; class Actinomycetes; order Pseudonocardiales; family Pseudonocardiaceae; genus Saccharothrix; species Saccharothrix camelliae. The sequence continues at coordinate 5,384,520 of NZ_CP160453.1, read as the reverse complement.
CCGTTGGTGAGGACGGTGTCCGGCAGCAGCGCGACCGCTTTGTCCACGTGGGACGGTGACAGCACGTCGCCGCCCGCCAGGAGTTGTCGCACGCCCTTGAGGTCGGCCGGCGCGGTGTCGAGGACCTGGTGGAACAGGCCGGCGGTCAGCCAGGCCACGGTGACGCCCTCGGCGCGCACGAAGTCGGCCACCTCGGCGGGGGCCAGGTCGCCGGGCGGCGCGACGGCCAGGCGGGCGCCGTTGAGCAGGGCACCCCAGACCTCCAGGGTGGAGGCGTCGAAGGCGACCGGGGCGTGGTGCAGGACCACGTCGGTGGCGGCGAGGGTGACGAAGTCGGGCTCGTGCACCAGCCGGGCCACGGCGCGGTGGGGCACGCAGACGCCCTTGGGCGTGCCGGTGGAGCCGGAGGTGTAGGCGATGTAGGCCAGGTCCTCGGGGCCGACCTCGACGTCCTCGCCGCGCGGCCCGTCGACCAGGACGTCGGCCTCGGTCAGCACGACGGAGGCGCCCGCGTCGGCGAGCAGGGCGGCCCGGCGTTCCGGCGGGTCGTTCGGGTCCAGCGCGAGGTAGCACCCGCCGGCGCGCACGATGCCCAGGAGGGCCACGGCGACGAGCGGCGACCGTTCCAGGTGGACGGCCACCGCCTGGCCGCGCCGGACACCGCGCTCGCGCAGGGCGTGGGCGAGCCGGGCGGACGCGTCGTCCAGCCCGGTGTAGGAGAACCGCCGCCCGGTGCCGGTCACAGCGGTCCGCTGCGGCACGGCCGCGACTTGGCGCGCGAACAGCGCCGGGATCGTCCGCATGTCACACCCCTTCGGTGTCGAGGGCCGTCCACCGGGCGGTCGACGTGGCGACCAGGTCGCCGTCGGCCCCGTAGACGCTCGTCAGGTTCACGGCCGTGCGGCCCCGGCGCTCCTCCCGGCGCGCGACCACGACGTGCGGCACGCCGGGTCGCGGCGGCCGGACCACCTCGGCGGTCATCCGGGTCAGCACCATCGGGTCCGCGCGCGGGTCGGCGGTCCAGCCGCCGGGGCAGTCGAGCACGCCCCACAGCACTTCGGTCGAGGTGTCCTCGGGCACCCACTCGCACGCCACCACGCCGTCGCGGCCGGGCACGGGGCCGGGCGCGAGCCGCAGCCCGTCCGGCCGGTCGTGACCGCACACGAAGCAGGTCGGGAACGGGTGGTCGCGGTGGCCCAGGTAGCCCTCCGACGCGCGCCGCGCCACGTCCGGCGGCACCGGTCGGACGACCGGGACCGGCTTGGTGGCGGCGGCGACGGTGGCGATCACCTCGTCGCCCAGCCACAGGTGGGACCGGCGGGCGCCGGCCTCCAGGCGCATCGGGGTGTCCAGCGGCGGCGGCGCGATCAGGGTGACCACGGCGTGCCCGGCGGCCGGCGGCGCGAGGCCCGCGAGCAGCCCGCACACGTACCCGCCCTGGCCGGAGTCGGGAGGGCCGTTGAAGCGCGCCGGGACGGTGACCTCCATCAGGCACGCACCCGCTGCGGCGCGCACGTCGTCCCCACGCACAGCGAGGTGTGCACCGACACCGCGCCGGACAGCCCCCGGCACTCCTCCACCACGAACCGCACCTTGTCCTCCCTGGCCGGGTCGCCGTCGGCGATCAGCACGCCGATCACCGTCCCGCTGTGCGCGATCACCAGACCGAGCGCGTCCACCTCGTCGCCGATCCGCCGCAACGCCGCCAGCAGCGGCCGGGGCCGGACCTTCGTGCTCAGCTCCGCGCTGCGCGTGGACACCGCGCCGACGGCCGCCAGGTCGTGCTCCCGGACCGCGTCGGTCAACGCGACCAGCAGCTCGGCGTACTCCTGCCGGTCCCGGTCGGTGTAGGGCTTGGGCACCCGGTTGTGCCGCACGGTGTCGACCTGGCCGCCCTCGTCGACGCCGACGATCGTCAGCACCGGCAGGCAGCCCAGCCGCTCCCGCAACCGCACCTCGCGGTGGTAGAACGCCACGATCCCGTCGTGCATGACGCCGTCGGTCGGCTCGATGTGCCGCAGGAACGCCTCGATCGCCACCGCGTCGAGCGGCTGGTCCAGCGCGGCGGCGACGGCGCGCGCGGTGGCCACCAGGTCGGCCGACGAGCTGGCCAGGCCCTTGCCCTCGGGCAGCCTGCCGGACAGGTCCAGCACCCCGCCGCCCCGGTGGCCGCCCGCGTCGAGCATCCGCTCGACCAGCAGCCGGGACTTCTCCTTGTTCGGCGGCGACACCACCACCGGGTCGTGCTCGCCGGTCAGCTCGAACCGCGCGGTCGAGTACTCGGTGATGGGCAGGGTGACGAGGAAGTCGCGCTCGTCCTCCGGCAGCGCGCCCTGGAGGAGTTCGCCGAACGTGCCGAACGCGCGGCCGTGGCCGGTGCGGGTCACGCGCGGCCTCCCCGGTCCGGGTCGAGGTCGAGCAGCGCCGCGACCGCCGCCGCGTGCGGTGGCCGCACCAGCGCGAAGTGGTCGGCGGGCAGGTCGTGCACGTCGAACCGGCCGGCGACGTGCCCGGCCCACCGCCCCGCGCTGTCGTGCTCCCGGTTCTCCTCGCCCTGGACGAACACCGCGTCACCGCCGTGCCGCCCCGGCCGGTGCCGGGCGTGGGCGCGCACGTTGGCCTCGAACACGGCCAGCAGCGCGGCGGCGTCCTGGACGTGCTCGTCGCCGAGTTCGAAGCGCAGCTGCTCGGCGAGGTCGGCGCCGTCGGTGTCGTACTGGCCCGGGTAGGACGGGTCGACCATGGTCAGCGACGCCGTGCGGTCCGGCGCGCGGACCGCCATCTCGTGCGCCACGACCGCGCCGAACGACCAGCCGGCCAGGTGGTACCGGGGGAACCCGCGCAGCAGGTCGAGGTAGGCGTCCGCGGTCTCGCCGACGGTCGGCGCGGGCCGGGCCGCCGCCGAGACGCCGTGCACCGGGCGCCCCGGGTCGACCGCCTCGACCAGCGCCCGGTAGGCGAGCAGGGTCCCGCCCGCCGGGTGCACCAGCACCACGGGCGTGCCGTCGCCGCCCGCGCGCAGCACCCGCAGCCGCGGCCGGTCCTCCACGGCCGCGTCGTCGCCGGTGAGCAGCGCCGCGATCGAGCGGACCGTGCCGCCGTCCAGCAGCTCGGTCACCGGCAGCGCCCGGCCGAACCGCTTGCGCACCGCGGTGAGCAGCCGCAACGCCTTCAGCGAGTGCCCGCCGAGTTCGGCGAACGTGTCCAGCACGCCCACCTCCTCGATGCCGAGCACTTCCCGCCACACGTCCAGCAGCACGCGTTCGGCCTCGGTCGCGGGCCCGGCGGAGGTCCGGTCGCGCCGCACCTCGACGGCGGCCAGCGCCTTGCGGTCCACCTTGCCGTTGCGGGACAGCGGGATCGCGTCCACCGCCTGCCACAGCTGCGGCACCATGTGCTCGGGCAGCCGGTCCAGCAGGAACGCCCGCAGCCCGGCGGGGTCGGCGTCGCCGACGAAGAACGCGGCCAGCGCGCCGTCCCGGGCCACCACCGCGCACTCCCGCACGCCGTCGTGCCCGCCCAGCACCGCCTCCACCTCGGTCGGCTCCACCCGGAACCCGCGCACCTTGACCTGGTCGTCCACCCGGCCCAGGTACTCCAGCTCGCCGCCGGGCAGGCGCCGGGCCAGGTCGCCGGTCCGGTACAGCCCGCCCGCGAACCGCTCGGCGGTCAGGTCGGGCCGGCCCACGTAGCCGTCGGCCAGGCCGACGCCGCCGATGTGCAGCTCCCCGGCCACGCCGATCGGGACCGGGCGGCGGCGGGCGTCCAGCACGTGCAGCCGGACGTTGGCGATGGGCCTGCCGATCGGCACGACCGGGCGCCCGTCGTCGCGGCACCGCCAGTGGCTGACGTCCACCGCGGCCTCGGTCGGCCCGTACAGGTTGACCAGCTCGGCCGGGTGGGCGGCGAGGAACCGCTGCTGCAGGTCGTGCGGCAACGCCTCGCCGCTGGCGAACACCCGCCGCAGGGACGTGCACGCGGGCACGCCGTCGTCGTCCAGGAACGCGCGCAGCATCGACGGCACGAAGTGCAGCACCGTCACCCCGGCCTCCCGGATCAACCCGGTCAGGTAGGCCGGGTCGCGGTGGCCGTCCGGGCGTGCGACGACCAGGCAGGCGCCGGTCATCAGCGGCCAGAAGAACTCCCAGACCGACACGTCGAACGAGTACGGCGTCTTCTGCAGCACGCGGTCGTCCGGCCCGATCGGGTACTCGTCCTGCATCCACAGCAGCCGGTTGGCGATGGCGCGGTGCGGGACCACGACGCCCTTGGGGCGGCCGGTCGAGCCGGACGTGAAGATCAGGTAGGCCGGGTCGTCGGGCGTCACCGCCGTCGCGGGCGGGGTGTCCGGGTAGCCGGCGGCGAGGTCGAGCCGGTGCGCGCCGGGCAGGTCCCAGTCGGCCAGCAGCACGACCGGTCGCGCCTGGGCGACCATCTCCTCGGTGCGCGCCCGGGGGTTGTCCGGGTCCAGCGGCAGGTACGCGCCGCCCGCGCGGACGACCGCGTGCAGCGCGACGACCAGCTCCACCGACCGCCTGGCGCTCACGCCGACGAACGTGCCGGGGCCGACGCCCAGCTCGACCAGCCGGTGCGCGAGCCGGTTGGCGCGCGCGTCGAACTCCCGGTAGGTCAGCGCGGTGTCGCCGTAGCGCACCGCGGGCGCGTCCGGGTCGCCGTCGGTCAGGGCGTGCAGCAGGTGCGGCTGCGGGTAGTGCCGGTCGGTGTCGTTCCACGCTGCCAGCAGCGCCCGTTCGCGCTCCGGCCTCAGCTCCGCGTCGGCGTGCGTCGCGTCGGGGTCGGCGACGAGGGCGCGCAGCGCGGCCAGGTAGTAGTCGCGGGCGCGTTCGACCTGCTCGGCGTCCAGCCGGGTCCGGTCGTGCCGCAGGCCGATGGCGACCTCACCGGTCTCCGCGTCGCGGAAGAACTCGGCGCCGAACGGGAAGTTGGTCGGCACCACGCTGTCCTCGTCCAGCAGCTCCAGCACGTCGCCGGACGGCTGGTCGCGCGAGACGTGGAAGTGCGTGTAGTTGAAGAACGTCTCGAACAGCGGCTCGCCGCCGTGCGCGCGTTGCAGCTCGGCCAGCGGGAAGCGGCGGTTCGGCTGGATCGCCACGTCCGCGTCCGACACCTGCCGCACCAGGTCGGCCCACGTGCCGTCGTCCAGCCGCAGCCGGAACGGCACGGTGTTGAGGAACAGGCCCAGCACCCGGTCGCCGTCGGTCTCCTCGCTGCGGCCGTTGTAGACGACGCCGGTCACCACGTCGTCCCGGCCCGACAGCAGCGACACCACGCGCAGGTGCGCGGCCAGCAGCACCACGCGCACCGACACCCTGAGCCGGTTGGCCAGCGCGAGCAGGCCGGCGCCGACCTCCGCCGGCACGGTGAACTCGGTCATCGCCATGTCCGGCTCGGCGGTCGGCGGCCCGCCCAGCGGCAGCGCGCTCGCCGTGACGTCGTGCAGCAGGTCGGTCCAGAACGCCCGCTGCGCGTCGTCGGCGAGCGCGGCGCGTTCGAGGGCGATGAACGTGCGGAACCGGGCCTTCGGGGCCGGCGGCACCTCGCGGTCGTGGCCCAGCGCGCGCACGTAGAGGGTGAGCAGTTCGGCGAACAGGGACCGGCCGCTCCAGCCGTCCACGATCGCGTGGTGCTCCACGATCCACAGCTGGACCTCGTCGTCGGCGCGGCGCTGGACGTGGAAGCGGATCAGCGGCGGCCGGGTCCAGTCGAACGGCCGGGCCCGCTCGGCGCGGAACCGCCGGGTGACGGCCGCCGCCACGTCCGCCTCGCCGCGCAGGTCCTCGAACGTCAGCGGGGTGGGCACGTCGGCGTGCACGAGCTGCACGGGTTCGCCGAACCCGGCCACCGCGAACGACGTCCGCAGCACCTCGTGCCGGGCGATGGCGGTCCGGACGGCCTCCCGCCACGCGGCCTCGGAGTACTCCGCGCGCAGGTGGTAGGTGGCGACGTTGTGGTAGATCTGCTCGGAGTCGGCGGCCTCGCTGTGGTAGAGCATCCCCGCCTGCAGCGCCGACAGCGGGTAGGCGTCGGCGACGTCGTCGCCGATCAGCTCCCGGTCGGCGGGCGCGAGCAGGTCCAGCCGGCCGACGTCGGCGGTCCGCTCCGGCCCGACCAGCGCGGTGCGCGGCGCGAGCTCGCGGATCGTCTGGTGCAGCACGAGGTCCGTCACCTTGATGCCGAGGCCGTGCTCGCGGGCCCGGGCCAGCAGCTGGACGCTGCGGATCGAGTCGCCGCCGATCTCGAAGTAGTTGTCGTCGATGCCGACCGGGTCGCGGCCGAGCACCTGGGACCAGATGCCCGCCAGCACGGCCTCCACCGCGTTGGTCGGCGCGGCGTAGGGCGCGGGCTCGTCCCAGTCGTCCGCCACCGCCGGCGGCTGTGCGCGCACCGCCGTGAGCGGTCGGTCCGGGTCGGCGGCCACGTCCCGCAGCAGCCGCGCGTAGCGCTCGGCGAACCGGCCCACCTGCTCGGCGCCGAACAGGTCCGACCGGTACTCGAAGTTCGCGCCCGTGCCGGTGATCTCCAGCGTCAGCGGGAACTTGGCCGTGCCGGAGTCGAGCAGGAACGGCGTGAAGCCGACGCCGGCGGCGGCGCGGGAGCCGTCGCCCGGCTCGAAGAACGTGAACAGCACCTGGAACACCGGGTGCCGGTCGCCCGCGCGCGGCGGCTTCACCTCCTCCACCACCAGCTCGAACGGCACGTCCTGGTGGGCGAAGGCGGCCAACGCGCTGTCGCGCACGCGGTGCAGCACGTCGCGGAACGTGGGCTCGTCGGCCAGCCGGGTGCGCACGGCCAGGGTGTTGACCAGGAACCCGACCGTGCCCGCGAACTCCGCCCGGTCGCGGTTGGCCGACACCGTGCCGACGATCACGTCGTCCACACCGGACAGCTCGCGCAGCAGGACCTTGAACGCCGCCAGCAGCGCCATGAACGCCGTCGCGCCGGACTCGGCCGCCAGCGCCCGCAGCCGGGCCACCGCGTCGGCCGGGAGGTCGAACGGCAGGTCCGCGCCCGCCGGCGGCCCGCCAGGCCCTTCGGCGGGCAGCTCCAGGGTCGGCAGCGGGTGCGCCAGCACGTCGCGCCAGTGCGCGAGCTGGGCCGCCGCCGAGGGACCGGCCAGCCACTCGTCCTGCCAGCCGGAGTAGTCGGCGTACTGGAAGGCGGGCTCGGGCAGCGCGGGTTCGCGGCCCGCGACGTGCGCGGCGTACCCCTCGACCACCTCGCCGAACACCAGGTCGGCCGACCAGCCGTCGCAGACGATGTGGTGCATGGTCAGCACCAGGACGGACTCGGTGTCGCTCAGGCGCAGCAGGGCGGCGCGGAACAGCGGCCCGCGTTCGAGGTCGAACGGCCGCGCCGCCTCGCGCGCCACCCACTCGTCGACCGGACCGGAGCGCGCCACGGTGAACTCGGGCTCCGCCGCCGGGTCCACGACCTGCACCAGCTCGCCGTCGACGAGCGCGAAGCGGGTGCGCAGCGCCTCGTGCCGGGCGACGGAGCCCGCGACGGCCCGGCGCAGCGCGGCCTCGTCCACCGCGCCGCTGAGCCGGTAGCACAGCGGCACGTGGTAGGTCGGGGCGTCGCCGACGACCTGCTGGACGAAGAACATCTGGTACTGGGCGCGCGACGCCGGGAAGACGTAGACGCCGGTGGTGGGGCCCTGATCGGCGCTCATCCGATCGGCCCCCGCCCCACCACGTCGCGGACCACGGCCACCGCCCGGTCCACGTCGGCCGCGCTGACGCCGGAGTGCGTGACGGCGCGGATGCGGCCGTGCCCCAGCTCGCCGACGGCCAGGCCCTCGGCCGCGGCCGAGGCCACGAACGACTGCCAGGTGAACCGGCGGTCGGTGACCCGGAACATCACGATGTTGGTCTGCACGGCAGCCGGGTCGACCTCGACGCCGTCCACCTCGGCCAGCCCCTCCGCCAGGCGGCGCGCGTTGGCGTGGTCCTCGGCGAGCCGGTCGGCGGCGGTGATGGCCAGGATGCCCGCGGCGGCGATCACCCCGGCCTGGCGCATGCCGCCGCCGAGCATCTTGCGCAGCCGCCGGGCCCTCGTGATGAACTCCGCCGAACCCACGACGATCGAGCCGATGGGCGCGCCCAGGCCCTTGGACAGGCAGAACTGCACCGAGTCGACGTGCTCGGCGATCCGGGCGACCGGCACGTCCGACGCCACGGCGGCGTTGAACACGCGCGCGCCGTCCAGGTGCACGGCCACGCCGCGCTCGTCGGCGAACCGCCGCACCCGCGCCAGGTAGTCCAGCGGCAGCACCTTGCCGCCCGCCCGGTTGTGCGTGTTCTCCAGGCAGATCAGCGCGGGCAGCGCGAACTGCGGGTCGTCGGGGTCGTCGGGGAAGCCGCGGGCCAGGTCGTCCAGGGCCAGCGTGCCGTCGGCGGCGGTGCGGACCGGCTCGTAGACCACGCCGCCCAGCACCGACGCGCCGCCCGCCTCGTAGATGTGGATGTCGGACTCGTCGCCGACCAGCACCTTCGCCCCGCGCGGCGCGTGCGCCATGATCGCGGTGAGGTTCGCCATGGTGCCGCTGGGCGTGAGGCACGCGGCCTGCTTGCCGAACACCTCGGCGGCCAGCTCCTCCAGCCCGCGCACGGTCGGGTCCTCGCCGTACACGTCGTCGCCCAGCGGCGCGTCGACCATCGCCTTGAGCATGTCCGGCGTGGGCAGGGTGAAGGTGTCGCTGCGCAGCTCGATCACTGGCCTGCCTCCGGCTCGATGCGGGTGTCGATCAGGTCGAGCGCGGCGGTGAGCGCGGCGTCGACCTCCTCTGGCGTCGCACCGCGGGCGATGACGTAGCCCAGGCGGTCGTAGGCGTTGACGGGCGGTCGCACGGTCGCGCCGACCTGGGCGGTCACGGTCACCCGGGCGATCCCCGGCACGGCCTCCGCGTCGGCTGCCCCGGTCACCGCGCGCAGCACACCGGGTCGCGGCGCGAGCAGGAACGCGATGCCGGCGCAGCCGTCGTCCGACGGCGCGAGGTCCGGCGGCAGCCCCGCCGCCACCCGCAGCTGCTGCTCCAGCAGCTCGACCCCGGTGGCCAGCCGGATCAGCTCGGGGATCATGCCGCCCGCGAGCCGGGGGTTGACCTCGACCACGGCGGGGCCGTCGTCGGTCAGCACGACCTCGGTGTGCGTGGCGCCCAGCGCCATCCCGGCCGCCCGCACCGCCCGCCGGGCGGCGTCGGCGAGGGCGTCGGCGACGGCGGGGTCGAGCGGCGCGGGGAACAGGTGCCGGTGCTCCACGAAGTGCGGGCCGCCGGTGACCGACTTGCGGGTGACGCCGACCAGCTCCGTCCGACCGCCCCAGCCGAACAGCTCGACGCTGAACTCCGGGCCGCGGGCGTACTGCTCGACCAGCACGCTGCGGGCGGTCGGCATGCCGCGGACGTTCTCGCGCACGGCCAGCACGCGCTCGGCCTGCGCGGCGACCTGCTCGGCGTCGTGGCACAGCAGCACGAGGTTGGAACCGGAGTCGTCCACCGGCTTCACCACGCACGGCAGCCCGACCAGCTCGATCGCCTCGGCCACCGCTCCGGGCGCCAAGGGCTCCTCCAGCACCGCGAACCGGGGCTGCGGCGCCCCCGCCTCGGCCAACCTCCGCCGCAGCAGCGACTTGTCCCGGCACGTGCGCACCGCGTCCACCGGGTTGCGCGGCAGGCCGAGCCAGGCGGCCAGCTCCGCCACCGCGGGCGTGTAGAAGTCGCTGGTGCTCACCACCCCGGCCAGCTCCTCGCGCCGGAACCGGTCCTGCACGGCGGTGCGCAGCGCGCTCGTCGAGTTCGTGTCGCACACCAGCACCTCGGCGCCGGTCGCGGCCAGCCCCGCGTACCGCTCGGGCTTGCCGGTCAGCAGCACCGGCCGCAGCCCCAGGCCGACCGCGAGGTCCAGCGCGATCATCCCGGTGCCGGTGGTGTTCGCCTCCACGAACACCAGGTGCCGGTCGAGGTCCAGCCCGGACTTGTTCACCGCGCGCGACCACCGGGTCACCTCGGTGCCGTAGTCGACCTGCTCGGGCGCGTCCGCAGCGGCCGACCCGGTCAGCCCGGACGCCTCCCAGAACTCGTCGCTGTACACGGTGTCGGCGTAGCGGTCGCCGCGGTCGGGGAAGATGCCGACCACCTTGGTCCCCGGCTCCGCCCGCCGGGCGACGTCGGTGAGCACCCGGTAGACCGAGCCGGACGTGTTGCCGGCGAAGATGCCCTGCTCGGCCGCCAGGGCCCTGGTCGCCGCGAACGCCTCGTGGTCGTTGAGCCAGTGCACCTCGTCCAGCAGCGTGCGGTCGAGGTTCTTCGGCAGCAGGCTGTTGCCCAGGCCGCTCTGCAGCCGGCGCGGCTCGTCGGGCTGGTCGAACAGGGCGCTGCCGACGCAGTCCACGCCGACCACGTGCAGCTCCGGCAGGCTCTCCCGCAGGGCGCGCGAGGTGCCGCACAGCGAGCCGCCGCTGCCGACCGACCCGACCAGCACGTCGAACGCGCCGAGGTCGGCCAGCACCTCGCGGGCGAGCCTGCGGTAGGCGCCGGGGTTGTCGGGGTTGCTGTACTGCTGCGGCCAGAACGCGCCGGGCAGGTCGGCCATCAGCTGTTCCAGCCGCTCCAGGCGAGCGCTCTGCCAGCCGTGCGAGGTCATCGCCTCCACGACGTGCACCTCGCAGCCCAGGGCTCGCAGCTTGGCCAGCGTCATCCGGTCGACCCGGGGGTCGGTGACGATGTGCACCGGGTGGCCGAGCGAGGTGCCGACCAAGGCCACGCCGAGCGCCATCGTGCCGGACGAGCTCTCCACGATGTGCGCGCCGTCGGCGAGCGCGCCGACCCGCTTGGCCTCCAGGATGATGTTCGCGGCCACCCGGTCCTTCATCCCGAACAGGTTCTGCAGTTCGAGCTTCGCGTAGACCTCGACCCCCTCGGCCGCCGGCACCCGCAGGCGGACCAGCGGCGTGTGGCCGATCGCGTCGGTGATGTCGTCGAAGATCATGCCCGGCTCCTCCCCCGGTTCCCGCCGTTACCCGATGTCCCGCGCGCGGTCGAGCCGGGCGCGCCGGGCCGCCCACTCGTCGGTCAGCGCCGCGTGCTCCGCGCGCTGGGCGACCAGCTCGGCCGCGACCGCGTCCGGGTGCGCGGACCCGGTGGTCGGCGTGGCGCGCAGGCTGCGGTCGACGTCGAACGCCGCCGCCAGCAGCTCGCCCGGCTCGGCCACCGCGTGCCCGGCCTCGGCCGCGACGCGCGTCAGCAGCTCCGGGTCCGGCGTCGTCGGCGGCAGTCCCGCGTCGAGCGCCGCGACCACGTACCGGCCGGCCAGCACCTGCGCCCGCCGCCACGGCACGCCCGCGCGCAGCGTCAGCGAGGTGGCCAGCGCGAATCCGCCTAGGTACTCGCGCTCGCAGGCCGCGCGCATCCGGTCGACCCGGAACTCCAGCCGCTCCAGCACGGCGGTCAGCAGCCGCACCACCGACCGCGCGGTGTCCAGCGCGTCGTACAGCTGGGCGCCGGCCTCCTTGGACACCTCGACCAGGTTCGTGTACGGCGTGCCGCGCTGGCCGAGCACCGCGTCCACGTGGCACGAGGTGAGGTGCGCGGTGCGGCCCCGGATGCGTTCCAGCACCGGGAAGTTCTTCTTCTGCGGCATCGCCGAGGAGATGCCGCTCAGCTCGTCGGGCAGGTCGACGAAGCCGAACCCGGCGCCCGCCCAGGTGATCAGGTCGGTGGCGAACCGGCTGGTCGTCACGCCGAACAGGGACAGCTCGGCGGTGATCTCGGCGGCCCACGCGCGCGAGGCCACGTCGGTCAGCGCGTTGCGGCCGGCGGCGGCGAAGCCGAGCAGCCGCGCCATCCGGTCGCGGTCCCACGGCAGGTTCTGCCCGGTCATCGCGCCCGCGCCGAGCGGGCAGGCGTCGATCCCGTCGTAGGTGGCCAACAACCGGCGCGCGGTGTGCAGCAGCCGGCCGGACTGCGCGGCCAGGTAGAAGCCGGGCGTCATCACCTGCGCGGCCTGGTAGTGCGTGTGGCCGGGCATCGGCGTGGTCAGGTGCGCGGCGGCCAGGTCGTGCGCCGCCCCGGTCAGCCCGAGCAGCCCGCCGGCCAGCTCGACCAGGCGCTCGCGGGCGAACATCAGCTGCGCGCACGCCTGGAGGTCGTTGCGGCTGCGGTCCACGTGCCAGTGCGGGGCGGGGCGGGTCAGCCGGGCCTCGACGTGCCGCTCCACCGCGAAGGCGACGTCGGACAGGTTCGCGTCCGGGTCGGCGGTCAGGGTGTCCGGCCCGATCCCGGCGAGCAGGGCGTCCACCTCGTCGGCCTGCCCGGCGGTGAGCACGCCCATCCGCCGGTACTCGGCCACCAGCACGCGCTCGACCGCCACGTAGTGCGGCAGCAGGTGGCGGACCTCCCGCTCGAACTGCGGGCGCAGCACCTCGTCGTGGAGCAGGTCGGCCGGGTTCGCGGCCAGCCGACCGGTCAGCGCCGTCACGCCGCGCCCTGGGACGTCTTTCGCCGCAGGCTCAGCGGGCGCATGTCGGTCCAGACCTCGGCGATGTGCGCCAGGCACTCGTCCTTCGCGCCGGTCACGCCCTCGGCCCGCCACCCCGCCGGCACCTCCCGGTCGGCGGGCCACACCGAGTACTGCTCCTCGTCGTTCACCACGACCGCGTAGGTGCGGGTGTCCTCGTCGTCGCGCTCGGCCATGCCGCCCACTCCCCTCTGCGTCGTCACCCGGTCCTGCTCGTCACCCGGTCCTGGTCCGTCACTCGGCGCCGCCGAGCAGCGCGCGCACCTCGTCCTCGGACATGTCGTCGATCTTCGCCACCAGCAGGCGCTCGATCTCCTCGGCCAGCTCGGCCACCGTGGGGGTGCCGAACACCGCGCGCACCGGCAGGTCCACGTCGAAGCGCTGCCGCACCCTGGCCGTGAACCGGGTCGCCATCAGCGAGTGGCCGCCGAGGTCGAAGAAGTCGTCCCGCGCGCCGACGCGGTCCAGGCCGAGCAGGTCGCGCCACATCTCGGCGACCGCCTCCTGCGCGGGGCCCTCGCACGGCACGTACTCGGCGTCACCGCCGCGCGGCCGGGCCGGGGTGGGCAGCTTCGCCCGGTCGACCTTGCCGTTGGCGTTGAGCGGCAACGCGTCCAGCACGACGACCACCGACGGCACCATGTGCTTGGGCAGCCGGTCGGCGACCAGGTCGCGCAGCTCCTCGGGGTCGAGCGCGCGGTCCGGGTCGGCCGGGGTGGTGTAGGCGACCAGGTGGTCGTCCTCGCCGAGGCGGCGCAGCGCCACGACCGCGTCGCGGACCAGCGGCGAGCGGCGCAGGGCCGACTCGACCTCGCCCAGCTCGACCCGCATGCCGCGGATCTTGACCTGGTGGTCGTCGCGGCCGACGAACTTGACCGTGCCGTCCGGCCGCCGGTAGCCGCGGTCGCCGGTGCGGTAGAGCCGTTCGCCGGGCGAGAACGGGTTGGGCAGGAACGCCCGCGCGGTGGCCGCCGGGTCGCCCAGGTAGCCGCGGGCCAGCCCGACGCCCGCGATGTGCAGGTCGCCGACCTCGCCGACCCCGACCTCCGCGAAGTCGGCGTCGAGCACGTGCACGCGGTTGTTGTCGAACGGGACGCCGACCGACACCGCGCCGGTGTCCGCCGCGTCCGCCGGGCCGCACGTGTGGTTGGTCGAGTCGATCGACACCTCGGTCGCGCCCCAGGTGTTGTGCAGGCGGACCGACGGCAGCAGCGCCAGGAACCGGCCGGTGGTCTCCGGCGGCAGCGCCTCGCCGCTGGACGTCACGTCGCGCAGCGCCGACAGGTCCCAGCCGCCGCGCTCCAGCTCGTCCAGCAGCATCGTCAACATGCTCGGCACCACCTGGAGGTACGCGCTGCGGTGCGCCTGCAGGGCGTCGAGGATCGCCCGCGGGTCGCGGTGCGCGCCGGGTTCCAGGACGGCCACGCGGGCGCCGACCGTCAACGGCCAGAACAGCTCCAGCGCCGAGTCGTCGAACGTCAGGGTCGTCTTGTGCAGCACGGTGTCGCCCGGCCGCAGCCGGTGCTCGCGCTGGGACCAGGTCATCCGGTTCACCCAGCCCTCGTGGCTGCTGGCCACGCCCTTCGGCACGCCCGTGGAGCCGGAGGTGAAGTAGACCGAGACGAGGTTCGCGCCGCTCGCGCGCCGGTCCGGCCGGTCGGTCCGGGGCGGCGCCGTCGGCGGCACGGCCGTCACGTCGTCGGGCAGCAGCGCGCGGTGGTCGTCGGTCACCACGCAGACCCGGGCCCGCGCGACCGCCGTGATCTGGGCGACGCGGTTCGCGGGCAGCTCCGGGTCCAGCGGCAGGTACGCGCCGCCCGCCTTCAGGATCGCCAGCAGCGCGACCACCATCTCCACCGACCGGTCGACGCACAGGGCCACCACGTCGTCCAGCCCGACACCGGCCTCGACCAGCCGGTGCGCCAGCCCGTTGGCCCGCGCGTCCAGCTCGGCGTAGGTGACCCGCTCGGCGCCGAAGACGACGGCGGTGCGCCCGCCGGAGTCGGCGACGCGGTCCTCGACCAACTCGTGCAGCCCGCGGTCGGCCGGAAAGGCCGCGTCCGTTCGATTCCATTCCCCAGGCACGATCAACCGCCCCTCGCCGCGACAGACCGGGGCCGGGCAGCGCTCGGCCACCACCGTTCCCCAAGAATGTGATCGGTCGACGCGGAATGCGCGCCAACCGCCCCGCCCAGCTCCCCAGAACCTTCCCGCCGGTTTCCGGCAAGTGCGATCAAACACTTCCTAGCACAGCCCACCTCACGTGGCAACGACCCGTAGCGAGCGCCGACGCCAGCCATGTCACCCCTTGCGCGGGCCCGATCGTGCGTGTAGTCGAAGCGGCGCGCAGACACATGTTGACCCGCGCCGACCGTCCGGCATACTGGCCTTGGCGTCACGTCAGCGAAATGAAGGGCAATAGGGTGCGGCCGACCCCGGCGGAGGAAATTCGAAAGTCGTTCGTCAACTGCTCGAAAGGCGAAGCGAAGAAGCTCACCCTACCCGCCGACCTCGATTCGAAGGACTGGTCGGAAACCGACTTCCTCGGCTGGGTCGACCCGCGCGCGGTGAACAACGCCTATCTCGTGCTGCCCTGGGACGAGGGGGTGGTGGGCGTCGTGCTGCGGGCGAACAACCCGCCGAAGAGCGCGCTGAGGTCGTCCACGTGCGCGTTCTGCCTGACCACCCACGTGCTGTCCGACGTGGGGTTGTTCGCCGCGCCGAAGGCGGGCGCGGCCGGTCGACGCGGCAACACCGTCGGCACCTACGTGTGCGCTGACCTGGCCTGTTCCGCCTACGTGCGGCGCAAGCGGCGGCCATCGGCGCCGCAGCCCGCCGAGACGATCGGCGACGACGAGCGGATCGCGCGGATGCTCGGCAACATCAACCAGTTCGTCGCGAAGGTCCTCGTCTGAGGAGTTCCCGACGCCCGTCCTCGCGGGGGAAACGTGACCCAGGAAGAAATCCGGTCGGCCACCGAGAGCATCCCGCTGTCCCCCGCACAACACGGCATCTGGTTCACCGAGCAATTCGACGGACCGACCAGCACCTACCACATCTCGTTCGCCCACCGGCTGCGCGGACCGCTCGCCGCCGACGCGCTCGACGCCGCGTTGTCGGCATTGGTCCAACGGCATGAACCATTGCGCACCCGGATCGACCTGAGCACCGGCGAGCCGCGACAGCTCGTACTGCCGACGGTCCACGCATCCGCCAAACGGGTCGATTTATCCGGACGCCCCGACGCCGAGGCGGAGGCCGCCCGGGAAAACGAAGATCACGTTCTGCGACCTTTCCGGCTGGACCGGGAGAACCCGTTCCGGGTGCTGCTGGTGCGATTGGCCGAAGATCACCACATCCTTTCGGTGGTGCTCCACCACATCTGCGCGGACGGCCTGTCGCTGCCGGTTTTCTGCGGCGACCTGGCCGCGTTCTACCGCGGCGAGCCGCCACCGCCGCTGCGTGAGACCTACACCGCGCACGCGCGGCGCGCGGCGGCCGAGCCGCCGGACACCGAGGCGTTGGCCCGGTGGCGGGAGCGGCTGCGCGGCGCGCCGCCGCTCGCGCTGCCCACCGACCGGCCGCGGCCGCGCATCCGGTCGCCGCACGGCGGACGCGTCCCGCTGACCGTCGACCCCGAGCTGGTGCGGCGCGCCCGCGACCACGCGCGGCGGCACGGCGCGACGCTGTTCATGGTGCTGCTGGCCAACTTCTTCGCCGTGCTGGCCCGCCGGTCCGGCGAGCACGACCTGAGCGTCGGCGTGCCGCTGTCCGGCCGCGAGGGCGCGGACGAGGAGGCCATGATCGGCCTGTTCACCAACACCGTCGTGCTGCGGGTGGACGTGTCCGGCGCGCCCGCGTTCCCCGAGCTGCTGCGCCGGGTGCGGTCGACCGCGTTCGACGCCTACGACGACGGCCACGTGCCGTTCCAGCAGGTGGTGGAGGCGGTCTCGCCGCCGCGCGACCTCTCCCGGACCCCGCTGTTCCAGGCGGTGTTCACCGTCCAGGACTTCGCCGAGGACGACCTGCGGCTGCCCGGCGTGACCGCCACGCCGGTGCCGCTGCCCAGCCGGACCAGCGAGTTCGAGGTGGAGCTGGAGCTGGCCTGGGACGGCGCGGGCCTGGTCGGCTTCGTCGCCCACAGCACCGACCTGTTCGACCGCGCCACGGCCGCCGCGCTGGCCGACGACTACCTGTCCCTGCTCCGCGAGCACCTGGAGGAACCCCGGTGAGCATCACCGCCGAGCTGGCACGGGTCGCCGCCGCCACACCGGACGCGCCCGCCCTGCTGGACCGCGACCGCGAGCTGACGTTCCGGGAGCTGATGACCGAGGTGCGGCGGATCGCGGGCGGCCTGGCCGCGCACGGCGTGCCCCGCGGCGCGCGGGTGGCGGTGCCGGCCGAGCGGCACTGGAGCACCATCGCCGGCGCGCTGGGCGTGCTGCACGCCGGAGCCGCGTACCTCCCGGTGTCGCCCGGCGACCCCGAGGACCGCCTGCGGTCGGTGCTCACCACGGGCGGCGCCGTCGCGGTGCTCGGCCGGGACGCCACCCTCGCCGCGCTCGCGCCCGTCCTCCGGGACCTCCCGGTGGCGCCGTTGCCGTTCGACGGGCCGGCCGGCGAGCCCACCGGCGAGTCCACTTCGGCCGCTTCGCCCGACGACCTCGCCTACCTGATGTTCACCTCGGGGTCCACCGGCGTCCCGAAGGGCGTCCTGGTGCCGCACCGGGCCGTGCTCACCGCGGGCGCGGCGCTGACCGACAGGTACGGGATCACGCAGCAGGACCGGGTGCTGAACCTGACCCCGCTGATCTGGGACACCAGCGGCGAGGAGATCTACGCGACGCTGTTCGGCGGCGCGGCCCTGGTGTGCGACGACCGCACGGCCGACCCGTCCATCGCGACCCTGCTCGCCGTGGTCGCCGACCGCGGCGTCACCGTGGTCAACCTCGCCACCGCCCTCTGGAACGAGCTGGTCGACCACCTCGTCACCACGGGCGAGCCGCTGCCGCCGAGCCTGCGCGCGGTCGTCATGGGCGGTGAGGAGGCCCGCGCCCGCACCGTGCGGCTGTGGTCCGAGCACGTGCCCGAGCACGTGCGGCTGATCAACGCCTACGGCCAGACCGAGACGGTCATGGTCACGCACGCCGCCGACATCGGCGGCCGGGTCGGGCGGGCCCTGCTCGACACCGACGACGTGCCGATCGGCCACGCCCTGCCGCACATCGGGGAGATCCTGGTCCCGCGCGGGAACGGCGCCTCGGAGCTGTCGGTGGCCGGGCCGACCGTCGCCTGGGGCTACCACCACCGCCCGGACCTGACCGCCGAGCGGTTCGCCCCGACCCCCGCCGGACGCGCGTACCGCACCGGTGACGTGGTGCGCGTCCGGCCGGACGGCGGCCTGACCTTCCTCGGCCGGGCGGACCGGCAGCTCAAGGTGCGCGGGGTCCGGGTCGAACCGGCCGAGGTGGAACGCGCGATGACCACGTGCCCCGGCGTCACGACCGCGGTCGTCTTCGCCGTCGACGGCGAGCACCCGACGCTCGTGGGCGTCTACGTGCCGTCCGCGACCGACCCGGCCACGCCCGCCGACGTGGTGCGCGCGTTGGAGGCCCGGCTGCCCCGCGCCATGCACCCGCACCACGTCCACGCCCGCGCGTCCCTCCCCCTCACCGCCACCGGCAAGGTGGACGTCGCCGCGCTGCGCGCCTCGTTCACCGGCCAGGGGCCCAAGCCCGTGGCCGACGACGCGCACGACGTGCTGTCCCACGTCGAGGCGGTGTACCGGGAAGTGCTCGACGCCGAGGTGGACGCCGATTCGTCGTACTTCGAACTGGGCGGCGACTCGCTGATCGCGGTCCGCCTCCTGACCCGGCTGCGGCAGCGCGTCGGCGTCCGGCTGGGTGTGCGGGACGTCTTCGAGCACCCGACACCGCGCCTGCTGGCGAAGCTGGTCGACGCGCGCCTGGGGTGAGTCAGCGGCTGCGGTAGACGACGTACGGACGGGTCAGGTAGCCCAGCGGCATCGAGAACACGTGCACCAGGCGGCTGAACGGCCAGAAGGCGAACAGCGCCCACGCGGACAGGGCGTGCAGCCGGAAGCCGATCGGCGCGTCCGCCATCAGCTCCGGCTGGGGCTGGAAGTAGAAGATCGAGCGGAACCACGGTGAGACGGATTCGCGGTAGTCGTGCGGGTGGTCGGTCAGGTTGCCCAGGACGGTCGTGCCGAGGCCGAGCAGCAGCGTGCCGACCAGCAGCACGTACATCACCTTGTCGTTGCGGGTGGTCGCGGAGAACACCGGGCCGACCGTGCGGCGGCGGTAGACCAGGATCGCCCCGGCGCGAGCAGGGCGACCAGCGCGAACACCGCGCCGCTGCCCGCGCCCAGCGCCGCCGCCATGGCCAGGAACGCCACCGTGCCGACCGGCATCAGCTCCGGCGTGAACGCCTGCACCACCGCGCAGACCGTCGTCACGCCCAACGCCCACGTCAGCACCCGCACCGCGCCCACCCGGTCGGACAGCCACCCGCCCACCGGCCGCAGCACCACCGCGAGCAGCACGAACCCGGCGGTGCGGTTCGCCGCGTCGGTCTGCCCCAGGTGGTAGGCGGTCTCCAGGTAGGCGGGCAGGTAGACGGAGAACGCCACGTACCCGCCGAACGCCACCGCGTACAGCGCCGACGCCTGCCAGGTCACCGGCAGGCGCAGCGCGCTGCGCAACCGGCGCGCCGTCGGCTCGGTCGGCGGCGACCAGCCGGGCGCGTCGCGCAGCACGGCGTACGCCACCACCGCGTACACCGCCAGCACGGCGGCCGTCACCACGAACGGCGTCGGCACGCCGCCCGCGTCGACCAGCTGGACCGTCGTCAGCGCGCTGATCGCCGTGCCGCCCATGCCCGCGCCGAACACGCCGATCGCCATCCCGCGCCGGTGCGGCGGGAACCAGGCGTTGACGAACGGCACGCCGACGGCGAACGACGACCCGCCCAGCCCGAGGACGAACCCGCCGACCAGCAGCCCCGCCAGCGAGCCATGCCCGACCAGGCCCAGGAACAGCACCGGCACGATCGTCACGGCCGAGATCAGCGGGAACATCACCCGCCCGCCGTGCCGGTCGGTCAGCGCGCCCACCGGGATGCGCCCCAGCGACCCGACCACCACGGGCACCGCCACCAGCAGCGCCTGCTGGAACGCGCTGAGCCCCAGCGCCTCCTTGAACATCGGCCCGAGCGGACTGAGCAGCGCCCACGCCCAGAAGTTCACCGCGAAGCCGACCGTGGCGACGGCCAGCATCAGGTAGGGCGTGGACCCGACGCGCTCTCCGCTCATCACCGGCCCATCGGTCGTCGCTGATCGGCATGGCCGGACGACCGTAAGCAGGGGATTCGAATCCCGCAGGGCGAGGAAAGGGCGCTTTGCCCCCACCTGATACCTAGTTCTACTATGCCTAGAACTTCTAGGGTGGAGGACGAGTGAAAGTCACCAAGGACCTCGTGGCCGCCTCGGCGACGCCGATGGTGCTGGGCATCCTGGCCGAGGCGGACAGCTACGGCTACGCGATCCTCCGGCGGATCGGCGAGCTGTCCGGCGGGGAGCTGGACTGGACGGAGGGCCTGCTCTACCCGTTGCTGCACCGGTTGGAACGCCTCGGGCACGTGGAGTCGAGCTGGCGGTCCGCCTCCGGCGAGCGGCGGCGCAAGTACTACCGCATCACGCCGGGCGGCCTGGCCGAGCTGGCCGAGCAGCGCCGCCAGTGGGACACCGTCGTCGGCGCCCTCAAGGAGATCTGGACCGACCCCCGGCCGTTCGCGGCGAACCCGCTCGGAGGTCTCTCGTGACCGGCGACGAGCCCGACCTGGAGGCGCAGTTCACCCAGTGGCGGGACTACGTGCAGCGCCGCGAGGAGCTGCGGCGGGCGGACGTGGACGAGCTCGAAGACCACCTCCGGGGTTCGGTCGACCAGCTCGTCGCCGCCGGACTGCGCACCGACGAGGCGTTCCTGGTGGCGGTCAAGCGGATGGGCAGCCTGGACGACCTGTCCCGCGAGTTCGCCCGGGAGCACTCGGAACGGCTGTGGAAGCAGCTGGTGCTGACCGGCGACGCCGACGACGAGGTCGCCACCACCCGCTCCCGGCGGGACCTGCTCACGATGGTCCTCTGCGCGGTGGGCGCGGCGGCGGCGATCAAGGCGCCCGAGCTGTTCGGGCTCGACTTCGAGCACGACGGCGCGTTCTACGGCCCGAACGCCGGCCTGCTCGTCCTGCCCTGGCTGGCAGCGTTCCTGGCCTGGCGACGCCGCGCCGGACGCGCGGTGATCGGCGCGCTGGTGGCGTTGTTCGCGATCGGCGCGGTAGCCGCCAACGCCTACCCGCTCACCGATGACTCTCAGTCGCTGGCGCTGACCGCCATCCACCTGCCGATCGCCCTGTGGTTCGCGGTCGGCCTGGCCTACGTGTCCGACGACCTGCGCTCACCGCGCCGGCGAATGGACTTCGTCCGCTTCACCGGCGAGTGGTTCGTCTACTACGTCCTCATCGCCCTGGGCGGCGGCGTGCTGACCGCCTTCGTGTTCGGCACGTTCGAGGCCATCGGGATCACCCCGGAGACCTTCATCGGCCAGTGGCTGGTCCCCTGCGGCGCGGCCGCGGCCGTCGTCGTGGCCGGGTGGCTGGTCGAGGCCAAGCAGAGCGTCGTGGAGAACATCGCACCAGTCCTGACCAGACTGTTCACCCCCCTGTTCACCGCCGTGCTGCTGGCCTTCCTGATCACCTTCAGCGTGACCAGCTCCGGCATCGACGTCGAACGCGAGGCCCTGATCCTGTTCGACCTCCTCCTGGTCGTCGTCCTGGGCCTCCTCCTCTACTCCATCTCCGCCCGCGACCCACTGGCGCCCGCCGGGATGTTCGACAAGCTCCAGCTCGCCCTCGTCGTCAGTGCCCTGGCCATCGACGTCCTGGTGCTGCTGGAGGTCACCGGCCGAATCACGGAGTACGGAACCACCCCGAACAAAGCAGCCGCCCTAGGCGAGAACGTCATCCTCCTGGCCAACCTGGCCTGGTCGGCCTGGCTGGTGCTCGCCCTGGTGCGCAAACGCACGCCGTTCACACGCCTGGAGCGCTGGCAAACCGCCTACCTCCCGGTGTTCGCCGGGTGGGCCTGGATCGTGGTCCTGATCTTCCCCCCGGCGTTCGGCTACCTCTGACCAACCCGACCACCCCGCGAGGAACCGAACCAGTTCCGGTCAGCCGCACTCCTGACCGGAACTCCCCCTCCCGCGCGAGCGACGCCCCCAAACTCCTCGCAGCCGAGTGACCACAAAACACCGTGACCTGCCGCTGCTCCAGTTGCACCTGGGCCACCAGTGCGTCGCCCCAACCTCCGGTGGCACGTCTGCCGTCACCACCCACCGCGACTCGCCAAACCCCACCGCCGACAGCACGCTGATCGGAACAAAGGCCACGGCTCTCAGCAACACCTGAATCCCCTCACCCACAGGCCCGCCCCATCCCTCCCCTCCTCGGCCGCCTCCACCTCAGCAAGCTTCCTACCAGCACATACAGCCTTCCCACCTCTCACAAGACCCCCCGATTTTGGCCACCGGGAACGATCATGTAATCTATGTCCACACCACGGCGAGAGCCGAGTCCGGGTGGCGGAATGGCAGACGCGCTAGCTTGAGGTGCTAGTCCCCGAAAGGGGGTGGGGGTTCAAGTCCCCCCTCGGACACGCGCACTATTCACACGGCCCACGGGTTTGATGATCACATCAGCCTCGTGGGCCGTGTGCGTGTAGCGAACTTGCAGGTCAACCGCCCTGTAGAGGCTCGCCACGCTCTCTATGTCAGCATCGGCCAAGGCCGCTCCGACGTTACCCAGTGAGTCGATCATCGCGTGGACTTCGGCGGCGCTCAGGGCGTCCGGTGCCGGTGTTCCCTCCAGTTCCGCCCGCGCGGCAGCTCGAACCGCCTGCGCCTCGTTCATCGGCTCGACCAGCGCCAGCGGGTCAATTCCGGCTTTGATGGCCTCTTGGAACCGGCTCAACTGAGCCTCCGCTTTGGCGAGCCGCGCTTTCGCCGCCTCCCTCCCGTTGGCCGCGCCGTTCGTTCCCTGGGACTCGACCAGAGCGGCAACGGTCCGCTCCCGGTTCTCCGGCGCGAACAATCGCCCGAGCCACCCGTTCACCGCTTCCTGAAGAACGTCCTCGCGGAGATAGACCGTTGGCGGATGCGTGGCGAGCGCAGGCGATCCGGGCGCGAGCGTCCGAGCCGGACACCGGTAGTACACGCCGCGCGCCCGTGGACTGGCTTCCATCTTCCGACCGCAGGCTGTGCACCGGACGATGCCCCGAAACAGGTACGGCCGTTTCGTGGGTCGCTCGGCGCGCTCAGTCTTGCGAGCCGTCTTCAGCCCACCGGCGGACTTCGACTTGCTCAGCAGGTGCGCTTGCGTGAACTCCTCGACACTCACGATCGCCGGATGCGCAGGCTTGCGGGACCGCACGATCCGATCGGCGCTCGCTCGCCGGAACCTGATCACGTAGCTGGCTGCCACGTCGTCAGGGTCGAGCAACATCTCCTGCCGCGCCCATCGCCCGAAGAACGCGAACCCGGTGTACCTCGGGTTGTCCAGGATTGCTCGGACCGTGCTGCCCTGCCAGCCATCGGCCAGTCGGTGCCGGTTCTGGTCCGGCCGTCGAGCAGATGGACAGGGAATCCCGTCTCGGTTGAGGCCCGTCGCAATCGCCCGGTCACCTCGACCGCTCACGTACTCGGCAAAGATCCGCTGGACGACCTCCGCCGACTGCTCGTCAATCGCCAGCACCCGCAACCGGTAGCCCTCGCTCGCCTTCCTGGGGTTCGGGTGCGGACCACCGTCCACGACCACGTAGCCGTAGGGTGCACGTCCGCCCTGGTGTCGCCCTTCGTTCACCACTTGGGCATCCATCGCGGCCCGGACTCGTGCCTGCACGTGCTGACGCTCGGACTCGCTCATACCGCCGAGCACGCTCATCAACATCTTGTGTGACGGGTTCCGGGCGTCGAACTTCCCGCCCAGCTCCGGCACCCACAGGCCGACGCCGTACGCGGCGAACTTCGGCGCGATGAGCGAGAACTGGTTGCCGAACCAACACCGTGTGCCTTCACCGACCACCACGGCGTTCCACCCACGATGCGGGTTCTTCAACGCCGCCAGCAGCCGAGCCGCTTCCTCTCGACGTTCCCACGGCACGGACCGCGACTGCCCCACGTCGAAGAATTCCTCAGCGACGACACCGCCGAGCGGCTCCACGAACTTCCGCGCGTTGCCGAACTGCCAACCACGCGACGTCTCGGGATCTTGGTTGCCCTCCGTCGAGCACCGCCCGTAGACCGCTACCGGTCCGATCCCGTCCTCGATCGCTTCGACCACCTCGACGCCCAGCAGCTCGTCCAGCGTCGCCCACGGGTCTCGGCTGATTTCAACAGTCATCGTCACCCCCTCCCGGAGGTCCGTCCAAGACCTCCACCTCGGTCAGTTCGACCAGTATGGCGAGCAGTATGCGGCTGGTAGCAGGCGTCAGCACAGGAAGTTCATCCGGCAGGCGCACCGTGACACGGCCGTCAGCGGTCATGCCCGATCACCGGCCTGCAAGCCGATTTCATCAGCGGCCACCCGCTCGACAGCCGCCCGGATGTCCGCCGTCAGGTAGCCACGAACACGCCGTGAGGTCTCCCCGTCCGGCACGTACTGCCGCAGCGGCTTGCACCCCAGCTCGCTCATCTCGCGAGCGAACGTGGCTGCCTCGACCTCCAGCACCTCTACCAACTCCGACGTGGGCACGAACTCGCGCTCGTCCAGCCCCTCGCCGAGGTAGTCCACGACTGCCGCCAACGGCTCCGGCAGGTCCACGACCCACCCATCAGTCGTCCCGCTCACGATCGCCTTGACCACCGACGTCGAGTCGATCGGCCGCGGAGCATCGTCGCCAACCGCATGACCGGCGAGCGTGCCCACAGCTTCCCTCAGCGCTCGACCACGCGCACAGATCACCCGCCACTCGGCGTTCGGCATGTAGTAGGTCCGCACGGTCATGGCGATCATGTCCGCGCCGGCTTCCGTCTCGCCGTCCGGCCGCAGGATGCCGACGCCCTTGTGACTCGGCAGCAACGTCGAAGCGTCATACCCACGCGTGTTCATCTGCTCGCCGAGCACGATGTTCGAGTCACGCCAGTCCATCACCCGCAACGCAAACCGCGAGCCGAGCACCGCCCGCAGCCGGGACGGGATGGTGTTCGAGTCCGGCCGCTGAGTGGCCAGGATGACCACCACACCGGCCGTCGGCCCCTTCCGCACGAGGTAGGTCAACAGGTCAGCGATGTACGCGCCGAGGGTGGTCTTCTTGCCTCCCACCTGCTCACGCGTCGGGTTCTCCAGGAACACCTGTACCTCATCGATCACCACGCCAGTGATCGGCATCCCGAGGTCCGCATCCCGCGAGATGACCGGCGTGATCTTCGACTCCGGACACACCTCATCGTCCAAAGTGGCCATCCGCGCATACCGAGCTTGCACCTCTGCCACCAACTCCACGAGGTGATCCCGCACGTCGTACGCGTGCTCAAGCTCGTCCCCGCACACGTACCGGTAAGCGATCTGCTCGCCGGCCTCCCAATCCTTACCGCCCTTCCCGTCGAACACGTACAGCCGCGCGTACGCATCCAGCACCAGCCCTGCCGCAGCCAACCGAGTAGCAAACGTCTTGCCCTGCCTGGGAATCGCACCGACGAGCAACGACGTCCACACCAACGGAAGATCAATACGTCGGTTCCGCGCATCCCGTCCGAACGGCACCGGCCGCCATGCGTCCCACCGCTCCACATCCAGCAACGGCGTCCGCAACGGCGGACCCGCGTACGGGTCGTCATCGGCCACCCACAGGAACACCCGGCCCGCGTGCCCACCGCGACCACGGACCCGCTCCACGATGAGCTGTACCTCGTCCACCGCCAACGCGGATGCCAGCGCGTCCCGGTTCTTGATGACGTCCACAGCCTTCCGCGTGGCCGGAAGATCAACCGTGACCGCCCAGCCCTCCCCCACGCGCGCCGCGCGCTCGACCAACCGCAAGGTCTCGTCCTTGCCGATCAGCTTCGCGTCCCGGAACGCGTCGACCAGGACTTGCGGGTCCATCGTCCACGTGAGCGTGCGCGGACCGGACAACACCGCTTTACGTCCTGGCGAGCCGTCCTTCCGGCGTCCCACGATCGCCAGCGTCACCGATGCCAGCCCGGCAGCGCTCCACATGGCAATCCCGCCGTAGAGCACGTACAGCACGAGCAGCGCCGCCGAGACAGCCCCGAACACGGCACCGGTCACCTTCCACCGGAACAAGGTCAAGGCGCGGATCTCCACGAACTTGTCCGCCAGCTTCTCGGACTGCTCGGCAGCCTCCCGGTAGTCCTTCACCCGGACCCAGCGCCGCCACGCGCGAGCCGCCACCACCGCTCCCCTGCCGACTCCGCTCAGGAGCTGGCCCGGCAGCCGCACGAGGGAAGTGAGGATTGTGTTTAGCCAATACTGAAGTGATTGTGACGACTTCAACTGTGGCGGCACGGCGCGCGCACGCTGCCAGCCGCTCCCCAGCCGCCGAACCAACGATCGAGGTTCACCGACCACCTCTCCTTCGAGCACCGGCTCAGCGGGCACCAGGTCGCCGTTCATGAACGGCCCCCGTCCTCGGCGAGCGCCGCTGCGAGTCGTGACGACAACCCACGCGAGCACCCGGTGACCTCCCGGACCCACGCCGGCGTCACCTTCACGTCCGGCGTCCGCGCCGCCCGAGCCACGGCGAGGTAGTCCGCGAACGACGTCCGCGGAGCCGAGGGCGCCGGTGCCGGCGGAGCGCTCGGCACGGCGTTCACGGCCGCGCCAAGCTTGTCCCGCAACTCCGTGACCGCCTCGGCAGCCACGAACACGACCAACGGCGGCACCGAGTGCAGCACCACGAGCGCCGCCGAGCCGGCCACGAACGCACTCCAGGTGTTCATGACGTACGTGGCAGCGAGCGTGAACCACTTCGCCGCCCGCACCCACCCGCCCATCCGGACGCCATATCGGGCCGTGACCTGCTCGGCCCGAAGGATCGCCAGCAACACCAGCGACACCATCGGATCGAGCAACCAAGCCGCAGACCACGCGAGCGACCACACCGGAGCACCAGCCGCCGCGAACTGCTGGACGTTCGTCATCGTGAACGCCAACCCGAGCAAGATCCCCGTCCAGCACAACCGGTCAACCTGTCGAGCCACCCGCTCAACCGGCTCACTCATCGCCGCTCACCTCGCCGCCGAGACGGCTCGTACGTCGTCACGGTCAGCGCCCGCGTCAACGTGTACGACGCGAACAGCGCCGGCACGACGAGCACCGCTAGGAGCAACCACCCGTCACCGCGATGGGTGATCACCACCCACTGCACCAGCACGATCAACACCGCGTTCACGGCCACCCGACCGGCGAGCGACACCAACCGCGCACTCGTCCTTGCCGCACTCGCGGCGGCCTTCGCTCGCCGAGCACCAGCCCGCCAGACGAGCAGCAACATCAGGACCACGCCGAGCCCGGCGAGCAGTTGCGTCGGCGTGAGGCTGAGAGCGTTCATGAACCCGACCCCCTCTCGACCCGTTCACCGCGTTGCAGCCAGTGCGGGCGCAGTTCGCGCTGGTCGTCGGCAGCCAGTCCGCCCCACACGCCGACCGCGTCCGCACCGGCCGTGCGCAACGCCAGTTCCAAGCACTCGTCCCGCACCGGGCAGCCAGCACACATGCGCGCGGCCAGCTCCCGATCGGTCATCTCCTCGTCCACCCACGGCGGCAGGTCCGGGAACGTCTCCATGCACAGTCCGTCGCGTTCCACGACCAGGGCCAGCACCGCGCTCGGCACCCACCGGAGCCGGTCCAGCTCCCAAGCGATCGAGACCAGGTTCACGGCGTGCCTCCCGAACGGGGCTCGCCGAGCAGCCGCACCAGCACGCTCGCCGGGATGACGAACCGGCCGCGCCGCCGCACCAGCGGCAGCCTGCCGAGCCGAACGGCGCGGCAGAGGGTGGACGGTTCGACGCCCAGCAGCCAAGCGGCCTGACGAACCGTGTAACCGGAAGAAGGCAGAGAAGTACGCATCAGAAAAGCCCTTCGACTTATCGAGCTGACGATTTCAGCTCTATATTGCTGATTTCAGCGCAAGGGAAGGCGCGTTTGATCGCACCCGGCGCGAAATGCGCCGTGTCACGTCACGGAACAGCGGAAGACGGCTAATCTCAGCGCTGAGGCGGAGCGCGGAGGAATACGTGTCGGAGGATTGGGCGGCAGTCGCCAAGGCCATCAACCAGCGCGTGAACGAGCTGGGTTGGCGTCAACGGGAGCTTGCGGAACGCTCGCACGTCTCCCAAGCGATCGTGCGCGAGATCCAGCACCACACGGTCGAGCGCCGCCGCAGCCCGCGGACCCTTGAGTCCCTGTCGACCACGCTCGGTTGGCACCCGCAGCACCTGGACTCCGTGCTGCACGGCCGAAGGCCACCGGAAGCCGACGAGCCGATCATCAACCCGACCGACAGCCTCTGGTCCCGTTTGGACGGTTTCGAGCAGCGGCTCAACGACATCACCGACCGCCTCGACGACCTCAAGTCGGACCTCTCGACCGTCATCGAACACGTCCGCGACCGCCGCTAGCGCGATGCATTTCCGCTGGTGAAGCGAGCTGTTTTCCATGGCTCAATTCCACTGCGGAAGCGCCTTCGGCCCCATGCATCACCGATGCACATCCAGTGCACCACCAGTGCACATCGCTCCGGGGGATAGCGAGAAGATGAGCCAGCACGAGGGTTGGACCGGCCGAACCGCCAGCGCACTCCAGGCAGCCATGCGCCTCACGAACGAAGCGTTCGCCGAGCACCTGGGAATCGCCGTCCGCACGGTCGCCGGCTGGCACCAGAAACCGGACCTCAAGCCGAAGTCCGAGATGCAACAACTCCTCGACACCGCCCACGACCAGGCGGACCCAACGGTCAAGGCCAGATTCGCCGCCCTGACCGCCGAACCGAAGCTCGACCTCCCGGACGGCTCGGCAGCCGACGCCGAACTACGGCTCAGCTCCGACCCGAACATCGTCGCGGCGCTCGACTGGCTCGACCAGCACGCGGGCTGGGAGCCGGGAACGGCACGGCGTGACGTTGCCGCCCGCCTCGTCCGCTTGGACGTCCGCGCGCTACAGGACCGAGGCGTCCGCCGGGGACGGGTGAACCAGCGCGACACCGCCCGCGCGCTCGCCGCGTACTACGGCGCGACCACCACCGGCCACGGCCGCTACGCCGCCCGCTTCGGCTCCACCACCCGCGCGTCCACGACCGTGTTCACGCACCCGGACTGGCTCGACCTCGACTGCCCGCTCATCCCAGCCCACGACCGGCTCAAGCTGTCGACCGTCACCCCGAACGATCACCAGACGATGAACGAGGAGAGCGCCGGACACGCGGCACAGCGGCTCGCCGAAGCACTGGCGCTTGGCAACCGCATGGTCAACATGCCGCTGTACCGACTGCTCGACGTCGGCGTGAGGAAACACGCGCTCGCCGGCTCCGTCGGCGTGACGAACTTCGTGGGGTACGTGGTGACGATGGACCTGCTCGAAGGCGAGCTGGTCGACGCGCTCACCACCGACCAACCGATCAGGCCCGGCGCTCTCCCCCTCCGAGACGCCTACCTGCCCGAACTGCCCTCGGTCCTCGACGTCTTCGGCCGCATGTGCGCGGGCGGCACCCTGGCCTTGACCGCAATCGCACGACCGGCCGACCAGTTCCGAGGCGAAGCGGACTACCTCCTGCTGGTCCAGGAACGCTCAGGCCACGTCATCAACGCCGCGCGCCGCCTGGCCGTGATCCCCAAGGGCTTCCACCAGCCACTGACCGACTACCGGGCCGATGCCCAGATCGGCGCGACGCTCCGCCGCGAGATGGAAGAGGAGCTGTTCGGCCGTGACGACATCGACAACACGATCGGCGACCAGCGCCACGCCGACCCGATGCACCCGACCCGCCTGTCCGAGCCGATGCGCTGGCTGCTCGCCGAGCCAGGTCGTCTGCGGATGGAGTGCACCGGGTTCGGCCTGAACCTCGTCAGCGGCAACTTCGAGTTCGCCAGCCTGATCGTGGTCGAAGACGAACAGTTCTGGACCGAGTTCGGCGGACAAGTCCGTGCGAACTGGGAAGCAGCGAACCTCCGTCAGTTCTCCAGCCTCGACACCGACAGCCTCGAAGAACTGACCAACGATGTAGCGTGGAGCAACGAAGGACTGTTCGCGCTCCTCCAGGGCCTCCGCCGTCTACAGCAAATCGGCGGAAGTCGCGTGAACCTGCCAACGATCGAATGGGAGACAGAGTGACCGCCAACTGGCAAGCCGGAAACGCCAACGAAGACGGCGCGGTGACCCGCGGCTGGCTGGTAGGCCACTTCATCGACCCGTCCGAGGGCGTCCGGTCCCAGAAGGACGTAGAGGTCAAGTGGTTCAACCACCCGGCGGGCGACAAGCGTGTCGAGTGGACGTCCGACGATCAGCGAACCACCCTGGTTCTATTGGTACAGGGCAACTTCCGCGTCGACACCACCGAGGGCAACACCACCATGACCCGCCCCGGCGACTACGTGATGTGGGGTGCCGGCGTCGACCACTCGTGGGAAGCGCTCGAAGACTCGACCGTCCTCACGGTCCGGTGGCCGTCACAGACCTGACACTTCGATTGCCGGTAGCTTCACCCGCCGGCCACCGATCTCCGCAAGCCGCCGTAGTCCCTGGAGCAACGCGAACAGCCCTTCGTTGCTCCAGGACTCGTGCGTCACCAAATCGGTGATCAATTCGTCGTCAAGGCTCGAATACAACCGCAATCCCGACGCTTCCCAGTTGGCCTCAACCGCCCCACCGAAGCGTGTCCAGAACTCCTCGTCCTCGATGACCACAAGACTAGCGAACTCGTAATTCCCGCTTACCAGATTGAACCCGAACCCGGTGCATTCCATCCGCATCCTGCTCGGATCTTCGCGCAGCCACCTCATCGACGCAGACCACCGCCCAGGGTGCATCGGCGCAGCCACGCGGCCCTCCCCCGCCGTGGTGTCCACCTCGTCGCGGCCGAACAGCTCCTCCTCCAACTCTCGGAGCAGCGTGGCGCTGACCCGAGCGTCTGCACGCACATCGGTCAACGGCTGGTGGAAGCCCTTCGGTACAACGGCCAACCGCCCGGACGTGTTGAGCACATGCCCAGACCGCTCCTGCACCAGCAGCACGTAGTCCGGCGCCCCACGGTACGGATCACGCGGACGAGCGATCGCACATAGCGCCAGCACACCGCCTGCGCACACGCGTCCCGGCAGGTCGAGCACTGCATCGAGATTCGGCAAGAACTCGTCCCGAAGCGGCAGCGCACCCGTTCCCGCGCCCGACACCACCGCCTCGACCAGCTCGCCTTCGAGCAGATCCGCCGTCAAGGCGTACTCGGCGAAGTCCACCAGCCCCACCGTGCCCTCGATGGCCGAACCGACGTCCACACGCAGCAGCCGGTAGAGCGGCAGGTTCATGACCCGCACGTCCAACGCGGCCCACTCAGCGAGCCGGTCCACAGCCGCTTCCGCCGCCACTTCACTCAGGGCAGCGCGCGGACCATCACGGCGGCCGGCGAGCACCAAGCGGTCGTTCTCCGCCGTCAACGAAGCGGGCTGATCAAGCCACTCGGGACGAGCAAGGATGCTGGTCCTGACGTCTTCGCCACCACAACGCACGCGGTACATGTCGTGCCCAGCGACTCCACGTCGGTAGTACGCGCGGAGCGCACGAACGATCTGCTCCCGACTCACCCTCGCGCGCCGATACCGCCGGTCGACCAGCGCGCCTGCCTCGAACGTGGAGAGCTTGGCGTGAACCCTCGCTCGGCTCTCCTCTGGTGCCCACCCGGCCCGCTCGTCCAACCAATCGGCCATGTCAGCCAAGTCGGCGTTCGCACGCACGTCCACCTTGCCGACGTCGTTCCCCGCGGACCCAGCAGCCGAGGGTTCCGCCAACAGCTCGTGGATGCTGGTCCGGAAGATCTTCTCCAACAGCCGAGCAGTCACCGGCCGGACCGGACCGAGCGGCTGACCGGACGACCTCCGCCCCGCAGCCAGCCTGTGGAGGTGACGCAAGCTGATCGTGCCGGGTTCTCCAGCCTCCCGCGCGAAGACCTCGACGTACTCGGCGAACTCCTCCAGCGTCTGCTGTCGGTCCCAAATCTTCTGCTCAAGCACCGTCCGCGCCGTCCGCATGACCACCTCTCACCGGCTGATTCTGCGCTGACAAGCCGTTGATTTCAGTGTGTCACGACGTAGCTGCTACCCGTCCCGAGCCCCGTCCCACCACGCCAACCCGTCCCGACCGACGGGACACCTCACACACTGGGTCTGACCAGCGCAAACACGCCACAGTGACGACCGGGACGGGACACTCCAACCCGTCCCAAACGCACGAAACGGCCGTGCACGATGCCATCCGAATGGATGGTTCGCACACGGCCGTCCCGTCCCAAGGGTGCCGGGGGAGGCATCCGGCACCCCATGCCCAACCGTCGGGGCGCGGTCAACGACGGTTGGAGGTCTCCAGCGCCAACAGGTCCGCCAAATCCGGACCGCTCATCAACTCGCCACACTCGGCAGGCGACACGAGCCACTCCGCCTTGTGCCCTTCCACCACGGCGGGCGGCAGCGGCAGCATCGAGCCCCGAGGAAAGACCAACCTCTCATCCAGCCCCTCCGCCGACGACACCACGAACACCGCCGACTCGATCATCAACCCGAGCGTCGGAACCGGAAGCATCACCACCGGCGTCGGCGACGCCCGGAACGCCTCCGAATCGACCACCCGCCGCGCCAGCTCAGGCTCCACCACCACCGCAGCCATCAGCTTGCCCAGCACAGCCAACGCCGACCGCGTGACCCCGCCGTCCGACACCGGCCACAGCCGCCGGACCTCCTCCGGGTCCAGAGTCGCCATCGCAGGCGACGCCAAGGCGAGCGCATCGCACTCAGCGTTCGTAACCGGATCAACATAGGAGTCACCGACCCACAGCGCCCCCGGCACAACCGGCCACCCACGCCCGACGCATTCCAGCGCCGTCTCCAGCCCGTTACTCGTCACCCTTGCCCCCGACCCAGAAGATCCGAGGGTTCGCACTCCCACCGGCCCGGTAGAAGATCAGCGCGTTCTCCGCCGACTGGAGCCCCATGCGCATCCCACCGTGCACGCTGATCACCTCGACCCCCTTCTTGGTGGTCATCCCCCACGCCATGATCTGCAAGTCCTCCGGAGGCCCGAACGTCTCCTGCACCACCGCGAACACCCGCGGAGCCTGATCGTCCACGAACTCCTGAACCTCACCGACGACCTTCGGGTCATCAAACAGCGAGACGGGCTTCTCCCCACCCTCTCCCTGTTCGCCGTCACTCACCAGCGTCACCGTCATGACTGCCTTCCCTCTGCTCCTCACGGATCAGGCACACCTCATCCCGCGCCCAAACCGCCACCTGTGCGTTCTTCTGGCACTGCCGCGCGTACCGCCTACCGACAGTGACGAGGTAGAGCAGAGGGATCACGAGCCACACCAGAAACAGCACGATGCCGCCGGAATCACTCGCCAACTCACTCCACACCATGACCATCACCACCTCAGACGATCCGCTGTCAACAGATTGGCCAGCGGTCCAGTCAAGGTGAATGACCCAGCAGCGACCTAAGAAGACTCACGGGGTCCGATCATCCCTCAGATCCACTAACCACCTGATGCACCCAACCGACACAGGATCGGATATGCAGACGTTTCGGCGACCGCTCGTAGACGTCGCTATACGAGATCAAGCGCCAGCGCCGTGATGCGTCCGGCCACCAGCCGTCATGAGCGCGATCAAGAAGGCAGCGACGGCCCTGACGACCATCACATGGAGAAAATCCCTCCACGACGACTGCCTGATGACGTACGATGTTCCAGAGCTCGACAGAACCCTGCAGAGGTCTTAACAATGGGATTCACGCGACACCTTGGCAAAGGAAACGAAGTCCAGTGAATTGGATCAATCTCGCACCTCTCGTAACTGGAAGTGTTTCCGCACTCGCGGGTGCCACGGGCGCCGTCGTTGCCGCTACAGCACTAAAACGCAATCGCGAAGATCAAGCACGGCGGGATGCCGCAGGCTTGCACAGCTCCGCACATATCGTCGAAGCAGGCCGAGGAGATGGAAACGCAGGCGAAGAGCACGAGCCCATTGGCCATCACCACTGGATGATCGTAAAAGTTGCCAACGCATCCGCACATCCATATTACTCAGTCGTGTGCTCACTATACGTCTCCCTAAGAGACAAGAGGTTCGCAGCTTTTATTGACACCGTTCCACCAAACAGTGTCCGTTACGCGAAGCTATTTAGGGTCGATGGTTGCGACACTGTCGCCTTTACCAATGACACTCTAGTGGATACAACGTTCGTCGATAGCCAAGGACGTGGCTGGTATCGAAATTCGCAGGGTATCCTTAGGCGCCGGAAATTTGTTCGAAGGTGGCGCCACGCGACACTCTGGGATCGCCATCATCGAGGCTTCGCACTCCATCAGATCTCCGAAAGGCAGGAGAAGGGCGCCGACGGCTACGAGTGGAACGTAATTCGCGACAGTTGCGGAAAACTGGTTGACGTCACACCGTTTTCTATTCCCCAATCCGAAAGGCTCGAAGACAACGAACTGCTATAAACAACGTTCGATTACAAAGAAGCTTCAGAACCTCCACAAGTTTCGCACCAAAATAGGTAACTCACGTGGCTCACACGTGTCGAGTGCCAACCGGACCAAACCAGTTAACAGAGTTCAACTCCATCGCAGCACCTAAGGTCGCCTTACATCCTCAGCTAAGCCCCCTTGCTCGTCGAGTACTTCGTGTGAGCCAAGCGAAAGTCGTACCGATTCCGTTTCATTTCATTCTTAGTCGCCAAGATCTCCCTACGCGCGATGTGGGAAGTGAGCCTGTTCTCCTGGAAGTCTTCCGCGACAAACGTATTGCGGGTCGAACACAGGACGACATAAATCAAGTCATAGTCGAACCAAGACAAGAACGCATCTTCAGAGACACCTGCGTTTAGTTCATTTTTACTCCATTCGTTCCGATAGTAGTTGATCAAGACATCCTTACCCTGCTCGCGGTCTTTCGAGATGACGTCTGCCGAGACGGTTATCTGGGAGCATGCGTCACGCATCTTTGCGGCGAATTCTTTTTTCACATGTATGATGTATAGCTTCCTGTTTTCGTCGTCAACCTTCAGTAGGTCAAAAAGCTCAACCTTTCCGCGGTCGACCTTTGCGAATATCTCGTCACCAAAATAGAAGTCGTTCTCTTTCGCCTGCGCGATGTTGAAGTCCCGTTCAGAACCACCAGCCCAAGGCAAGAACTCCACATCTGGTCCAAGCAAGACCGGCCGTTCGCGACTAAATACTTCCGCGATGAAGTCCCGCTTCAGGTTTTCAAGGAAGTCACCAAAACTTCGATACCAGACTTTGTCGATACGAAAGTAAGTCTTTCCTTCGAAGTCAACTTGACCGTGAAGGTACTCAAAGAGCTTGCGTCTGATTACTTTAGACTTGTCGTCCGGATCAACCCTGTAACTAAGGGTAAGGGTAATGAAGTGGTCGTAGAAGTCTTTCCGGTTTTCAAGAAATCTGCACAGCCTGTTCTTCAGAACCGGAAGCAGCTCGTCGATGGTTGGCGGACTGTCGCCAATCCTGTCTCGACCGAGCTTGAATTCCGACGCAGCCTTGAATGAAATAATCTCGTAGGGGTCAAGGACATCCACATCCGGCACTTCGTCGACGAGCAATGCTAGACGCACATTCTCGACGAACTCTTCGCAGAGGCTACACGTCAAGTCTTTATCGTTCTTGATCGGGTAAAGGTTGTCGAGAAAAGAAAGCTCTTTGAGATGTTCCGGAGTCGGCTCCGGGAGACTTTCCAAGGCTTTGACTAGCTCACACACGTCTGAAAGACCCAGCTTCTGTCGAAGCACGAACGCAGATTTGATCTCCACCGCAGGCGGCCTTTCCGGATTGATGAAGCCGCGCAGGGGACTTCCTTCCGGAAGACGCTCGGCGTCGAGGCGCCCAACAAGCTTCTTCCAAATCGTATCCATTGCTTCACTTTTGTCAATGGAATACGTGTGTCGATACGTTTCAGCCCGACTCGTCCTAGAGCCAGTCATATCACGCACGTCGGCAGCGGTGAAGTTATTCGAGATCAGCCGCTTAGCCATGTCAAACGGGAAGCTGTAGTCGACAAAATCTGCGATTATATGGTGACCGCCGCCGGAAGTGATTGCATATAGAGATGAGTCCGTGCTTATGAAGAGGCAAGCATCTACCCCTTGGACAGCGAACCTTTTCGTGTCCTCGGGCTGCATTAGATAATCTTCCACGAACGGCAGTAGGCCTACGCCGAAGTTAGGCCTTACATATAGTTCCAGTTTTATCTTTGACTCGGATTGCCTAAGCGGTACCAGAACCAACGACTGCTTGGTAGAACCTTCAGTGATCAACGCCATTTCGTAAGCTTTGATCACCTCATCAAGGCGCCCTTTTGGTGTCTCACCATCCGCAACTACGATCTTCCAGATCGCGTTGTTGGACCGCTTGATGTTCCGCCGCGTGCTTGTACTTGTTGTGTTCACTTTGGCGTCCGATGCAGCAGTGTCCGCGACTTCGCTCGACTCCGAATCGGCGGCCGACATAGCTTCCTCCCGTGGACCTTGAGCGTGGCTAGCTACCCACTCTGTCGCTTCAAAGCCCGGAAGTGATACCGATTACACCCTATTGTGCTGCATCGTCGAACGTATGATCGATCCACTAGCTAATGGCTTAGCCAACTTTGTCGGTTTAGTAGCGAGTCGACCACGGAGGGTGGCCGGGTTGGCCTCAGTCAATCTCCGGCGTCGAAGCCTATCGGCGTTCAAAGAGAGATATTCATCTTAACTGCCATCGCTGCTAACGGTGACAAATATCGGTCGTTCGGTTCGTGTTCGAGGCGCTGCGTTCGCCTTGATCGAGCAATCAAGGCGAACGCAGCGCCCCTAGAGATAGTTAGCACGATTACCGAAAGTCAATGCGTGTGAATAGTGAACAAGTCGCTCCTCGGACACAGTTTGCCCACGCGTTGCGGTTCCAGTTTATCACACCGCACCGCGTGGGCAAATCTATTTCGGCGTGTCGGACGAGCTTCCTGCCGACGGGTCGACGAACCGCCATCCAGCGACGCTGCGCTCACACGTTGCCGCAGGTCAGCCCCCGTGCGGCCGGTCAGACCAGGCGTCGACCCCGGCGGACCGGCAAGGGTGGCCCCTCGACAAGGGCGACCACGGCTGCGTCACACTGCACCAACTGTCCCTGGGCGCGCAGCCGCTCGGCGAGACCGTCCTTCCCGGCGCCTACGAGGTCCGCG
Source organism: Saccharothrix sp. HUAS TT1 (assembly GCF_040744945.1). NCBI lineage: Bacteria > Bacillati > Actinomycetota > Actinomycetes > Pseudonocardiales > Pseudonocardiaceae > Saccharothrix > Saccharothrix camelliae. Next base: position 5,347,464 of record NZ_CP160453.1, on the reverse strand, counting down.
AACTCGGGCAGGGCGGCCAACCGTTCCAGCAGGCAATCCTCGCGCCAGTACAACCTCTTCGGCGCGTCCGCCGGCCGCGTGTGGGCACTGGTGTAGCCGTGACGGCACCGGTAACCGGGACGGCCGTGCACCCAGTGCGAGTCCATCCGCCGACCGCACACACCACACCGCACCAACCCCGCCAACACGTACTCCGCCCGGTGATCCACATCGTCGGGACGGGTGCGCACCACCTGCGCCGCGGTAAAGTCACGCACACTCACCAGCGGCGTGTGCGCCACCTCCGACGAGATCGCCCACTCGGCGGGCAGATTGAGCCGCTGCCCCGGACGCCCGGTGACCACGTCCACGTGATCACGATCATTGGCCACCCGATTCCACACCTGACGCCCCGTGTAGCGCGGGTTCTCCAGGATCGTCGCCACCGTCTGCACGGTCCACCCCTGCCCGACCGGTGCCGGTTGCGGACCCGGTCCACAGTCGACGGACACGGCACACCCCGCTCGTTGAGCTCCCGCGCGATCCCCGCAGCACTACGGCCTGCCAGCCGCCGCGCGAAAATCCACCGCACATGCGGCGCGGTCACCGGATCCGGCTCCAGCCGCACCGCCCGCCGCCCCCACCGCGCATGCGACCGATTCGGATGCGGCCCGCCGTCCGCCAACCGGTACCCGTACGGCGGCCGACCACCCAGATACCGCCCCAACTCCGCCTGCGCCTTCATCGCCGCCAGCGCCCGATTCCGCGCCCGGATCACCTCACGCAGCGACTGCGCCCCCAACTCCCGCATGTACCGCCGCTGATCCGGATCCTCCAGATCCACCGGCCCGCCCACCTCCGGCAACCAGACCTGGACACCGTGCCGCTGCAACAACGGCGCCAACTCGTCGAACTGCCGCCCGCAGAACGCCCGCTCGTACTCCCCCACCACGATCGCGTCGAACCCACGATCCGGATCCCCGATCGCCGCCAGCAACCGGGCCGCCTCCGGCCGGTTGCACCACCGACGCCGCCGCGACGCCCCTCGTCGAAGAACGAGGCCACGACCGTCCCGCGCCCCTCGACCAACAACGTCGACATCTCCAACTGCCGCAACCGCGACGACGCCTTGTCCTGGTACTCCGACGTCGACATCCGACCGTAGAAGGCGAACCGCAACCCCAAGTGCACATATGGATCCTGCGACCGCCTCCGCTCACCCCTGCCTTGCTCGGCCTGCAACCAACCCGCCAATAGATCCACATCCGACACCGACACGGCCACCCCTCCACCCAGTCCGCCAACCAATACGATGACCAGGCACCCAACTGACAAGATGACGTCGGTCCAGGAACGTCCGAACAGGGCAGCAACTACAGTCAAATGCAGTAATGGCCATCCAGCCATTTGGCCACCAACGGCAGCCACGTGCATGGAATTACGAGGCTACACGGGTGATTCTGCTCCAAACGGAGTACGCCACCCTCTCGTTGGCCCCTACCTTCGAGCTCCCCGAGACGGCATGACACTGGTGGTCGTGCATCATCAGAGTGAAGGCATCACGCGACCCGACTCGCCGAGGAGACCGGACTCCATCCGTGCACCTTCCGTCGGTGACGCCGGTCCCCATTGACCGTCGTCACCGTTCAGCTTTCCGCAAGTATGCGACCATCGAGTGACACCCCAGCGACGGAAGGATACAAAAGGAAAATGTTCACTTCCGGTACGGCTCGGCACCGGACCGCGTGGTGCCCGAGCCAGGTGGTCGCCCCTGCGGCAGATGCGAGCCCACACATGTGCTGGAAGCCGCTCTCGCGTCGCGCCGCCGAGGACGGTAACGTTCTCGGCGTCCGGGCCGATGAGATCAGCAACCGTTGTGCATTCCTGTTTGTGCACAGCAACCGGTTCAAAGAGGTGCAACATCGACCATAAAGATGGATCCGGGAGATCGGTGCCACTGCCTGGACCTTCTGTCGCTCCCGTGGTATCGCTGCTCCACGACCAACTGGTCGAGTATCGACGCAAACATCCCGCGTGGCGGCTGCTTCGCGCCGACAACGCACCGTTGATCCTCGGATTCCTCAGCACGACGTTCCTTCAGCCGAACGTGCGCCGCATGCCAGGGCCGGATCTCGTCGAAGCGCTCGAGGCGTACCTTTCCGACCTGCGCCGCAGTCAACCCGACACTTATCCGCGCACCGCCGAGACGTACCTGGCCGAGTGGTCGGACCCGAGGGTGGGTTTCCTCCGCAGAACGGTCCCGGCCGGCTCCGAGCACCCGTACTACGAGCCGACTGCCGCGGTCGAACTCGCTGCGGGATTCTGCCGCGACCTCGGACCGCGCAGATTCGTCGGTACCGCCTCGCGGCTGTTGACCATTCGTGATCTCCTGCGACAGATCGCGGTCGGTTCCGAGACCGACCCAGGCGCCCGGATCGCGGCACTGGAACGACAGCGTGCCGAAATCGACGACCAACTCGCCGCGATCCGCGCGGGCGTGGACACCCGCCTCGAGCCGGCGGCAGTCCGCGAACGGTACCAACAGGTTGTGCTGACCGCTCGAACGCTGCTCGGCGACCTGCGCGCGGTCGAAGACAACTTCCGCGAACTCGACCGCAGCGTGCGCGCGAAGGCGACGACGTGGGACGGACCTCGCGGCACCTTTCTGTCCGAGGTGTTCGGTTCCCAACAGGAGATCGGCGCCACCGACCAAGGCCGGAGTTGGACGGCGTTCTGGGAGTACCTGCTCTCGGCCAGCGCTCAGGATGAACTCGCCGAACTGCTCGACGTGGTCGAATCCCTGCCGTCACTACAGGGCTGGACCGGCGAGGCAGAGCAGGTCCTGCGCAACGACTTGTTCACCGCCGCAGAACTCACCCAGCGCACCATCGCGTCCCTGTCGAGCCAGCTGCGCCGTTTCCTCGACGATGCGGCATGGGCAGAGACGCGCCGCATCAACAAGCTGCTGCGGTCCGCTCTCGCAGCTGCGTCCCACGCACGTGACAGATCGGACGGGCCGCTGCTGGGTGCGGAGATCGACGGGCTGCGCGCCGACATCGCGTTGCCCCTGGAGCGGCCCCCGTACACGCCCAGGACGACCACGGAGATCGACGTGGACGAGGACGCAACCGTCAACGACGCCGAACTCGACGTGAGCGAGTTGCTCGAACTCAGCTACGTCGACCTGTCCGCACTCCGTGAAGCGGTTGCGCGCACGCTCGCCGCGCATTCGGGTGTGGCAAGCCTGGGCCAGGTTGTCGCGGAGCACCCGCTGACCGAAGGGCTCGCCGAGTTGGTGGGGTACCTCCAGGTGGGCACCGAGGACGATGCCCGGATAACCGATGCCCGCGAACAGATCTCCTGGGACACCGACGGCAGGAACCGGGTCGCCGAGATGCCGATGCTCCTGTTCACCGACACCGCGGGCCGCCCGACGTCCTGGAAAGGCGCCGATGAGCGCCACTGACGAGAGCCTGGAAACAGGGCGTTCCGTCGCCACGGCCAGCCTGTTGCGCGGCGTCGTGTACCGGGAGGAGAACCAGCGCGCGTGGACGGCCATCAGCAACCAACGCGTCCGCGTGATGCTGCTGGACTACTTCGCGGTTCTCGGGCTGACGTTGGTCGTCGACGAAACCGAACAGTTCGCCTACCTGCGCAGCCTTGAGGAGCTGCCTGATGGAATGCCGCGACTCGTGCGCCGGCACGCGCTCACGTACCACGCGACGGTCCTGCTGGTCCTGCTGCGTCAATACCTCGCGCAGGCGGACACCGAGGGGGACATCGCCCGCGTCCTGGTCACCCATGCCGAACTCGTCGAGTCCTTACGGGTGTTCCACGACAGCAGCCACACCGACGACCGCATCAGCGCCGACATCCGCGTCGTGACCGAGCTCGGGTACCTGCGCAAGATGAACAACACGGACGAGCAGACCTACGAGGTGCGTCGCGTGGTCAAAGCGGTCATCACCGGCGACTGGCTCGCCCGGTTCCGGGACCAGCTCCTGGGGACATCCACCTCTTCCGAAAGTACGGGCGAGAACACCAGCGGCAACAGCTCCGGCAGCGGTCCCGTTCCCTCGTCGAACTCCGCGACGGACGAGGAGGTCATATGAGCGTCGTGTCCGGTACCAACGCGCCCACCCCAAGCAAGCCCGACAACACAGCGACCGCGTCCATACCCGCAGACAGCTCTCCCCCTTCATCGCCGGCGTCCACGGCCGGTACTCGGCTGCGGCGTCTCCAGGTCTACAACTGGGGCACCTTCCACAGGAAGGTGTGGAGCCTCGACATGGACGGCGGCAACTGCCTGCTCACCGGCAACGTCGGCGCGGGCAAGTCCACCATCGTTGATGCCCTCACCAGCCTGCTCTGTCCACCGCACCGGGTCACATTCAACCAAGCCGCCGGTGCCACCCGCAGCGAACGGACACTGACCAGCTACGCGCTCGGGCAGTATCGCAACGTCGTTGACGAGACCACGGGCATTCAACGTCCCGAGTTCCTGCGGGCACACACCGGCACCATGTCCGTGGTGCTGGCCACTTTCGACCGCCACCGCAGCGGCCACGTCAGCGCAGGTCTCGTGCTGACGTTCAAGGACTCCGCGTCAGCACCGACCAAGACGTACTTCACCGCGCCGCTCGAGCTCGACGTGCGCGAGCACCTGCTCGGTCACGGCAACCTCAGGTCGCTGCGCCAGGCGCTGCGCGCGGCCGGAGCCGCGCCACACGAGGACAACTTCGCTGCCTACCAGCGCGACCTGTGCCGGCTCTTGAACGTCAGCAGTGGCGGACTGGCGCTTTTCGCGCAGACCGTGTCGATGAAGCAGGTCGGCAACCTGACGGATTTTGTCCGCGCCCACATGCTCGACGCCGCCGACATGAGCGGCTCGATCGAGCACATGCTCAGCCACTACGAGGACCTGACCGTCGCCCACGACCGCGTCGTCGACGCGCGAGAACAACTGGACGCACTGAACAAGGTCGCCGAGGAAGCCATCCGGTACGAGCGGACGCGCCTTCGTATCGAGATCGCCGAACAGGTCAGCGCAGCCGTCCCACAACACGTGGACAACCTCCGCTACAAGTTGCTGACCGAAGTCGTCGGAGAGGCCGAGCGGTTACTGCCAGGCCTGCGATCCGCAGTCACGAGGACCGAGAGGGCGCGCGAAGCCGCTGCACGGCGACAGTTGCAGCTCAACGTCCAACTTAATGCCGCAGGGGGATCGCAGTTGGACGCGGCCGAACGCGACGTGGTCGAAGCACGCACCAAGGTGAAAACGGTCGCCCGAGCCTATGGCGAGCTCAAGGACCTCGCCCGTCGAGCTGGTGTGGAGGCGCCGCACGACGTCGGCGACTTCGGACAGTTCCGCAGCGATGTCGCCGCGGTGCGGGCCAGTCTCGCGGAGCAGGCGAAAGACCTCAAAGAAGACCAGTTTAACGCTTACCACGCGGTCAAAGTCGCACGCGACGAACTCACCGCGCTCGACGCGGAGCTCAAGGCCGCCCGCGAGCGCCCCAGCAACATCCCTCCGGACAGCGCTGCCCTGCGGGACGCCATGTGCGCCGAACTCGGGTTGAACTCGGAAGAACTCGTGTTCGCCGGTGAGATGCTCACCGTGGCGGAGGACGAGCGCGAATGGGAGGCGGCCGCCGAGCGCCTGGTCCGGCCGTTCGCGCTGTCGCTGCTGGTGCCCGACCAGCACTACAGGCGAGTCGCCTCGTGGGTCGACTCCCACCACCTGGGCCGGCGACTGGTGTACTACCGGGTCGACACTGACGCGCCCGCCGGGCAGCAGCCCAATGCCCGGAGCATGGCTGCCAAGCTGCGGGTGCGCCCCGGTACGCAGTTCACCCGGTGGGTCGCCTGGCAGATCACCAGCCGCTACGGGCACGTGTGCGTGCACGACGTGTCCGAACTCGAGCACCACCCCAGGGCTGTGACACGAGCCGGGCAGATCCGTGACGGCGCGCGGCACGAGAAGGACGACCGGCAGCGGGCCGATGATCGCCGCTATTACGTCCTGGGGTGGGACACTGCGGCGCGCCGTGCGCGTTTGGCTGAGCTTCGTCCTCACCTCGTTCAGAACCTCGCCAGGGCTGAAGAGGCGGCCAACTTGGTGAACCAGCGCGGTGGTCAGCTGTCCGAGCGCGAGTACGCGGCCCGCATGCTGGACGAGAAGTTCACCGTCGCCGCAGACATCGACCAAGTCGCGGCCCGCGAAGCTCTGCGTCAAATCGAGGAGCACCGCGACTCGCTGGCGAATTCCCCGGAGATCGCCGAACTGCGCGAGCACCTGGCGCAAGTCGAGCGTGAGCTCCGAACACTCGGTGACGAACTCGAAGGCCGCAAGAAGGCCGTCTGGCAACGGGAAAGCGCGCTCGACCAGGCGACAACCCGTCTCGCGTCCATCGCCGTCGCCGAATTGGAGTTGTCCGACGCTGTTCGGTCGACCTGGGAGGACGTCCTCGCCAGCGTGGGACAGGTGCCGCACGAGGTGTCGGCCTGCGACGCGTGGGAGCGCGCGTTGAACGACGAGCTGCGGCGCCGCACCACCAGCGCGTCCGAGACGCTCGCCCGCATCGGCCGTGACCTGGCTGCGGCGATGGGCGAGTACGCGAGCGGATGGCCTCAGATCTGCACCGACATCGACCCCCGTGACCTGGAGAACCGCCACCGACTGCTGGAGATCCGCACCCGCTTGGTCGAGGATGACCTACCCCGGTGGGAGGAGAACTTCAAGGAGCAACTCGAACGCAACGCGATCCAGGAGATCGCGGTCTTCCACCGCAAACTCGAGACCGAGGCCCGCAAGATCAGCGACCGGCTACAGATCATCAACGACGCTCTCGGACGGATCGACTACCGCGCGGGCACCTACATCCACCTCGTTCCGGACCCGTCCCCCGACCCCGTCATCAGGCAGTTCCGAGCCGACCTGCGCGATATCACCGCCGGTGCCATCGGTGCCGACGACGACACCTACTCCGAGGAGCGCTTCCTGCGCGTGCGAGCGTTGTTGGACCGGTTCACCGGTCGTGAGGGAGCCACCACGCAGGATAGGACCTGGGTGTCGAAGGTGACCGACGTGCGGCAGTGGTTCACCTTCGCCGCCGCTGAGCGCACTCGCGACGAAAACGCCCTGGTGGAGCACTACGCCGACTCCGGCGGTAAGTCCGGAGGACAAAAGGAGAAGCTCGCGTACACGATCCTGGCGGCGTCGCTGGCCTACCAGTATGGGCTCGCGGAAGGGCGGGATGACGCCTTCCGCCTGGTCATGATCGACGAGGCGTTCGGTCGCGGATCGGACGCCTCGACGACGTTCGGCCTCGAACTGTTCACCTCGCTCGGGCTCCAGATGCTGGTCGTCACACCGTTGCAGAAGGTCCACACCATCGAGCCGTACGTGTCCGCGGTCGGATTCGTCCGCAGCCACGACGAACGAACGTCCAGCGTCATCAGCCTGTCGATCACCGACTGGCGCCACACCCGCGAGACCGGCCGAGTCCACCGCACCGGCATTCACGGTGGGCAGGACTCCGGTGTGCGCGGCGACGACGGACCGACCCTCGTCCCGTCGGCCGGTTAGCCGTGACCATGAGCCCACGCGAGCACGACGAGCAGCCGGACACCGTCAGTTCCAGGGGTGCTCATACGGTGGAGCCGGGGTGGTCCCAACCTTCGACGATCACCGAAGCCGCTCGGCGCGCGTTCGACTCCGGCGTCCTGCTGCGAGCGCTGCACAACGCGAACGCCCGAGAGCAGACCTTTCCGATGAGGATCAGGCTGCGAGGCCCCGGCCGCGATGAGATCGTGGACCACTTCGCGGCGGCCAGCGCCTGGACGCGAAAGCTGCGGGACGACGCCCGCGACCGCGGGTGGCGGCTGGCGACCAAAACCATCACCTCGCGCACGTTGGGACGGCAGGAACTCCCGGCCGTCGCCTGGCTGGACAGCCCTGAGATCACACTCGGATTGCTGGACGCGCCCACTCGTCGTCAGGCTGCTCGGTTCGCCGACCTCGTGGCCGCCGCCCGGTGTCTCGAAGCGACCGCGCCCGATACGGCTCGTGCTGCGCTGGTGGTCGCCCTCGCTCGGCCGCACTCGGTCCTCGACGCGGCAGATGACTGGCCCGCGGCACTCGCGGTGTGCGCCTGGGTGGTCGAACACCCTCGGCCGGATGTCGACGTGCGGCAGGTCCCGGTCCCCGGCGTGGACACCAAGCTGCTGGAACGGCGTCGAGGGTTGGTGAGCACACTGCTCGACGAGTGCCTGCCCGAGCAGGCGATCGACACCGGTGCCACCACCTTTGAGCAGCGGTACGGCTTCGTGACCCGTGACCGCCAGGTCCAGCTTCGTGGAGCCGGTCGGGCCTTAGGCGTGCCTTGGGCCGATCATGCGAACGTCGCGTGGCCGCTCTCGATCCTTGCCGGCTTCGACCCGCTCGAGGCTGGCATCTCCGAGGTCGTCCTGGTGGAGAACAAGGTGTCGTTCGCTGCCGTGCCGACCGCGGTGGGGCGACTGGTCCTCTTCGGTGGTGGCTATGCGGCCGAGGACACCGCCGCACAGGCACCGTGGCTGGCGCAGGTGCGATTGCGGTACTGGGGCGATATCGACACGCACGGGTTACGAATACTGGCGAGGTTGAAACGTTCGTTGCCGCACGTCGAATCCGTCCTGATGGACCGGAAGACGCTTTTGGAAAACCGGGATAAATGGGGCTCTGAACGAGCACAAGCCGAACCCGAGGACGTCGATACGTTGTTGACACGGGACGAAGCAGAGTTGCTCACGCAATTGCGCGACGGGACCTGGGGTGTCGGGGTGCGATTGGAGCAGGAACACATACCCCTGGTCGATGTGCGTGAAAAGCTTGCATAATTCCTGTGCCGCTCGAAAAGTCATCGTCGCTGGTAGAGCGAAGCTGCACCGTCTTGAGAGCATGGCCGGGTGATCGTGTGCCTACTGTACAAGGCGACCCGGAAGCTGCTGTCCGTCCCGTCAGCGGTGCTGCGTAGCGAGGCGGCCAAGGACGCCGAATTGCTCGTGCTGCGGCACGAGAACACGGTCCTTCGTCGGCAACTCGCAGGTCCGGTCCGTTACGAGCCTGCGGACCGGTTCTGGTTCGCCGCTCTGTCCAGGGTAGTGGACCGTCGCCGTTGGCCAGAGATCTTCCCGGTCACGCCGGGCACCCTGCTCGCTTGGCACGGCAGGTTCGTGGCCCGCAAGTGGGACCACTCCACGCGGCGACGTACCGGGCGTCCGCTGACACGAGCGGCGATCAAGACACTCGTGCTGCGGCTCGCCAGAGAGAACCCACGGTGGGGTCACCGACGGATCCAGGGCGAACTGGCCCGCCTCGGCCATCGCATCGCCGCCTCGACGGTCTGGCGGATCCTGCACCACGCGGGCATCGACCCGGCACCCCGCCGTGCCGGTCCGACCTGGCGGGAGTTCCTCACCGCCCAGGCCCGTGGCATCATCGCGGCGGACTTCCTCCACCTCGATACCGTACTCGGCAGGTGCCTGTACGCACTGGCATTCCTCGAACACGGCACCAGGCGCCTGCACATCACCGACGTCGGATCAGTCCTCGTCCTCTTCGGTATTTAGGCCGTCGTCGGTGTCCTCTTCGGGCATGAGTGCGGCGCGGATCCCCTCTCCCACGTCGTTCAACTGCTCGACGGGGATGGTGAGCTCGCCCTCGTAGACGCGGTGGTGTCCTCGCGCGGTGATCCGCCAGGTGCCGCGCAGCTCGGTGAGGTCGGGCGCGTGGACGACCAGGGCGAAGTCGTCGGGGTCGGTGTCGTGCACGCTTCGGGGACGCAGCGCGTCCAGCGTCACGGTGAGCGTCGTCGACCCGTCATTGCGGTACAGCACCCCGATCCCCGTGGCGGCCGGACGGAACACGTCCCCACCTAGGTCAGGGAACACCACCGAGGAGTGCGGATGCGCAGCACGGTGCCGTGTCCGGCGTAGCCCGCGAGGTGGTTCAGAACGGCCGGCCAGGCTTGCCGTACCTCCTGCTCCCAGGACTCGACCTCCGCCAGGAACTGCTCCGGATCGCGACGGTCGCCGAACGCGAACGCGGTGGGCCAGGCGACCCGGCCGGTAGCACCGGCGCGGATCCTGGCGCGGGCCGATGCCTCGCCGAGCCGCTCGCGATCGCCTGGAGGTAGTCCTCCAGCACCTCCTCGTAGCCGTGCGGGTGCCGCACCGCGCGGCCGACGACGGCCACGTCCAGCTCAGCGGTGACGGTGTACTGTCGGCTCCGGTCGACCATCGCGCGGATCTCCGCGCCCTTGGCCAGTCGGGTCTCCCCGTCGGCCCGGACGAAGATGGCCCCGTCGGTCAGCTTCTCGGGCCCGTCGCTCAGGCACGTCCACAGACCGCCGGTCGGCGGGTCGATGACGATGACGTCCCTGCCCTCACCCGCGGGGATGCGCTCGAAGTCCCACCGTGGGCCGGGCGTGCCGGTGTAGCGGGCGACGAACCGGGCCAGCTCCATCGCCTCGAACGGCGCGATGCCGGTGACCGCGCCGGGAGCGACCCCGAGGACCATCAGGGCGTGCCCTTGGAGGTAGCGGGCCGCGGTGTCCGGGTCCCGGTTGGCCGCGCCGAGGATGAACTTGACCACCTTCGTCCGGCCAGCCGTCCCGGTGAGGTCAACGTCGGACTTCAGCTCCAGGAAATGCCGCTCGACCCGGTCGTCGGTCCTGCTGAGAGCGTCGATCAGCGCCATCCATTCGATCTGCCCGCGCGGAAGCACCGAGAAGTCCATACACACCCATCCCGAACCCAAGGTCGAAGGCAACGGAATCTACCGGCCGCCACCGGCAACGACGCCGGGCAGACCTGGTCCACCACCTTGACGCAGTCGGTACTGCGCGAACCGCCCCACTCCGGCCACGGCGCGGTCCCGGCCGCGACCAGGACGGACGGGAGGACGCAGCAACTGGCGCACGCGGTCGCCCCGAGCGAGGTCAGGCGGGTGGCCCCGCGGCGGGAACGCGGGTCGGGGTCGGCAGTTCTGGGTATCGGCGGGCCCTTCGTCGGTGATGTCGGAGAACGAGATGGGGTAGGACGGAAGTAGTCGCCCATGATCGCGCCGTGCTCTCCGGCGAGCCTGTAGGCGACTTCCGGCTGCCATGTCCGCGAGGTGCGCGGGTCCTGGTATCCGCGACTGGAGGCTCAGCCGTAGAACAAGAAACGCAGGACCGCGATGGCAGTGGCATCCACCGCCGGCATACCCGGCAGGGTGGCGGCCGATGATCCACTCGGGGAGCGTGGCAGTGAGGACACCTGCTGTTGTCCACCTACCGGCATGCAAGCTGATGCCCTGAGGTGGTAGAAGATCCCGTGCGCTACATCGACACCGTCGTCACCGGGTCCACGTTCGAGGACTGGTTGCTCCCGCGTTTGACCGAGGCCGACGTGGCGACGATCCGTACCGGATTCCTCACCTTGTCGGCGGTGGACACCGTCGAGCAGCACCTGCTCGGACTACTCGACCGAGAGGGCCAGGTGCTGATCGTTGCGGGCGGCGCCCCCGACCAAGCCGACCCGGACGCGCTCGTCCGGCTGAGCGAGCTTCTTGCGCCCTACGGGGACAGGGCCGTGCTGCGGGTCGTGGTGAACCCCGAGGAGTTCCAGAACGCCAAGACCTACCACCTCCACTTCCCCGACAGCCACGCCGAGGCGTGGGTGGGGTCGGCGAACCTCACCCGCGGCGGCCTGACCGGCAACCACGAAGCGGCCGTGACCCTGGACTCCCGCGACCCGGCCGAAGCCCCGATCGTCGACGACGTGCTGGCCGGAATCGAAGCGTTCCGCGACAGGCCCGGGACGACCGGCGTCTCCGAGGAGACCAGGCTGCTGCTTACGCGACGCCGAACCACCCGCCGACGGCCCGGCGCCCAGCGGGTCGACATGGCACCGTCGATGGTGTTGGAGGACTGGCTTCAGGACGCGATCGACCGCATCGACGCCGTCGCGTCCCGCGACGGTCTGCCCGTCGGCGTTCCGACGCCGTTCGCCGACCTGAACGAGCTGACCGGCGGACTGGCACCCGGCACGTTGACCGCAATCGGCGGCCGGCCGAGTTCGGGACGCAGCACGCTGCTGCTCGACTTCGTGCGCCACGCCACCATCCGGCACTCGCTGCGCAGCGCGCTGTTCTGCCTCGACCAACCCGGCATTGACGTCGTGCAGCGAATCCTGTGCGCCGAAGCGTCGATCAGACCCGGTGACATGCGCACCGGGCGGATGTCGGACGAGAACTGGACGAGCCTGGCCCGGCGGGTGACCGAGGTGCACGAGGCACCGTTGATCCTCAACGCCACACCGTCGGCCGACCTCGACGCACTGTGCGAGGAGGCCACCGCCCTGGCCCGTGACGAGGCGCTGCACCTGGTGGCGATCGACCCGCTCAACATGGTGCGGGCAAGGACGGAACCCGGCGCAGGACGGGAACGCGAGGTGTCGGTGGTGACACGTCGACTGAAGACCCTCGCGCTGGACCTGGACATCCCGATCGTGGTGACGTGCGAGGTCGGGCGTGCCGTCGAGGGCCGCCTGGACCATCGTCCCCAGTTGGGAGACCTCCGCGAGTCCGACACGATCGCGCAGGTCGCGGACACGGTCGTGCTGTTGCACCGTCCGGACCAGTACGAGTACGACGACCCGCGTGCCGGCGAAGCGGACCTGATAGTCGCCAAACACCGCGGCGGCCCCACAGCCACCGTCACCCTCGCCCACCAGCTGCACTACGCACGGTTCACCGACCTACGCGACTGATCACCGCATGCTTTGTAGGTTCTCAAACTTCCGTGGCAGATTCTCAGTCCTGACGGCAGGGTGTGGCAGGTCTGTCACGGGAGTGAGAATCCGCAGGTCAGATCCATGTGTCCTGTCCGGACGAAGGTGGCAGTGTTCGGACCTGGTTGGCGGAGTTACTGTAGTGGTGGAGTTCGGGATACATGACGGGCCGGTGCCTGCGGCACCGGAATCAGCCGGGAGAACGCCCCGCGTGCCTGAGTTGGAGTTGGCCTCGGAGGCGCTCCGGCAGCCTCGGCCGAGGCCTTCGAGGTCGCGTTCGGGAGTGGGCACATCGTGAACTCAGCGGGTACTCCCGACCCGAAAACCGTTTCCGGCTGTCGGTGCTCGTTGGTAGGATGATGGGTGTTCGTCGCTTGAGGCGAGGGTGTCCTCGGGCTGGGTTCCATCCATGCGTACCTGATCGCGATAGCGATCATCCTGCTTTTCACTCACGTCGCCTCCCACATCAGTCTCAAGCGGGCGGACAGTGAGCGTCGAGGAGGTGGTCACATGACGCTTTTCATGAGCGTTGCACTCCTGACCGCGTCGGGAGTCGGATCGAACTGGGTAGCGTCAGCGCTGCCATCCTGGCCTGAAGCGACGAACACCGGGTTTGTTACACCGACGGCTGCCATGTGATACCTCCTGGCCTGTCCAGATCCTGCCTCTGGTCTTCGCGCTCGCCGCGACCTTCTGAGTCGGCTCGAACCGACGACGTTCGCGAAGACACGTCCCAGACCGAACACGCTCGAACTCGACCAGGCCTGGGTTCTTCGCCTGCCAGTTGTCCGGACCTGGCCAGCGGACCGCAGGTCGGCCGCTCAGGCGGCTGCCAACTTCGAGTGGAACGGACACCGGTGGCCCTCCCCTGTGGCTGCTGGGCCACTACGGCTGCGCCTGCGCCCGCCGTCGGATCTGGCGCGCTATCAATAGATGCTCGATCCGTTGATCCCGAACTGGGTGTCGATGTCGTCGGCGAGTTGGCATGCTGCGGCGCGCAGGTATTCGACGTCGTCGTCGGTGGCGAACTCGGCTTCCACGGCAGCGGGGCGTTTCACCAGCCGCGACTCGGGGGGATGGTGGAAGCTTCGTCGGAAGTCGCTGCTCAGGTTGGCGATGGCGGCCAGGGGGTGGGCCTGGAGGTCGTGGGGTCGCAACAGCGTGGCGCGGACCTGGACGGTGCTGGCGTCGACGAGGGCGCGCATGTGGGCGGTGGAGAGGGCGACCGCCTCGGCGATGACGGAGTCGATGTGCCTGACCGAGACCGGCAACGCGTTGTCGGGGGCCCCGTGGACCTGAGCAGTACGGTCGAAGGTGCTCAGGGAGACCAGGACGGCGATGGAGCCGTCCTGGTGCAGCTCGACCGCAGCCCACACAAACGGTCCTTCATCGCGCCAGTCGATCGAGCGTACGGTCCATCGACGCAGCCCGACCCGCGGCCCTTCCCCTTGGAGCAGTTCTGACAGGGTCGAGTACCGGCCGTGCTTCTCCGGGAAGATCTTCTCGGCCACCTCCCTGGCGGCCCGGATGGTCGCGGTCGCCTGGTCGGACACGCGCTCGCGTGGTGGCGGCAGCGTGATGCGGGGACGGGTGGCGACCGCCATCCACACGTCGTTGCCCAGGTCGAGCTCACCGGCGAGGTCGTCGATGAGCGCGGTCAGGGCTCCCCGGTCGTCGGCGCGCCGGGCGGACCGGTCGCGGTAGGCGCGCTCGATCTCGTTCTCCGTCATCCAGTTGGTGTGCGCCCCGTAGCGGTAGGGGAAGCCCATCTCGTTCTTCTCGCCCACCACGTGGGGCGCGTTCGGACTTGCGGGCACGGCGACCACAACCAGGCCCGGCCCGCCGTCCGGGTTGTCGAGCACCTCGATGCGCAACCCGTCGACCAGGGGCTTGACCCACCGGGTGACCCACGCCTGCAACATGCCTTGCGCCTGCGCTCCGTCAGTGACCCCGACGAGCCGGTCCGCCCGTTCCCGCTGTTCAGCGACTCCATAGACGATCAAGCCACCACCGGTGTTGGCCATCGCGGCCACATCCTTGGCCGCGTCCCACCACTTCTTCTCGACCCCGGGCGGGGGGAAAGCCTGCTTCCAGTCCAGGTCCTCGGCCTCGGCCATCCTGGCCTGGACAGCCTGCGCGACCATCTCGAAGGACAGCGGGACGGGCCCCAGACCCAGCTCGACGTGGATGCGGGACGACTTGATCGGCATGATCCAACAGTAGGCTCTCCCGATTCCGCCATCTACAGTAAGTCCGGACCCTGCACCTGCCGGTTGTACGGACCTAGCCGGCGGACCGCAGGTCAGCGGCCTGGTCCTCCGCCAACTTCGAGCGGAACGGATACCACGCTTCCCGGTCCACCCGGGTGCGCGAAGCCGAGGAACTGCCACGGAGTTGAGACTGATCTTGGGTGACATCGTCGTGAGACAGCTGCGAACCCGCAGGTCGCCAAGATCGACATGTCACGAGCGGTGAGGCCCCGCACTGAGCAGCAGGTAGCGCTCGTCCTCGATGTCCCGGCCCCACAGCGCCGAGTCGGTCAACCACTGGACCAGAGCCTCCTCGCGGACCCGCCGGACCAGCGATCCCGCCTGGACAGCGATCAGACCGGCACCGGTAGACCCGTGGCCCTCGACTAGGAGCTGTTTGGGGTTCGGATCTACCGACCCTGTGGTGCGCTGGTAGAACACGGGTGTGGCGCGTTTTGATCTGACCGATGCCGAGTGGGCGTTGATCGAGCCGCATGTGCCGGTGGCGGCCACCGGGCCGTTGCCGCGTCGGGCGCGGGAGCAGTTCAACGGGATCCTGTGGCGGTTCCGCACCGGGTCGGGTTGGCGTGACGTGCCCGAACGGTACGGGCCCTGGTCCACCGTCTACTCCCGGTTCAACGCCTGGGCCAAAGCGGGGGTGTTCCAGACCTTGATGGAGGCGCTGATCGCCGAGGCCGCCTCCCGCGGGCAGGTCGGGTTGGAGCTGGTGAGCGTGGACTCCACGATCGTGCGGGCGCATCACGAATCGGCCGGACTCGCGGTGGCCGGGGAGACCCTCGATGCGTTGGAACAGGCCCTGACCGAGGAAAAAGGGGCTCCGCTGCCCACACAGCAGAGCGTGCTGCGGGTGATGCGCCGCCGTCCGCGTCTCACGCGTCCGGCGCGGGCACGTCTGCCGGCCGGGACCGTGCCGCCCTCCGGCGGCGTCGGAAGGCGCGGGCTGAGGCGGCCGGGCTCGGCCGGTCCCGCGGTGGGCTGAGCAGCAAAATCCACACCGCGGTCGACGCCGCCGGGCTGCCGTTGGCGTTCGTGCTCACACCCGGCCAGGCCGCGGACAGCCCGCGGTTCCGGACGGTGCTGGACCGGATCCGGGTTCCCGGCCCGACCGGCCGACCCCGCACCCGCCCGGACGCGGTGGCCGCGGACAAGGCGTACTCCTCCAAGGCCAACCGGTCCTACCTGCGCCGCCGCCGGATCACCGCCGTGATCCCGGAGAAGACCGACCAGCAGGCCAACCGCAAGAAGAAAGGCCCGGCCGGCGGGCGGCCGGTGTCCTTCAATCCCGCGCGCTACAGGCGGCGCAACACCGTCGAACGCTGCTTCCAGAAGATCAAGACATGGCGCGGCCTGGCCACCCGCTACGACAAAACACCGGAGAGCTACGAGGCCGGGCTGCATCTACGAGGAGCGATCATGTGGCTGAGAGCCCTGGCTTCAGCCACATGATCCGAACCTCAAACAGCTCCTAGTGCTCGCGGGTGGAAGCGCGGCCGTAGAGAACCGCAGACTCCCGGCCGGAGCGGCATCCAGTGACACGATGCCCGGCGGGACAGTGGAGGCGATCCACTCGGCGAGCGTGATCGGACTTGGCAGGGCGGACAACGTCATGAGCCGGTCCTCGACGTCGGGACGGGGTTGGATGCCGAGGTGACGGAACATCCACGCCACGATGACGAGGAATTTCAGGGATGCGCCCGGATGGACTAGTGCTGCGGCCTAGGGTCATGGTCCCGGGAACCGGTCCGATGAGCTGGTCGGCAGGCGGGTTCTCCAATCTTGAGTGGGAGGTGCTCGCGAGTCGTCGTGCGGAGGGACACCGATTCCTCGGTGATGACCACGCTGTACCGGAAATCGTCGACTCCGCCGCCACCGTACGGCTCGGGCACGGCTGGGCCCAGCAGCCCGGCACGACCGGCTGCCTGGTAGAACTCCCGATCGACGCTGCCGTCGGCTGCCCAATGGTCCAGGTGCGGGACGACTTCACCTTCGATGAACTCGCACCACCGCCCGGAAGGCGTTGTGGTCGTCGTCGAAGAGGGTGCGCGGAAGCTGGGCGTTCATGGTGTGGGTCCTTCGCGAACAGACGCCATCATGTCGACGGAACCGGGCGGGGCCGGCCCATCAGGCACCGCCCGGTTCCGCATCGGCGGGCGCCAGGACGATGTCGAACCTCGTGCGCGACCACGTCGCGCCGGCCAGGTCGCGCCCGTCGGGGGTCGGCGCGCCGGATGGCTGCTCGACAAAGTCCTTGACCAGCGAGTCCTTGACCCCGAACACGCTGTCGCACGAGAGCAGCTCGTCGCCCCGGACGAAGATGTGCGTGACCAGCGTCCGCAGACCGGGCGCAGTCACCATGAAGTGCAGGTGCGAGGCGCGCATCGGCGAGCGGCCGGTCGCGGCGAGCATCGCCCCGACTGGCCCGTCGTGCGGGATCGGGTACGGCGTCGGGGTGACGGCCCAGAACCGGAAGGTCCCGTCGCGATCGCTGAAGAGGTGGGCGCGTCCCGCGACGCGGTCGTCGCCGTACTGCACGTCGTAGAAGCCGTCCTCGTCGGCCTCCCAGACCTCGATGCGCGCGCCGGCGACGGCGTTCCCGTCGGTGTCGCGGACGGTCCCCTCGACCCAGCACGGCTGGCCCGTGGCGTCACCAGCGATGTCACCGCCGAGCTCGACATGAGGGGCGTCCTCGACGAAGAAGGGGCCGAAGACCGTCGCCTCGGTGGCGTCGGCGTACGCCTCGTTGTTGATCGCGATCGTCTGCATCGACGCACCGAGCGTGTCCGACAGCAGGATGAACTCCTGCCTCCGGCCGTCGGTGATGTGCCCAACCGCCGTCAGGAAGTCGATGCCCTGCTTCCACTCCCTCTCCGTGAGCCGCACGTCTCGGAGGAACGCGTGCAGGTGCCGGACGGCGGCGCGCATGATCTGCTGGAGCCGCGGGTCAGGGGTGTCGGCGAAGGAGTCGAGCACGCGCTGAACGAGCTCGTCCTCACGGGCGTGCTGCTCGTCGCTCACCGCTGGGGTGTCGGCGGGGATGCTCATCGCGGTTCTGCTCCTTCCCAGGCGCTCTGCAGGAGGCGCTCGAGGTTCTCGGGGGTCACGGTCGCAGGGTTGCTCTCCGGCACCGACGGGAGGATCGCCTTGACGGCGTCCGGGATCTGGTCCTCCTCGAAGCCGTAGTCGCGAAGCGCCCGGGGCGCGTCGAGCCGGGCCCGAAGGGCCTGCAACCCCTCGAGGCCGGTCTCCGTGCCGAAGGCCTGGGCGATGCGGGCGTCGGCGCCCGGCGCTGCCGGGGCGTTGAGCGCCAGGACGTACGGCAGCACGACTGCGTGGGTCGGCGCGTGAGGGAGGTCGTAGCGGCCGCCCAGGACGTGGCAGATCTTGTGGTGCAGACCCGAGCCGGCCGAGGCGAACGCGACAGCCGAGAGGTAGGCGCCGTAGAGCGATTCCTCCCGCCCCTCCAGGTCGGCGGGGTCGTCCACCACGCGGGGCAGGCCCGACGCCAGCGCCCGGATGCCCTCGGCCGCCAGCGCCGCGTCGATCGGGTCCACCCGTGGCGCCCACATCGAGTCGACGCAGTGCGCCAGCGCGTTGAGGCCGGAGGCGACGCTCATGTCCACCGGGAGACTGAGCGTCAGCGACGCGTCGTACACGATCGAGCGCGGCAGCACCCGCGCGTCGACGCCGGTGGTCTTCGTGGCTCCTTCTGTGAGGCCCCACACGTTGGTGGCCTCCGACCCGGCGTACGTCGTGGGCACGGCGACGACGGGCAGCCCCGTCGTCAGCGCGACGGCCTTGGCGAGCCCCGTCGTCGAGCCGCCACCAACACTGATCAGCACGTCGACGTCGTGACGCACGGCGGCCTCGCGGGCACGCTCAGCGACGGGGACGGGGACGTGCATGACGACCTCGTCGTGCACGAGCGCGACGGGCAGGCCCTCGGTGATCCGCGCGGCCAGCTCGGCCTCGGCGGCAGACGCGATGACCATCGCACGCCTGGCTCCGAGCGCCTCGACCTCGGCAGCCAGCGCCTGGCGAGCAGTGCCCGACGCGAACCGGATCCGCTGCTCCAGGGTCTCGTGCTCGAACCGCAGGGTCATGCCGAGACGCCCTTGCCCAAGACCTGTCCGAGCGCTGTGCGCAGAGCGCTTTCGGGATCGGCGGGCAGCGAGCTCGACCGCCAGGCGATGTGCTTGTCCGGTCGCACCAGCAGCGCTCCGCTCTCCTCGATGTCGCGGAGCTTGGCCCAGTCGTAGTAGAGGTCCGTGACCTCGCGGCCGGGCCCGATGACGACGGTCTCCAGGTGGACGCCGAGATCGTGTGCCACCTTCTCCGCGGCGACCTCCCACTGCTCCCCCGCGATGCCGGTGATGACGGTGAACCGGTCGTACGGCGCGAGATCCATCATCGCCAGCCGATGCCTGTGGTCCCCGACCCAGGCGTGCGGGAGGCGGGAGCCCGGGACGGTCGAGGCCTCGTAGTAGAGGTCGGGGTCGCGGGTGGGCTGGGGCCGGCTGGTGCCGTCGGGCACGATCGCCGTCGAGTCGTAGAACTGGCCGAGCTCGACGCCGTGGGCATTGAACTCGTAGTTCTTCAGATCCATCGCCTTCACCAGTGCGGCGCGCTTCGCGGCACCCTCGGGCGTGTTGGCCTTGCGCTCCTCGATCCGGCGGACCATGTCCTCCTCGGTCTCCGCCTCGGTGATGCCGAGTGCGACGAAGAGGTCGATGAACTCGCGACTGGACTTGTTCGCGCGCTTGACGATGCGTTCTGCGACCGGCGCCCGCTCCGCGGAGTAGGTCTCGAGGAGCGAGGCGTCTGCCTGTCCCTTGAGCACGGCCGCCAGCTTCCACGCCAGGTTGTAGGAGTCCTGGATGGAGGTGTTCGACCCGAGCCCGTTGCTCGGCGGGTGCCGGTGGATCGCGTCTCCGGCACAGAACACCCGTCCGGACTGGAGGTGGGTCGCGTACATCTCGTTGTTGCCCCACAGGGAGGTTCCTGTGATCTCGACCTCGAGGTCGGGCATCCCGAGGAGGTTGCGCACGATCTGCGTGGCCGCTGCCTCGTCGACGACCGGTGGCTCCTCGTTGATGTCGTACCCCCAGACGATGAGCCACTCGTTCCAGGGGCGGACCATGCGGACCAGGCCGGCGCCGATGCCACCGACGTTCGACCCGGGCTGGATGACCCAGTAGAGGACCGACGGGCGGTGGTCGCAGTACGCCGAGATGTCGGCCTTGAACGTGATGTTCATGGAGCCCGCGATGTCCATTGCGCCCTCGAACGGGAGGTCGATGTCCGCGGCCACCTTCGAGCGGGCGCCGTCGGCGCCGATCAGGTACTTGGCGCGGATCGTGTACTCCGCACCGGTGAGCCGGTCCAGCACGTGCACGTCGACGCCGTCGGCGTCCTGGGTGTGGGACAGGTACTCGGTGGAGAAGCGCGACTGCGTGCCGCGGGCCGTGGCGTTGCGCACCAGGATCGGCTCGAGGTAGGTCTGTGGGATGTCGACGGTCAGGCACGGCGAGGCCAGCTGGTAATCCGCCTCGCGGTCCGGGCGGGTGCCCCAGGTGTGGATGCGCCCGATCTCCTCTCCCGCGATCGAGGTGCAGAAGACGGTGTCACCGACGAGGTGGTGCGGGGTGGCGTCGGCCAGCACCTGGTCCTCGATGCCGAGATCGCGGAAGATCTCCATGGTCCGCTGGTTGGTGATGTGGGCACGCGGGGTGTTTGCCGTCCACCGGTACTTGGTGATCATGATGTTCGGCACGTCGAGCGACGACAGGAGCAGGGCCGCTGCCGAGCCGGCTGGACCGGAGCCGACTATCACCACGTCGGTCGTCACGGTCGCCGTGGTGGGCAGCTCGGTCTCGGTCTGGCCGTCCTCGAACCCGGGCATCGTTCCGCCTTCCTCGCCGGGCACCCTGCCGGCTGACAACGTCCAGTGTCAGGAATCACGAGACCGCGGTCGATGTGTGACGGGTATCTCGGCGAGAACGCGAAGAGATGGCCGATCCAGGCATCCCTCGTGGCGGCGCCGTCGTTCGCCCGTCAGTCCAGCGGGATCGCGCGCGATGCGGCCGCGTGCCGGCGTACATCGCTCGCGCGCTCGCCGTAGTGGGTGGCGAAGGCGTTGGAGAAGTGGGCGGCGGAGGTGAACCCGCAGCGGTGAGCTACCTCGGCGATCGTCATCGAGGTCGCGTCCGGCTTGGCCAGCAGCCGACGGGCGGCCTCCAGCCGCCGCGTCAGGACGAACTTGGGAACACTGGTGCCGGCCTCGGCGAAGACGCGGGAGAGGTGCCGCGTGCTGATGCCGACCGCGGTCGCCACCTGCGCCGCCGAGAGGGTCGGATCGAAGAGGTTCTGGTCGATGTACGTGTGCGCCGCGGCGCGATGAGCCGCCGCCAGGTCGGCGTCCCGGTGGCCGCCGACCACGGCGGCCACGAGCTCCAGGAGCGTCTGCTCGTCGGCGGGATCCGAGTCGAGGTCCCGGGCGGCTCGACCAACCTGACGAGCCAGCGTGTGGGCGAACGAGTTGGTCCCGGCCGCGAAGTTGAACACCATAGGACGCCTGATCCCATTGATGCCGGTGACGTCGGCGAACACGTCGCGGGGGATCTTGAGCACGAGCTCCTCGAGCCCCTGCGAGAAGCCGCGCATGAACGGACGGTCGGCGTCGCACATCAACATCTGGCCCGGCTGCGCCGTCCGGACGCCGTCGTCGTGATAGAAGAACGCCTCGCCGGCCAAGCTGAAGAAGAGCGCCACGGAGTCAGCCGGGCGCTGGCGGATCATGGTCAGGTCACGTTCCACGACATGGGAGCTGCCACGCACACGTGCCAGATGGACGCGCTCTACCTGGACGTTGATCTCCGTCGCATCGAGGACCGCAGCCGTCAGTGTGCGACAGCGCAGCGCGATGAGTGCGTCGGCATTGTGGCTCTCCCAGAGCTCGACGCGCTGCTCCTCGGGGAGGCCGACCGTCGAGAACGCGACCGGGTCAGCAGCGCCGCCTGGAACCGTCCTCGTGACCTGTCTCACCCCCCGGAGCCTACTCGCCACCCCGTCCGGCGGCCGACGTGGCAGGATTTCTCGCCGAGCGCGCGGACGGCGTGGCGTTGCGGACGCCATGCGGCGGGACCGAGATCACGTTCGGGGAGCCGGCGGAGCGCGTGGCCGCCGGTCTGGCGGGTCTCGGCGTCGAGCGCGGTGACGCCGTCGCGATCCTGCTCGTCAACCGGCCGGCACGGCTCACGCCTGGGCTTGACCCCTTCATCAGCCGGTACTTCTTCACCGCCTGCGCGGACTTCTCAGTCAGCTTCACCCAGCGACCCGGGTTGGCGGCGATCTCTGACCCGCCCGTGCCTGGCAGATGTGTCAGGTCCCGCGGTTCTGGGATGACGAGCGAAGAGCGTCTCTTCCTGAGGAAGGCGCAGGCTGGATCGACCGAGTCTGGCGGACCGACGGCTCCCCGGCCAGGCGCTAAGGCGGGCGAGATCGGTTGGTGCGCCTAGTACTCCAGCCGCACTTCGTTGTATATGGCATGTCTTCGCTGGTAGTGGGCTTGTTTGGCGCGGTGTTGGTGGCGCCTGCGCCAGTGGGACCAGGCCCAGGTGGTGGCACGCTCGGGGATGGTGGTGATCAGGTGTGCCAGGAGACGCCTGACCTCGCCGAGGGTGACCGGGATGAGGCCGCTGCCAGGGCTTTTGGGGCGATGGCGGCGGTAACGGCGAGGTAGGTGTGGGCGAGCATCGCGAGGGTGATGTGGCGGTACCAGGCGTCGTAACGGCGGACCTGGTACTGGTCCAGGCCGACCTCGGTTTTGGCGGTCTGGAAACAATCCTCGACAGCCCAGCGGGCTCCGGCCACCCGGATCAGGTCGTCGTCGGTGGTTCCCATTGGGGCGCAACACAAGTAATAGGCCAGTTCGTGCTCACCACGACGGTTCGCGGTCAGGGAGCGGCGGATCAGCAGCCATCGTCGCCACCCGGCAGGTGTGGTGTCGTCGTAGACGGGTAATGAGGCCACCGCCCAGTCGAACAGACGTGGCCCTTTCGCACCCTGGCCGCAACTGCGGCGCTTCCATGCCGCTTCCGGGGCGTCGGCGGTCAGATGGTCGGCGCGTGTGGCGCCCGCGGTGGCGGGAATGGTCTGACTGCTCGGCACGGCTACCACATAGGCGATACGTCGATCTTCAAGCCAGGCCCGGAATTTCGAGTCGCCGCCATATGCCTCGTCCGCGGTCACCCAACGGGCCGGCACACCGGCGTCCAACGCCCGGGCCAGCATCGCGCGGGCGAGCACGGGCTTGGTCGCGAACTCCACGGTGTCGGGCACCGCCGCCTCCCGACACCGCTCCCGGTCGGCGACCCAGGACTTGGGCAGGTACAGCTCCCGGTCGATCAGCGTGCGACCTTTGCCCGTGGTGTAAGCGAGAAACACGCCCAGTTGGCAGTTCTCGATCCGACCGGCGGTACCGGAGTACTGCCGCTGCACCCCGGCCGACTTGTCGCCCTTCTTCAGGAACCCGGTCTCGTCCACCACCAGCACGCCATCGCCGTCGGCCAGGTGCTCCACGGCATAGTCGCGGGCGTCGTCGCGGACCCCGTCGACGTCCCATGTCGCGGCGTTGAGCAACCGCTGCATCCCGTCCGGCGTCGTCTCACCAGCCACTTCGGCCAACGTCCAGCCGTTCTTGCCCGCGATCGGAGCCAACAGACCTCGAACATACGCCCGAGCCCGACGCCGCGGCTCCGCCCGCAGAAACCGTCCTGCCACCCGCCCGAACAACTCGTCCAAGCCGCTCACCCAAGCCTGGATGTCCTCATCAACCAACACAAGATCGACAAGCTACCAGAACATGATCACGAAGTGCGGCTGGAGTACTAGAGCAACTCGCTGCTGCTTGCGAGTCGAAGTTCTTGTGCACAATGGAGAGCGGGAGGCCGCGGGCGTTGACGAGCGCTGTCAGGCGCGGGTCCCGTCGTCGATGGCTCGGTTGGACATGCGCACGAGGTCGCTGATGGCGGTGAGGGTGCGTTGCATGTGTGGTTCGGCGCGGTGGGCGCGGTGGGCGATGGCCAGCGTGATCGTGGTGACTGGTCGGACGAGTGGGAGACAGGTGACGCCGTCGAGGGGTGGTGCGCTGACCGGTTGAGGCACGACGGCGAGGCCGAGCCCGCCGGCGACGAGGGTTACCAGGGTGGAGGTCTCGCCGACCTCGTGGCGGATCCGCGGTGTCAGACCTGCTTCGGTGAACAGCCGCATGACGACGTCGCACATCGCGGAGCGGCGATGGTGTCGCCTTCCTCTCACGGTCGGGACGGCCGTTCACACGGCGGGGATCGGCGCGGCTCGACCCGCTGTCACCCCTTTCCACGCGTCACTGCGGCATTCCACGTGATGTGACGTCCGCTCGACTCGCCAGGTCGCGGACCCGGCAGCACAGTTCCTGGGTGCGCAGGGCGTCGGCGTAGTCGCACACCAGGTGGCTCGGGTCCCGCTCGCGCACGGCGGTCAGGAAGCGCTCGTCGGCTGTGACGAGCGGGTCGCGACCGACCGGGGTTTCGTGCGTGCCCCCGGCGTCCTCGCGGCGCAGCGACTTGGTGGTCAGGGTCAGCTTGCGGCCCTCGCAGTGGAACTCGATGCCGGCGTCCACCGTGGCGTGCAGGACGGAGGTCGAGGTGAAGACGCCCAGCGGGCCGGAGGCGAATTCGAGGGTGGCCGCGTTGACGGTGGCCACGTCCAGGTCCGGGTGGTCGGGCACCGGGGAGTGCCGTGCGACCGCGTGCAGCACCTCGGCCTCGCCGAGCAGGGAGCGGGCCAGGTCGAACAGGTGGGTCGCCTGCTCGACGACCTGTCCGCCGCTGCGCGCCTCGACCCGCCACCACGGCACGGGCGGGACGAGGCCGTGCCAGGCGGCGCGCACCAGGTGCGGCGGAGTCTCGACGAGCATCCGCCGCAACCCGGGTACGACGTCCATGCCGCGCCAGTAGTAGCCGACGCAGGCGATCGGCCCGCCGTCGGCGAGCGCGGCGGCGATGCGGCGCGGCACGTCGAGGTCGCGGCCTATCGGCTTCTCGACGTAGAACGGCACGCCGTGCTCGATGAGCGCGAGTTCGATGTCGCCGTGGGCATCGGGCGGCACGCAGATCCAGGCCGCGTCCACCTCCTCGGCGGACAGCAGCCCGGCGGTGTCCCGGTAGGCCCGGCCGCCCCAGCGCGCGGCGGCCCGCTCGACGTCGGTGCGGCCGACGTGACCGACGACCTCCGCGCCCAGGCCGGTCAACGCCGCCGCGTGCCGCCCGGCGATGTAGCCGGTGCCGATCAACGCCACCTTCATCGGGTCGCCTCCTCGTCGATCGCGCGCCAGAACTCGACCCGGCTGCGCCAGTCCTCGGTGTGCCCGGGCGCCGGCGGCGGCGGGAACGCGGCGGGCAGGCCGGCGGCCATCAGCGCGGCTCCGGTGGTGACCAGCCCGTCCGCCTCGCGCCGGTAGCGGCGGGCGGGGTCCAGGCCGCGCAACCCGATCCTGCGTTGGCCTTCGCCCGCGACACCACGCACCTGGTAGAGGAACACGACCACCTCGCCACGGTCGCGCGACACGTACTGCACGGCGCACGGCTCGGTGTCGCTGGGCGGGACGAGCCAGTGCTGGTCACCGTCCTGGACGAGGGGGCGCAGCCGCTTGTACTCGGCGATCAGCTCGCGGGCCCGCGCCCGGTCGTCCTCGCCCCACCGCAGGATGTCGCCGGAGATGCCCAGCACGCCCTGCATGGCCACGCGGAAGCGGAACTCCAGCGGGGTGGTACGGCCGGTGGTGGGTTCCGGGGTGTCGGCCACCCAGCCGACCATCGCCCTGGGCGCGTAGGCGCGGCTGAACCCGTGCTGCACCCGCAGCCGGTCGGCCGGGTCGGTGTTGTCGCTGACCTGCGCCATGTCGGCCAGGCCCAGGATGCCCAGGTCCACCCGGCCGCCACCGCCCGCGCACGTCTCGATCATCAGGTCGGGGAACTCGGCGCGCAGCCGGCCGATGACCTCGTAGACGCCCCGGACGTGGCGCACCCACACCTCGCGCCGCCGCTCCGGCCGCGCCCCGGGCCAGCCGACCTCGGTGTACGGGCGGTTGTGGTCCCACTTGACGAAGTCGATCCGGTGGTCGGTCAGCAGCGCGCGCAGCTGGGCCAGGACACCCTCGCGCACCTCTTTCCTGGCGAAGTTGAGCACCAGCTGGTCGCGCGACATCGTGGGCTCGCGGTCGGGCAGGTGCAGCACCCAGTCCGGGTGCGCGCGGTACAGGTCGCTGTCCGGGTTGACCATCTCCGGTTCCAGCCAGATGCCGAACCCCATGCCGAGCCGGGTGACCTCGTCGACGAGCTGTCCCAGGCCATCGGGGAACTTGGTCCGGTCCACCACCCAGTCGCCGAGCCCGGCGTGGTCGTCGGTGCGCGCGCCGAACCAGCCGTCGTCCACCACGAACAACTCGACGCCGAGGTCGGCGGCCTGCCTGGCGAGTGCGATCTGGTGCCCCACCTCGACGTCGAAGGAGGTGGCCAGCCAGGTGTTGTAGTGCACCGGTGGCGGCGAGTCGCGGTGCCGGGCGGGCAGCACGTGGTCGCGCTGGTAGCGGTGCATGAGGCGGGCCGCCCCGTCGAGGCCGTCGTCGGCGTAGCCGCACACCAGCGCCGGGGTGCGGAAGTCCTCGCCGGGTTCGAGGTGCCAGGCCGAGTCGAACGGGTGGATGCCCGCGACGACGTGCAGCGCGTCGTTGCGCTCGGTCTCCAGGCTGATCACCCAGTTCCCGCTCCACGCGAGCGCGCCGAACCAGACCGGTCCCTCCTCCCCCGCCCGCGTGACGGCGAACCAGGGGTTGGCCTCGTGGCTGGTGAACCCACGCCTGCTCTCCAGCACCAGCTTGCCCGCCGCCAACGGGCGTCGGATCAGCTGGTACTCGTCGCCCCACCTGCCGTGCAGCGTCCACGACTCGTAGTGCGCCGGCGGCAAGCCGAGGACCGCGCTCGCGATCCGCTCCACGCGCAGCGGCGCGAGCCCCCGGTTCTCCACGCGCACGTCGCGGACGACGACGCCGTGCTCGGCGTGGACGGTGAACCGGTGCTCGACCACGAGGCCCGTGGCGGTGTCCTCGAAGACCAGGAACAGGACGGGCGCGCCCGCGTCGGTCCCGACCCGGTCCTCCCGCCAGGTGAGGCGGGTGACCGACGAGCCGTCCTCGCGCGCGACGACCAGGGCCGGTTCCTTGAAGGCGGGGTCGCCGTGGGCGGAGTAGGCCAGCGGGACGCCGTCCAGGAAGTGGGCCTGCGACGGCCGGTTCCACGGGGTGTGCGGCAGGTAGGAGTCGCCACCGAGACCGCCGCCGTCGCCGCCCCAGTGGTCCAGGCGCAGCGACCCGCCGTCCGCGACGGACAGCAGCATCGCGTTCCGCGCGGTCCGCAGCAGCCAGGCGGGGCGTCCGGCGCAGGTCGTCCGCGTGATCGGGGGGTCGGATCCGGCGGGAACCGGTGCCGCAGAACCGGATTCGGCGGGATCGAATTCGACGGGATCGGGTGCGGCGGGATCGGCAGGCATCGCGCTCCTTCGAGGTCGCCCGGTCTCGGTGTCGTGTCGTCCGGGGGTCAGGTCGTGAGCGCGGCCCGCGCGGGTTCGTGCGGGAGCCGGGCGTCCACCGCCTCGGCCGAGAAGACCTGGTCGATCACCATGTGCCGGGCCCCGTGCACGCCCGCCTGGTCCCCGAGCCGGCTCTCCACCACGGCCAGGCTGCTGGTCAGCCCCGGCACGGTGCGCTCGTACAGGCGCTCGCGGACGCCGACCAGCAGGTGCTCGCGGGTGAGCGCGAGGTCGCCGCCGATCACCACGACGGTCGGGTTGAGCAGCGCGACGGCGGTCGCCAGCACCTCGCCCAGCAGCCGGCCCGCGTCCTGGACGAGGGTGATCGCGTCCGGGTCGCCCTCCTCGACGAGCCGGACGACGTCACGGCTGGTCCCGGCCCGGATGCCGCGCTCGGTGAGCTGGCGGGCCAGCGCCGCCCCGCTCGCGTGCGCGGCCAGGCAGCCCGTGGCGCCGCACCGGCACCGCGCGCCGTCCATCGGGCGGGCGATCCGGATGTGGCCGATGTCGCCGCCCTGGCCGGTGGCGCCGCGTTCGGGCCGTCCGCCGAGGATCACGCCGGCCCCGATGCCGGTGCCGACCTTCACGAACAGCAGGTTGTCGACGTCGGGGTAGCGCTCGCGGACCTCGCCCAGGCCCAGCACGTTGGCGTCGTTGTCCACGAACGCCGGGCAGCCCAGCGCGTCGGCGAGCGTCCTGGCCACCGGGATGCCGTGCCAGCCCGGCATGATGGGTGGCTGCACGGGGCGCCCGGTCCGGAAGTCGACCGGGCCGGGCAGGCCGACGCCGATCCCGGCGAGCCGCGCCCGGTCCAGGCCCGCGCCCTTGAGCAGTTCCCGGAACCGCCTGATGACGATCTTCAGCACGACGTCCGGGTCCTGCCCGATGAGCAGGTCCTCGGTGCGTTCGGCGATCATCCGGCCGCCCGCGTCGGTCAACGCGAAGCGGGCGTGCGTCGCGCCGAGGTCGGCGGCCAGCACCAGCTTGTCGCCCTCCTCGAACGACAGCAGCTCGGCGGGTCTGCCCGCGGCGCCGCGCCGCCGCTCGACCGCCCGCAGGTAACCCGCCGAGATGAGCTGGTCGACCCGCAGCGACACCGTCGAGCGGGACAGCCCGGTCAGCTCCTGGAGGTCGCGCCGGGTCTTCACCCGCCCGGACCGGACGAGCACCAGGATCTCGCCCTGCGACGCCGTGAAACCGCTGCGCGCCACCGGGTGTCCCCTCCTCGCCACGGGCGTCGGCTCGGCTGCCACCGGCGGGTCAGCCCTTCTCCGCGCCGCTGGTCAGCCCTTGCGAGAGTAGCCGTTCGGTCAGGAAGAACAGCAGCACGACGGGCAGCGTGATGACGACGGACCCGGCCATCAGGACCGTGGTGGGCACCTCGATGCTGCCGGAGAGCTGCGCCAGGCCGAGCGAGACCGTCCACCGGTCCCGTCGCTCGACCAGGAACAGCAGGGCGAACAGGAACTCGTTCCAGGCGATCATGAACACGAAGATCCCGGTCGCGATGACCGACGGCATGGCCAGCGGCAGGCTGATCCGGCGGATGACGCCGACCCGGGTCAACCCGTCGACCAGACCGGCCTCCTCCACGCTCTCCGGGATCGTCTCGAAGTAGTTCTTGAGCATGTAGATCGCGACCGGCACGGTCTGCGCGATGTAGACCAGCACCAGGCCCGCCAACGAGCCGCGCAGCTGCATCCGGGTCAGCAGCACGAACAGCGGGATCGCCAGCACGATCGCCGGGAACAGGTACACCACCAGGAACAGCGAGCTGACCTGCCGCCTGCCGAAGAACTCCAGCCTGCTCACCGCGTACGCGCCGGGGATGGCGATCACCAGTGCCACGAGCACCGACGCGGACGCCACGACGGCGCTGTTGCCCAGCAGGCTGAGGAATCCCTGGCCGCCCTCGCGCACCGGCCGCAGCACGGTGGCGTAGGTGGACAGGGTCAGCTCGGAGAGGTCGACCAGCAGCGAGTCGGGCCGCCGCAGCAGGTCCTCGATCGGCCGCACCGACAGCACGAGCATGTAGTAGAACGGCAGCAGGGTGGCGATCAGGAAGAACACGATCACCACCGGCCGCAGGACGCCGAACACGGCGCGCTCGACGCGGTCGCGCGTCCACGGCCGGGGCGGTGCGGTCCGGCTCACGGCCTGGCTCCTTCCCGACGCCGCAGCAACCACAGGTACGCGCCGAGCAGCACCGCCAGCACGACGGCGAGCAGCACGGACTGGGCGGCGGCGGCGCCGACGTTGCGCTGCACGGTGAGCAGTTCGTAGACGCGCACGCTCACCACTTGGGTGCCCGCCGCGCCGCCGGTGAGCAGGAAGATGTCGTCGAACTCGTTGAACGTCCAGATGCTGCGCAGCACGACCAGCACGGCGATCACCGGCATCAGCTGCGGCAGCACGATGTGCCGGAACCGCTGCGACGGCGTCGCCCCGTCGACGGTGGCGGCCTCCTCCAGGTCGGCGGGCAGCGCCGACAAGCGGGCGAGCAGGAACAGGAACGCGAACGGGAAGTACCGCCAGCCCTCGAACGCGATGACGGTCAGCAGCGCGGTCGGCACCGGGACGTCGAGGCCGAACAGCGGGACCTCGGCGCGCGCCTGGGAGAGGAACGCGATCGGGTCGTCCCACCCGAACAGCTCCCTGCCCCAGCTGTTGACGATGCCGAACTCCGGGTTGAGCAGCACCCGCCAGACGAACGTGACCGCGACGACCGGCGCGACGTACGGGATGAGCATCGCCGCGCGCACGAACGACCGGCCGCGGAACGGCTTGCGCAGCGCGAGCGCCGCGACCAGTCCCAGCGAGACCGCCAGGACCGTCGAGCCCGCGGTGTAGGCGACCGTGGTGCGCAGGCTCTCCCACAGCACGTCGGAGGCGAACACCCGCGCGAAGTTGTCCGGCGTGAGCCTCGTGAACAGCCCGGTCCGGCCGACGTCGATCAGCCGGACCCGCTGGAACGCGATGAGCACCGACCACGCCAGCGGCACGAGCACGACCGCGAACACGATCACCAGGGTCGGGGTGAGGAGCAGCAGACCCGTGCGGGCGTCCTGCTGCTTGACCGTGCGCCCGCGTCGCGCCGGTGCGACGCGGGTTCCCGCTGCCACGACGGGCCTACTCGCCGAGTTCTCGGGCGATGGCCGCGGCCTGCTCGGTCGCCTTGCCCGCCGCGGTCGCCGCGTCACCGGAGCCGTTGACGACCTCGGCCAGCGCCTTGGGCACGACGAGCTGCCCGGCGACGGCGCCCGCGAGTTCGGCCTTGCCCTGGTTGAAGCCCCAGCGCCGGAACGTCTTCGGGCTGTCCTGCACCACCTTCAGCGTCTCCGCGTCGTAGAACCGGGACAGCGGGGCCTTGGTGTCCACGCCGACGTCGAGCCCGCGCCACGCCTCGGCGTACTCCTGCGGGTTCTGCGCGGTGCCCGCGCGGACCGGGACCTTGCCCTCCGGCGCGACGGCCAGCCAGTCCCGGTAGCCGTCGGTCATCAGGAACTCGACCAGCCGCTTGGCGTCGTCCGTGGCGGCGTCCTTGAGCACGGCGAACGACGCGGTCTCGCCGAACGTGGTCGGCTCGCCGCCGTCGGGTCCGCGCAGCCCGGCGACCACGCCGGTGTTACTGGCCAGGAACGCGGTGTCGCCCTGGCACTCCGGGCAGGTGGGCAGGGCGTCGTCGCGCAGGCCCGCCAGCTCGTCGAGCAGGTAGGACGACCAGATCACCATGGCCGACTTGCCCGCGAAGTACGTCGCACGTGTGGTGTCGACGTCCTGGTTGCCCGCCACGGAGTGCTCGCCGATCAGGTCGGTGTAGAAGCGGAACGCGTTCACGCACTGCGGGCTGTCCAGGGCCACCGTCCCGTCGTCGCCGACGAGCCGGCAGTCGTTGGCCAGGGCGAGGTGCTCGAACGTCTGGTGGGTGAACACGTCGGCGGGCGTGGTGCTGGCGGTGATGCCCGCGACGTCGCCCTGGTCGAGCCGTTCGGCGGCGGCCCGGATGGCGTCGAACGTGGTGGGTGGCTGGAGCCCGGCCTGCGCGAAGAGGTCCTTGCGGTAGAACAGCAACTGGGCCCAGCCGTCGCTGGGCACCACGAGCTGCGTGTCGCCCTCGCGGGTCAGGTCCAGCGACTGCTCCGCGAACGTCCCGACGCCCAGGCTGTCGACGACCTGCTTGGCCGCCTCGGTGTCCAGCAGGTCGTCGGTGCGCAGCCGGCTCATGATCGGCAGCGAGATCGACCCGATGACGTCGGGCAGCTCGCCGGACGCGGCGGCCGACGTGAGCACGGTGGTGAGCTGGTTCTCGGCGACCGCGACGAGCTTGGCCTGCACCCCGGTCTTCTCGGTGAAGCGGGCCAGCAGGCGCTCCTGGGCCTGCACGCGGTCGGCGGTGTCCTCGATCGTCCAGAAGACGAGCGGGCCGTCCGCCGAGCCGCCGGACTCGTCGCTCCCGCAGGCCGCCAGCACGAGGGCGACGGGCACCGCGGCGGCGAGCACGCGGAGTCCTCGTCCGGTCATGGTTGCTCCCTTCCGGTGGTCCGCGACCTGGCACGGGCCATGTCCTTGGCGTCAGTGGGCGCCACTGAACACCCGTGTTCGTCCCGTGACAAGCGCCAACCCGGAGACCGCTTCGGGCCCGGTTCGGGTGGTGCGCAGGCGTTTGCCGAACAGGGGCGGGCCGGGATCGGTATGCCGCATTGCCGTTCTGCCCGATGACGGGATTAATGGCCGACATGCCGCAGTGGAAGATCGCCTGCCAGGAGCACCTCCTGCCGGGCGCCTCGGTGCAGGAGAAGTGGGAGTTCGCGCGGCTGGCGGGTTTCGACGGCATCGAGCTGCGCGCGCCGGGCGGCGAGGCGTTCGGCGCCCGCCTCGGCGACCTCGACCGGGCCGTTGGCCGCGGTGTCGTCGTGCCCTCGGTGTGCCTGGACGTGCTGCCACTCGTCGGCGACGTGGACCGGCGGGTGGACATCATCGGGCAGGTGTCCGAGCGGATGGGCGTGATCGCGGCGCTGGGCGGTCGGGTCGTGGTGCTGCCGGTGACCGACGGGCACGCGGCGGCGCCGTCCGTCGAGGACTACCGGGTGCCGCTGGACGACCTGCGCCGGCTCGCCGAACGGGCCGAGGGCGAGGGCGTGTCGCTGTGCGTGCAGCCGGTCAACCGCTACGAGGGCCGCCCGGTCAACACCCTCGACCAGGCGGTGGAGCTGTGCCGGGTGATCGGGCTGCCGTCGTTGCGGGTGGCCGCGCACACCTTCCACATGAACGTCGAGGAGGTCGACCCGCCCGGTGCGCTGCTGGCCGCCGGGCCGTGGTTGGGGCACGTCGAACTGGCCGACTCCACCGGGCTGGAACCGGGTGCGGGCCACGTCGACTGGTGGGCGGCGTTCGCGGCGCTCGACGCCGCGGGCCACCGGGGCTGGGTGTCCCTGGCGTGCGACCTGTCCGGTCCGGCGGAGTCCGTGCTGCCGGCCGCGGTGAGCTTGCTCCGGCAGGCCGGCGGGTGAGGGCGGTGAGCACCGGGACGACTTCCGCGCCCGACGAAGTCGACCTGCGGCGGCGGGCCGCCGCGACGCTGCTGCGCAATTGGCGCGGCTCGGCCACCGTGCCGACCGGCACGCTGTACCCGCACCAGTGGAGCTGGGACTCGGCGTTCATCGCCATCGGCCAAGCCCACCTCAGCCCGCGGCGGGCGTTCGCCGAGCTGATCGCGTTGCACGGCGCGCAGTGGCGTGACGGGCGGGTGCCGCAGATCGTCTTCAACCCGACCGTCCCCGAGGACGCCTACTTCCCCGGTCCGGGGTTCTGGCGACCGCTGCCGCCCGCCGGACCGGCGGCGGGCGTGTCGACCACTGGCCTGGTGCAGCCGCCGGTGCACGCCGCCGCCGTGCTCGCCGTCGCCGAACGCCACCCCGGCGACGCGACCGACGCGGCGGTCCGACGCCTCTACCCCGCGCTCGCCCGGTTCCACGACTACCTGTTCGAACGGCGGCGCGTCGCCTCCGGCCTGGTGGGCATCGTGCACCCGTGGGAGTCGGGGCTGGACAACAGCCCGTCGTGGGACGAGCCTCTGCGCGCGGCCGATCCCGAGTCAGCCGACGACATCACCGGCCTGCGGCGCGACCTGCGGCACGCCGACGCCGGGCACCGGCCCACCGACCAGGACTACGCCCGCTACATGGGCATCGTCGCCGCCTACCGCGACCGCGGCTACGCCGACGACGACCTGACCGGCCTGCCGTTCTGCGTGGTCGACCCGCTGTTCTGCGCCGTGCTGGCCTGGTCCGAGCGCGCGCTGGCGGACCTGGCCCGACGCGCCGGCGCGGACCCCGGCAGGCACGTCGAGCGGGCCGGGGAGCTGGCGCACCACATCCACACACGGCTATTCGACCCGGCGCTGGGCTGCTACGTGGCGCTCGACGCGCGCACCGGCCGTGCCGTGCCCAGGCGCACGGTGGCCGGTCTGGTGCCGCTGCTGCTGCCGGACCTGCCCGCCGGGCGGCGGGAGGCGCTGCTGGCGACGCTCACCGGCCCCGCGTTCGGCCTGGGTTCGTCGGACGTGCGCGGCGTGCCCAGCTACGACCTCACCGCGCCCGACGTCGACCGCCACCGGTACTGGCGCGGGCCGACCTGGATGAACACCAACTGGCTGCTGTGGACGGCGCTGCGGCGGCAGGGCGAGACCGGGCACGCTCAGCGGTTGGCGTCCGACATGGCCGGCCTGGTCGCCGGCGCCGGGTTCCGGGAGTACTTCGACCCGGTGACCGGGGACGGCCTGGGCGCCGACCACTTCAGCTGGACGGCCGCGCTCCTGCTGGACGTCCTCGCAAGCGAACCAGGAGGGCAGCGATGGGAACGGTAGTACGGCTGGACGCGCCCCGGTCCGTCTCGCTCGCCGAGGAGCCCGACTCGCCGCCCGGGCCGACCGGCGTCCGCCTCCGCACCCTGTACTCGGGGATCTCCGCGGGCACCGAGATGACCCAGTACCGCGGCACCAACGCCCACTTCGTCAAGACGTGGGACCCCGACCTGCGCCTGTTCGTGCCGGGGCAGCCGACCGCCGGGTACCCGGCGGTGGTCGGGTACGAGGAGGTCGGCGAGGTGGTCGAGGTCGGCGAGGACGTCACCGCCGTCCAACCGGGTCAGGTGGTCTGGGGCACCTGGGGGCACCGCTCGACGGCCGTGGTAGAGGAGTCATACGCGGCGGACCGGGTGCTCGACCCACGGGCCGACCCGGTCCTCGGCATCTTCAGCCACATCGGCGCGGTGGCCCTCAACGTCGTGCTGGACGCCGACATCCACGTCGGCGAGACGGTCGTGGTGTTCGGGTTGGGCGTGGTGGGGCAGATCGTGGCGCAGCTGGCCCGGCTCAACGGCGCGCGGATCGTCGCGGTGGACGCCATCCCGCACCGCCTGGAGCTGGCCGGGCGGCTCGGCGCGGACGAGACGCTGGACGCGCGGGTGGGCGGCGTCGCCGAGCAGGTGCGGGTGCTGACCGGCGGGCGCGGCGCGGACGTCGCGCTCGACGTCAGCGGCAACCCGCAGGCCCTCAACGAGGCCGTCCGCACCGTCGCCTACAACGCGCGCGTCGTCGCGGGCGGCTTCTACCAGGGTGAGGCGCGCGGCCTGCTGCTCGGCGAGGAGTTCCACCACAACCGGGTCGACCTGGTCTGCTCGCAGATCTCCGGCGTCGCGCCCGGCCTGTCCCACCGCTGGGACCGCAGGCGGCTGAACACCACCGTCATCGACCTGGCCGTGGCCGGGCGCCTCCTGCTGCGACCGCTGGTGTCGCACGTGCTGCCGGTCGAGGAGGCAGCCTCGGCCTACGAGCTGATCGACACCCGGCCGGAGCAGGTGACGCAGGTGGTGCTGCGGTTCACCGCGCCGCCCGCGGTCGGGTAGGTCGCCGGGGTGTCGGCGTGCGCCGACCCGATGCCCTGAGCGGCTGGTCGGATCGGCTCGGCCCACCCGCTCACCGGTTCCGGCCGGCTAGTTGCTCACCGTGCCTCAGCGGGGCATCTCGCGGCACGTGGTGCGGGTTCGTGGCCGGCGAGGGCGGGTCTACGCGCTGAAGGAGATCATCGAGCGGCCGGCCCGCTACGAGTACGCGGTGCTCGGCGACTCGAGCAGGAGGGTATGCAGTCTGGCCATGTTGGCCGGACTGGAGATCCTGCTGGTCCCGATCGCCGGCTACCGGTACCTCCTGGTCCAAGGCGTCGGCGGGATCGGCTCCGTGCTCGTCGCCGTGGGCCTGGTGACGACCGGCGCAGCACTGTGGCGACTCCCGGGCACGGCACCGCCCTCGGCGCAGTGGTGATCGGCCTCGGACTCGTCGAACGATACGACGCACAGCCGTCTACAGGCGCGGACAGCCGTCGCGCACATGGCCCAGCACGACCTCGGCGGCAAGCTCGTACTGCGGATGCAGTCGCTGGAACTGACCGGTGTCGTGTTGACCACCGGGTCCGGCGCGGTGATCCGCATCGACAGCTCGACGTTCTCCGGCACAGTGGTCCTGAGGGCCGAGTCGTTGTCGGGCAGGCTTTTCGGTCAGGTTCCGATCACCTTGAACGGGAGCACGCCACTTCCCCCTCTCCCGGCAC
The DNA here is from genome assembly GCF_040744945.1 of Saccharothrix sp. HUAS TT1. Classification (NCBI taxonomy): domain Bacteria; kingdom Bacillati; phylum Actinomycetota; class Actinomycetes; order Pseudonocardiales; family Pseudonocardiaceae; genus Saccharothrix; species Saccharothrix camelliae. The sequence continues at coordinate 5,311,169 of NZ_CP160453.1, read as the reverse complement.
CACAGGTGACGATGAGCGACATCGTGGCGGAGGACGTGTGGCTCAGCGCAGCGACCTCGACGGTAAGCCACTTCACCGTCGAACAACGTTAGAGCGGAACGCCCATCGCGGTGCAGCGACGAACCCACCGCTCAGCCACATCAGCGCGAAGTGCAGGCCGACGGTGTGTACGACGGCGACCTCGGCAGTGCTTCCTCCCCGATGCCGATGTCGCGGCATCCGCCGGGTGTGCTTCATTCCGGCCGGTCGAAGGCGTCGACCATGGTCCGGGCATGCACGACGATGCCGGCGATGGTGTGCTCCACCAGGTCGGACAGCGCTCGGACCTGCTCCGGATCAAGGTCGCCCAAGACGAGCAGGAGCCGCTGTGCGCCTGGACCCGATGCAGGGCGAACAACCGGTGCGCCGAGCGCAGCACGTGGGCGGCGGTCGGATCGGTGGCCCGCTGCGCCCACACCGGCAGGGCCTCGGCGGCAAGACGCTCAGCGCGGGCGGTCACAGCGGCGAGACACCCGCGGACTGCGCAGCACCCGCATCCTCGGTCGCCTCGTCAACGAGTACAGACACGTCACTTGACCAGCAGCGACGACTTTTCGAGCGGCGAAGGGTGTCGATGCGGCCTTACCGGGCCTTCTTGTCGGCTTCGAGCTGGGCGTTGTGCGTGAGTGCGTCTTCGAGTTGTCGTTGCAGGGGCTCCGACGTTGGGCGGGAGTACCTCGACATCCGCCGACGACTGGGCGGCATCCTCAACAGGTCACGATCGGCGTGATCGTCACCATGACCTGCGAACCGGCCCGCGGACGTGCTGTCGTCTTGTCACAGGCGAAGGCTCCAACCGGTCGGTTTCACTGCGAGGAGCCGTTTACATCCTGCCAAGGATCGGTGGCCCGCCAGGTCTGGAGCGTCGGCGACAGGCCGTCGGCCAGCAGCGGGAGCTGCGGGATCATCGCCAGGGCCGCGACCATCTGCAGGTCGCGCAGGCGTTCCATGGCGCGCAGGACGTCGGTGTCGACCGTGCGCAACCCCAGGTCGACCGCGGTGGCGTTGTAGGAGGCGATCGCCTCCTCGCCGGTGTGCGCGAGATCCCACTCGACCGGGGCGACGCCGACGTGTTCGTAGTCGGAATACAGCACGGCGTCGGCCGTTTCGATCAGATTGTAGAACGGGGCGTCGCCGTGGACCACCTGGACGGGAACGCCGGGAAACGCCTGCGCGAAAGCTGAGGGTGACGCGACGACGGGCGAGAGGACGGCCCACTCGGCGCGGGCGCGGGCCAGGTCGGCGGCGGGCAACAGGTCCTCGCGGCCCTCCAGGTCGTCGAAGGCGAGGTCGACGTACCCCTGCATCCCCGGGAAGAAGCCGGTCTCGCCCGGGTACTCGGCCAGGATCGAGTGCAGGCGGGCGACGGCGGGCATGCGCTTCACCGCGTCGTAGTCGCTGGGAAGCACGCCCTCGACCTTCTCCCAGAAGGTCATTGCGAAACCGTCGCGCTCGACGGGCTCCGCCGGGACGAGCGGGCTGGGCACGACCGTCGGCTCGCCGCGCGACGCCATCCAACTCGACACGTCCAACTCCGTGCGTTGAAAGCCCGTCGAGGTGATGCCGCGAGGGGTCACCACCGGCACGCGCGCGACGACCGGCGACGGTGCGAGGTCCACCACCACCGAGAAGACGTCGTACAGGACCTTCGCCTCCGACACGTCCAGCCCCAGCGCGGTCACGGCGGCGACTGCGGCATCGCAGGCGCGTTGTGAGCGAGCGGCTCGTTCCTCCTCGGTGATCACGAACGCCACTGTAGAACCCCTTCGGATCGCGCCCGGTCACGGGTGGTCAGCCGGGTGAGCCCGGTTTGATCAGCTTCGCCTCCGGCCGGTTGTCGGTGTCGGTGTCAACCACGCGGACGGCGGGTCGGGACGAGGAACCGCACACGCCCTGTGCCACGCCGCGCTGACCCAACCCGGCCTGTCCGCCACCGCGGCAACCGACGAACACCTCCGCCTGCTCGCCGGAGCCGAGTTCTAGAGCGTTATTCGGAAGGTTGGTCTTGGGGTGACAGCGCAACAGCCCCGTCTGGGCAGGGTCGGTTTCCTCTCACAGAAACGATCCACCACGAGGCGGGGCTGTTGCGCTACCAGTCTACGACCGGGCTCGACCACGACCGGATCCAGGAGCTGGTCGCCCGGATCCACCAGGTCCTGGGACCGGCCGGTCGGCGGGTAGGACGACCGCCGGCGTTGGGCCTGTACCGGTCGGTGCTGCTCACCCTGGTGCTGTTGCGCCAGAACCTGGCCCAGACCGTCGCGGCGGACTGGTTCGGCGGCTCCCAGCCCACCGTCTCCCGCGTGTTCCGCCGCATCGCACCCCTGATCGGCCAGGTCACCTGCCCCCCACACCCCACCGCTGCCCGACGTGTTGCGAGAACGGGTGGTGCTGGTCGACGGCGCCCTGATCCCCACCAGCGACCACGCGGACCACCGCAGGGCCAACTACAACAGCGAACACCTCCGGGCCGGCGTGACGGTGCAGGGTCCTGGCCGCGTTGGACGGCGCCCTGCTCGCGGTCTCCCAGCCGGTCGAGGGCCGCGCCCACGACAAGACCGCCTACACCCGCACCGGCCTGGCCGACCTGCTCACCGACACCACCGTGATCGCCGACCTGGGCCACCAGGACACCCCCACCCTCCGACCCCGCCGCAAACGCCCAGGCCACAGACGCCGCACACCCGCCGACAAGACCTGGAACACCAGCGTCAGCCGCATCAGATGGGCAGTCGAGCACGCCATCGCCCACCTGAAGAACTGGAAGATCCTCGCCACCGGCTACCGCGCCCGCCTGGCCGAACTCCCCACCATTCTCCGCATCTCTTCTCCACGCTCAAGATCGAGCTGGTCTACCGCCGCTCCTGGCGCACCCGCGACGAAGCCGAGAACGCATCCAGAAGGACCTCGGCTGGCTCAGCCCCGACGAGTACGAAGTCGCCTGGCACACAGTCCAGGCCGAACCGACTGCCATCCCGGCATCACCGACCCGATCCAGGTAACAACCATCTCGGATTATCAGGGGGAAGCTCATCTCGAAAAATCCGTAATCATGCGGAGAACTTCACCATTTGAAATCTACATTGGAAATGGTGTTAGAATCAAATAATGGCGAACGGCGATTCCGCGGCCCTCCACCGGAGGGCGCGCGAACTCGCGCGCCGGTACCAGCGGACAGGGGAACTGGCCGTACTGCGCGAGGCAGTCGACCTGTTCCGACGTGCGGTCGACATCGTGAACCCACCAGCCGATCGTCTGTGCGACCTGGGCGCGGCCCTGTTCATGCTGCACAGCCGCACCGATGACGTGGACGCGCTCGCCGGAGCGGTCACCGCGACCCGCCGTGCGCTCGAACGCTCGCCGGATGACCCGCTCGCCCTGTCCAACCTCGCCGCGATGCTGGAAGCGTGGTTCCAGGCCACCTCGGACCACTCGACCCTGCGGGAAGCCGTCGACACGGGCCGCCGCGCCCTGGCCGCGTCGCCCCCCGGCACCCCGAACCTCGCCGGTCGTTCGGCGAACCTGTGCGCGTCGCTGCGCACGCTCTACATGCAGTTCGGGGACGTGGACGCGCTGCACGAAGCGGTCGCGGTCGGGCGCGACGCCGTGGCCGCAGGGCCGGATCTCGGTGTGGCGTGGGCGAGCCTGGCGAACGCGCTGTGGGACCTGTTCGAGGAGACCGGTGACGACAGGGCCGCGTCCGAAGCCGTCCGGGCGTTCCAAACCGCCTACGACAACACCCCGGATCATGACGGCGACAAACCGGCCATGCTCGCCAACCTCGCGTTCCGCCGCAGCTCCGTGGCGGTGCGGGCGGGTGACCGAGAGGCGCTGGAGGAGGCTGTCGCCCTGGCGCGGCGCGCGGTCGACTCCCTTTCCGAGGACGACCCGGACCGGGCGCACGCCGAGGCGCTCCTCGCCGCCGTCCTGAGGGGGTCGTTCAACCTCACCGGCGATGTCGGCGCGCTGGTCGAATCGGCCGCCGCCGCGACGACCGCAGTGGCGCGAACGGATGCGGGCGTTGCCGACCGGGCACTGGTCCTGGCCGAACTGGGCGGCACGCTGCGGACACTCTACGAACGCACCGGTGAGCGGTCGGTCCTGGCCGAAGCGATCGCGGCGGCCCGGCAGGCTGCTGGCGCCGTCCCGATCGGGCACGTCCAACGCGCGTCGATCCTGCTGGGCGCCGCGGCCGTCACCGTCCTGCGCTTCGAGCGCGACGGTGACGAGGAGGCGCTGCGCACCGCAGTCGAGCTGGGTCGGGAGGCACTGGCCGCTCCCGGATCGGACGACCGGACGCAGTTGATCATTCCGTTGATGGCGCTCGCAGCGCACACCGACGACCTGGCTCTGGTGGACGAGGCGGTCGAGGTGGGCAAGCGGGCGACCGCAGCGGTCGCGGGGCGCAAGGTCCCGAAGTCCGCCCTGGCCAACACGGCCTACGCCTTGCTGAACAGGTATCCGCGCACCGGCGACGTGAACGACCTGCGCGCCGCCATCGCCCATTGCCTGCTCGCCGCGGACGCGGTCGAGGAGTCGGTGGCCTCGCCGCAGGAACCGCCCCTGCTGCTCACCCTCGGCGCCGCGCTGCTGGCCCTGGGCGAGCACCTGTCGGAGCGTCGGGCGCTGGACGACGCCCGCACGACCTTCGCCCACGTGCTGAGGTCGACGGCCGCGACCGCGTCGGAACGCGTCGCAGCCGCACGAGGGCTGGGACAGGTGGAACTCGCTGCCGGAGACCCGGCGGCCGCCGTCGCCGCGTACGAGGAAGCGGTAGCGGTGCTGCCCTCCCTCGCCCCGCGCCGCCTGCTCCAGGCCGATCGGGAGTTCGGGTTGGGGCAGGCGTCCGGGCTCGCCGCGGACGCCGCCGCGACGGCTGTGACGGCAGAACGGCCCGACCGGGCCGTGGAACTGCTCGAACAGGCCCGGGTGCTGCTGCACGCGGAGAAGATCGACACCTTGGGCGACCTGCGCCGCCTGGAGCGGCAGGAACCCGTGCTGCACGGCGAGTTCCACCGCGTGCGCGACGAACTGGACGCCGCCGAGCACCCTGTTTCCGGGGAAGCTGCGTTCGCCGTGCCCCCGCACCGCCGTGAAACCCTGCGGCAGCGGATGTCGGCGCTCTTGGACGAGATCCGCCGCAGGCCGGGCCTGGACCGCTTCCTGATGCCCGAGTCGGCCTCCGAGCTGTCCGAACACGCCGACCATGGGCCGGTCGTATACGTCTACGCCACGGCATCACGCTCGGATGCCTTGGTGCTCCGCAAAGGACAGCCCGTGCGGGTCGTCCCGCTACCGGAGGTGACACACCGGCTCGTCGCGGAGCAGGCGGAGAAGTTCGACGTCGCCCAGATGACCACGGCGCCCACCTACGGCGCGCGCGCCGCCGCGCACCGGGCCGCGCACGAGGTCCTGGAGTGGTTGTGGGACAACGTGACCGAACCGATCCTGAACGAGCTCGGCTTGCGCGCCGCACCGGAAGGCGAGTGGCCGCGCCTGTGGTGGTGCCCGGTCGGCGTGCTGACCCACCTGCCACTGCACGCGGCAGGTCGCCACCTCGACGGGAAGGGGCGGTCGGTGCTGGACCGGGTGGTGTCGTCCTACACGTTCTCGATCCGCGGCCTTGCGCACAGTCGCCGCCGCGCGACCGGCGCCAACGGCCCCGCGCTCGTCGTGGCGATGCCGGACACGCCCGGCGCGCCCCCGCTGCCCTCCGCCGTCGCCGAACTGGACGAGGTCGTCGCGCTGCTGCCCGGCGCCCGGACGCTCGTCTCGGCCGAGGCGACCCGGGATGCGGTGCTCGACGCCCTGCCGCGCTGCTCGGTCGTGCACTTCGCGTGCCACGCCGTCGGCGACCCGGTCGACCCGGGTGCCGGGCGGTTGCTGCTGCACGACCACGCCGACGCCGCGTTGACCGTCGAGCTGCTCTCCCGCCTCGACCTGGGCGGCACGGGCCTGGCGCTGCTGTCGGCGTGCCACACCTCCCTGACGGCGGTCCGGCTGGCCGACGAGGCGGTGCACATCACGGCGGCGTTCCACCTGGCGGGCTGCGCCAACGTGATCGGCACGCTCACCCCGGTCAACTCGACGGCCGCGCGGATCGGCGCGGCCGTCCACGGGTTCCTGACCCGCGGCGGGAGCATCGCCCCTCACCTGCCGGACACCGCGCTCGCCCTGCACCACGCGGTGCGCCTGGTGCGCGCGGAGCACCTCACCGCCCCGATGACGTGGGCGGCGTCCATCCACGTCGGCAACTGACCACCTGGAGCGCCTGTGCAGACCCTCGCGCACGTCGACCTCATGCTCGCCGAGGAGCTGAGGTCGTTCCACAGCACCGACATCCGTCTGGGCGGCGTCACCTTTCACGGGATGCGCGTCGACCCGTTGGCCGCCGCGCAGGCAGGGCACGACGCCTACCTGGTCAAGGTGAACTACGCGACCCTGCTCGACCCGGAGGCGCCCCCGCCGACGTGGGCCGAGGTCGGGTTGCGCTTCACCACGCCCGGCGTGCTGGTCTTCGACGTGCTCCCGAGGTCGGTGACTGCGGAAGTGCCCCACACCCGCTATGCGGTCACGCACGACCTCGACTTCATCCGCTACGAATCCGACCTGTCAGGCCGAGTGCTCCACGACCAAGTGCCCGTGCCTCCGACCACGCCGGTGCTGGAGTGCGTGGAGGTCGGCGGCCCGGGCGTCCGCTGGCGGCGCACCGAAGGGGTCCGGTCGGGTTCGGACGTGGGCTGGCTGACGGTCGTGACACCGCAAGGGTGCCGGGAACTGGTCGGCGAGGCGGTCGCGGACTACGCGCTGCGCCCCGCCGACTCCTGGGGCCTGCACCCCCGCGGTCGTGCCGACGGGTTCACCATCCGCCTCCCCCACGTCGAACCGGTGCGCACCGCGGCCATCAACGTGCGGTTGGGTTTCACCCTCGACGTGGTCGGCTACGGCAAACGGACCATCCGCCAACGCGAACGGGTCCAAGAGCGCCTTCGTGAGGTCGTGGACGGCGTGCTGAAGGACGCGGGCATCGTCCTGAACGGCGACTACTTCCAGGGCACCGGGGACGGCGTGGTCGCCTTCTTCGAACCGGACACCGACCTGCCGAAGGCGCTCGACACGCTCCTGACGGCTCTGCCGCGGCGGCTGGCGGCGGACAACGCGGCGCACGAGGACCCGATCAGGCTGCGCTTGGCGATGGACGTCGGCACCGTCGGCCTGGGCCCACTCGGGTTCACCGCCGACGCGATCGTGAACTTCTGCCGGCTGGTCGACAGCGACCCGCTCCGCGAGGTCGTGCGCCGGCACCCGGACGTGCCGGTCGCGGTACTCGTGTCCGACACCGTGCACCACATGCTGATCAGCCGCTTCGAAGAGTTTTCCGAGATCGACTTCCGACGGGTCGACGTCGTGGTGAAGAACTTCCAGGCGGCGGCCTACCTGCTCGTACCGGACGGCGGCACGTCGTGACACGTGCGTCGGACCGGCCCGGGATGGGGTTCGACCGCCTTCTCATGCGCGTGCGTGAGCTGAGCGAGGACGATCGCCATCAGCCGGACCTCCTCTCCGAAGCCGCGTCGACCGACGCGCAGGCACTGCTGCACGCGGCCGAGCCCACCGACCGGTACCACCCGACGGCAGCGGAGTCCGACCGACTGTTCACCGCGCACCTCGTCGTCGGCGCGTTCCACCTCGCTCGCCTGCAAACCCTGGGCGCACGGCGCCAGGCCGGTGTCGCCTCCGTGCCCGACAGCGCGATCCACCGAGAACTCGCCGCGTCGATCGCGTTGTTCCGCCCTTACGCGATCGCGGTCGACGACCACGTCCCACCACCTCTACGGCCGCTCGTCGGCCCGTCGCGCCGCGTCGAGGCGCAGTTCATGACGGCGGCGGAGTTCCTGGGCGCGGATCCCGGGGAGATCGACCCAGTGGTGCTCGACGTCGGCATCGCGTTGATGACCGCGGCCCTCGTCCACCTGCCCGAGGAACACCCGCTCCTCCCGATCGGCCGGTCGACCCTCAGCGAAGCGTACGAGACGCGGTTCTTGCGACGCGGAGACGCCACAGACCTGCGGCACGCCATCACGATCAGCGATATCGTCCTGGCCCGCACCCGGACCGACGACCAAGACTACCCGATGTTCCTGTCCAAGATGCGACGCCTGTACCACCACCGCTACGAGATGACGCACGCGGTCGACGACCTCCGACGCGCGTTGGAGACGGCCGAGCAGAGCGTGCGCATGACAGCCCCGGGCGATCCGATGCTGGGCAGGCGACTCAACATCCTGGGCGAACTGCACCGCCGGGCGTTCATCCGCACCGAGGAAACGCACCACGCCGACCTCGCGGTCGAAATGGGCGCCCAGGCGGTCGCCGCGGCGGTACCGGGCCACGCCGAATACGCGGTCCGCCTGTCCAACCTGTCGCTCTCCCACCTGGAACGCCACCGGGGCACCGGTGACCCCGACGACCTGGAGACCGCGGTCGAAATGGGTGAGCAGGCGGTCCGGGCGACCCCGGACGGGGACGACGACCTCGTCGGAACGCTGGCGAACACCGCCGGGGCCCACCTGGCGAGGTTCCAGGCACACGGCGACGCCGCGGCCCTGGACCGGGCGATCGAACTCGGTGAACGGGCCGCCGCGTGCGGGCCGGGCACCGACCTGGCCTACCCGATGTACCTGTCGAACCTGGCGGTCGCCCGCCGCAGGCGCTTCGAACGGACCCGAGACCCGGCCGACGCCGACCGGGCGGTGGAGGCCGGAGAGCAGGCGGCCGGCGCGGTCGCCGACGACCCGATCAAATTGCCCCACGCCCTCTCCGCCCTCGCCGCGGCCTACCGAGCGCGCTACCGGCATGCCGCCGATCCCACCGATCTCGACAAGGCCATCATCACCGACGAGATCAACGTGTCGGTGATGCCCGAGAACCACCCGCGACGGGCACTCGATCTCGCCAACCTGGCCAGCTTGCACATCACCAGGTACACGGCGAACCACGACGAGGAAGACGCGCGCAAGGCCGTCGAACTCGGCGAGCGGGCCATAGCGGCGACCCCGGACGGTCACACCAGCCTGCCCATGACGGTCATGACGCTGTGCGGGGCCTATACCGCGCGGTACGGCGACGCGATCGCGGAACATGCCGGCCGGGTGCGACGGCTCGCCTCCGCACTGGCGACCGCGCGCACCGCGTCCCCGGTCAACCGCGTCGCCGCAGGTCGGGCGGTCGGCACTCTGGCTGCGCTGGCGGAGGATTGGCGCACGGCGGTGGGGTCGTGGGACGAGGCCGTGTCACTGCTGCCGGTCGTGGCCGCGCCCAGGGCGGACCGGAGTGACCGCGAATACCTGTTGGGCCAAGGGCTGGACCTGGTCGGTGGGGCGGTGGCGTCGCACCTGGCCGTGGACGACGCAGTCGGCGCGGTGGAACTGGCGGAGTTGGGCCGGGGCGTCATGCTGGCGGCCGAACTCGACTCCCGCTCCGACCTCACCGACTTGCGCGCGGTGGACGCAGCGCTGGCGGACCGGTTCGAGCAGGTGCGCGTCCTGCTCGAACCGGCGGCCGGAGACGACGGCGAGTCGGGCGCCGATCACCCTCGACGGCGGCTGTGGCGGGAATACGACCACCTGTTGGAGCAGATCCGCGCCCTACCCGGCCTGCACCGGTTCCTGCTGCCCCCGGCGTACGAGGACCTGCGCATGGCCGTGGCGGGAGGTGTCGCCGTGCTGGTGAACGCGGACCGGCGTCGCGGAGACGCCGTCATCGTGACCCCGCAGGTCCGCCGGTCGTCGTGGAACTGCCGGGGCTGCGGGAGACGGCCGACCGCGCGGCGCAGTTCCGGGAGGTCGTGCACGGTCGCCCGACCCTGCATACCATCCGGGTCCGGCAGCAGGTGTTCACCGAGACCCTGGCCTGGCTGTGGGACGGTGTCGTGTCCCCGGTGCTGAACGCCGTGCCCGGCCGGGACCCGGATCGACCGACCAGGCTCTGGTGGCTGCCGATGGGGCTCATCGGCTCCCTCCCCCTGCACGCCGCCGGACACCCGGGCCGACCGGGCGCGCTGGACCACTGCGTCTCCTCCTACGTGCCGACGCTGCGCGCACTCGCCCACGCCCGCAACCGTCCAACCGCGGGAGAGCGGCGGCAACTGGTCGTCGCGCTGGAGCACACCCCTGGGCTCGGGGACCTGCCGGGAACGACCGCCGAGTCCGAAGCCCTGCACACCGCCCGGCCGGACCTGCCGCTGCTGGATGACAACCGCGCCACCACCGAAGCGGTGCTGACCCACCTGGGGCGGAGCACCTGGTGCCACTTCGCCTGCCATGCCGTGCAGGACGCGCGGAGCCCGTCGCGCAGCGCCTTGGCCCTGCACGACCGCCCTCTCACCGCCGCCCGCATCAGCCGCCTGCGGATGGAGTCGGCGGAACTGGCGTACCTGTCGGCCTGCTCGACCGCGTACAGCGGGCCGCAACTGCCCGACGAGTCGATCCACCTCTCCTCGGCGTTCCACCTGGCGGGGTTCAAGCACGTGATCGCCGGTTTGTGGCCGCTGGGAGACTCCTTCGCGGCGGTCGCCGCCAAGCGGTTCTACCTGGGCCTGCCGGATAGCCCGGATGCGGGCAGGGCCGCGTACGTCCTCAACGCGGTCGTGAGGGAGTTGCGCGACGAGCAACCCGCCCGTCCGGATTTATGGGCGTCGTTGGTCCATAGCGGACCTTGACCCGAGTCCAGACCGGGCCGTGGCCCCACTGCGGTGGTCGCCGTCGAAGCAGTCGGTGTGTGCCCAGTCGCGTGTGCAGCGTTCGGCGAAGGGGTCTGTCGAACGAGCCGGCTCTGTCGCTGATTGCGTGATCAACGAGTTTAGGTGTCCAATGGCAGCTCAGGCGAGTCTGTGATCATGGCCGGGGTGTGATCATGACTGGTTGGACGTTCTGCTGCCGCACCTCGCCGGTGTGAAGGTGGAGCGGGTCGAGAGGAGCTCCTCGGGCGTGCGGGTCCGAGCATGTACGAAGGTGAAGTCCGCGCCTTGTCCATCCTGCGGTGCGCGGTCGGGTCGGGTGCACAGCCGCTACGACCGGAAGCCGGACGACGCGCCCGTGGCCGGTCGGCCGGTGGTGCTGCGATTACGGGTGCGCCGGTTCTTCTGCGACGACCAGGGCTGCTCGGTGGGGACGTTCGCTGAACAGGTCGACGGTCTGACCATCGGGTACACGCGGCGCACCTTGTTGTCGCGCACCGCGTTGGAACGCATCGGATTGGCGTTGGCGGGCCGGACCGGAGCACGTCTGGCCGCCGGTCTCGGACTGCCCACCAGTCGAGGCACGCTGCTGCGGTTGGTACACGCCCTGCCCGATCCGTCGATCGGGGTGGTGAAGTGCTCGGGGTCGACGACTTCGCCCTGCGGCGTGGTCGCCGCTACGCGACCGTGCTGATCGACGCGGTCACGCACCGCCGGGTCGACGTGCTGCCCAACCGCAGGGCCGCGCCCCTGACCGCCTGGCTGCGCGAGCATCCCGGCGTCTCCATGGTCTGCGGGGACGGCTCGGCCACCTACGCCGAAGCCGTCCGCCAAGGCGCCCCCGACGCCGTCCAGATCGGCGACCGGTGGCACATCTGGAACAACCCGGTCGCGGCGGCGGAGAGGACCGTGACCGCCCACAGCACGTGCTGGTACGTCGGACCGGCAAGGCGCACCAAGGCCGAGGGGGAGCGGGCCCTGCAGCGGCACACCACGGTCCACGGCCTGCTCGACCAGGAAGTCGGGCTGCTGGAATGCGCACGACGACTCGGCATATCGCTCAACACGGTCAAGCGCTACGCCCGCATCCCCTCCGCCGAGCAGCTGCGGCGCCTCCGCCCTACCGGCGCAGCATGGTCGACCCCTGCCGCGACCACCTACGCCGCCGCCTGGCACAACAGCCCGACGTCCCGGTCACCCACCTGCTCGCCGAGATCCACGCCCTGGGCTACCCCGGCAGCGCCAACCTCCTGGTCCGCTACCTCAAACAAGGCCGCGCCGAACCCGACCGCGTCCCACCCTCCCCACGGCGCCGGGTCACCTGGCTGACGAGCAAACCGGAGAACCTGCCCGAGCATGATCGCAGCCATCTCCAGGATCTGATCACCAGCTGTCCGCCGATGACGACGCTCGCCCAGCGGGTCCGCGAGTTCGCCACGATCCCCACCCGCCGCCGAGGGCACGATCTCGACGCCTGGATCGACGCGGTTCTGGGCGACGACCTGCCCGCCCTGCACCGCTTCGTCCACCGTCTGCGCGAGGACAACGAGGCGGTGCTGGCAGGGCTGACCCTGCCCCACAGCAACGGTCCCACCGAAGGAGTCGTCAACAAGATCGAGATGCTCAAGCGGCAGACCTACGGACGGGCAAGCTTCGCCCTGATAAGCAAGCGAATCCTGCTCAACCAGTAGCAACACTCAGCATTCCTCGCCCTTCCCAACTCAGATCGTTGATCACGCAATCAGCGACAAACCACTCGTTCCACAGTCCCCAGGCCCGCACACGGCTGCGGCGTGCCCGTCCGACCGTGTTTCCCCGACTGCCGGGGTGGTGCAGGTGAGGGACGCACCTGCACCACCCGGGGGTGTCAGCTGACCGGGCAGGGGTCGCCGGGGTGGGTCAGGGTGACGCGGGCGTGGCTGATCACGAGGTCGACGCCGTTGAGCAGGCGGACGTGCAGGGCGTTGACGGCGATGCCCGCGCCACCCGCCAGGGGCCGTCGTTCGTTGACCACAATGGTGGCCACGAGCGGGATGGTGATGGTCAGGTCGACCGCGGGGTCGACCACGGGGGTGCCGTTGATCCGCAGGTTGACCAGTTCGACCTGCCCGGCTGTGGTGACCGCGCCGTCGAGGTCCTCCGCGGCGGTGGCCGTGGCGTGGATCTCGTCGGCGGTGATGAGGCCACCCAGCAGGGAGACCTTCGCGGTGCGGGCCCATGCGGTGGCGGTGCGCTGGCCGTCACCGCCGACGGTGCCGCGGGCCTCGGTGTCGATGACGCCCAGCGAGCCGATCCCCGGCAGGGGGGCGCCGAGCGCCTGGTCCTGGTCGAGGCCCGGTTGGGGGGTGCAGGTGAGGTCCGACGGTGCGAGCGGGCCCACGCCGACCAGCGGAGCGGTCAGCTTGCCACCGTGGGCGTGGGCGTCGAACACCAGCACCGGCGCGATGAACCGCACCGAGGCGCACCCCGGCGCGTTGAGGCCGACCCGCGCGGTCACGTCGGTGGCGCAGGTGGTGTAGGTGCCGGGGCGGGCGGCGGTGACCGTGACGGAGACGGTGCACGAGGACTGGCCGGTGGCCAGCGCGCCGGTGGCGGTGACCGCGCCGGCGGCGGTGGAGGCGGTGGCGTCGGTGCAGTCCGTGGTGGGCTGGGCGGTGGCGGTCAGTCCCGTCGGCAGGTTCGCGGTGAACGACCAGCCGTCCTTGACCGCCAGCTCGCTGGTGTTGGTGACGGTGAAGGTCAGGGTGGCCGTCTGCCCCATCTGCACCGGGGGCGGGCTGTAGGCGACGTCCAGCTGCGGGGTGACGTCCAGGACGCGGACGTTGTCGAACGCGGCGTCGTTGCCGGTGCCGCTGCCCTGGGCGTTGAGCAGCTGCACCCCGACCGAGGAGCCGCCGAACAGCACGGGCCGGTCGCTGGTGTAGGTGCCCACGGCGGTGCCGCCGATGACGGTGGAGGGGTTGGCGCAGGGTTCGATCGGGGTGGTGAAGGTGGGCACCGCGGTCGCGCCGTCGAGCAGGTAGAACTCGAACAGCGCGTGGTTGGCGAAGCAGTTCTGCTCGGCCGCGTCCACGGAGAAGGTCAGGAACCGGTCGGGTTCGGGCAGCGGGATGGGCTGCTCGGTGCGCAACTGCACCTTGCCCGCCCCGGGGTTGCCGGCGGTGTAGGCGGTGACGGCGTGGTTGGTGGCCGGGTCGCCGCCCGACCACTGGCCCAGGATCCCGGCCATGGTCCGGACCGACTGCCAGTTGCCCGCGCTGCACCCGCTGCCGGGCGGCGGCGCGGCCGGCTGCTGCGGCGAGGCCAGCCACCCGTTGCAGGCGGTCAGCCAGGCCGGATCGGCGGTGTAGGTCTGGGCGATCGGCGGCGCGCCGGTGTAGTCGGTGAGCAGGACGGGCGTGGCGCCTTGGGCGTTCTCGAAGTCCTCGGCGAACACCACGACCGGCGCCTGGGGGACGCCCGGTGCCGCAGAGGCCGGTTGCGCGGAGGTGACGGCGAGCGCGAGCGGTACGACCGTCAGTGCTGCGACGATCGCCGGCAGGGCTCTGCCCCTGTGCCGACCGGGCGAAGACGTGGCCACCGATGAACTCCCTTGTTCGGTGCGAAAGGTGGGACACCGGTTCCTTCGTCCACCGCGGGAAGGCGCATTAGCGCCGGCCGGGAGGCCGCACCCGCTTGGCTCGCGCACACCACCCGATCACCACGGACCCCGCAGCGCTCACCCACCCAAACCAGCACCACATCGCCTGTCGGCCCTAAAAATGCGGATATACCCGGTCACCTCGAATAGCATTTCTCTCGAGGCATCCGGTACGCCTTCACCCTCGCGAAGGGAAGCGGGTCAGGGTCAGGTGAAGGCGGCGTGATGCGTTCAGCACACCTCGTGACGGCTCGGATCACCGGATGAGACAGGACGTGGTGACCGGCGACAACCGCTCGGGGACGGGGCACTTCAGCCCGAAGCTGCCCGACACGTCGAGTCGCGTCACTACGGAACACCGCATCCCCTGTTTCGGCGACACGCTTGGCGCACCCGATGATTCCACCTGCCTTTGACCTGCAGAAACAATCATCGAACGCCACCGACTCGGCGGTATGAGCGTGCCGGGCCGAAAAGTATCGTTCCGGATCCGCCGGGTTCATAAACGGCGTTGCCGATCGGTTACCGAGCTCCGCTCGCATCTCTCGGGCGACCGATCGGCGCCTCCCTGCACCCTCGCCTGAAAGGGTTGCCCAAGTGACTTCTCCGCGTATCGTCCGATTAGCCGGTGCGGTCGTCCTCGCGATCGGTCTCGCCGTTCCGTCCCTGCCCGCGGTCGCCGCACCCAGCGGTGTGGCGACCACGTCCTCCACCTCCGCACCGCGCGTCTCCCTCGGTATGACCGAGGCGATGCAGCGCGACTTCGGCCTCACCGCCGAGGGCGTGCGAACACGCCTGGCCCAAGAGGAAAGGGCCCGCGGCACCGAGGTCGTCGCCCGCAAGCTCTACGGCGCCGCCTACGCGGGCAGCTGGTTCGACCCCGCGACCGGCAAGCTCGCCGTCGCGGTAGCCGGTGACGCCGCTGCCGACAAGACCGGTCTCGACGTGACCGTCGTGCCCGTCGCGCACACCTATGCCCAGCTCGACGCCACCAAGACCGCCCTCGACCGGCGGTCCGGCAAGGCCGCGCCCGCCGGGGTGAACGGCTGGTACGTCGACGTGCAGACCAACACGGTCGTCGTCACCGTCAACCGGCACAAGGTCGACGCCGCCGTGACCGCGTTCGTCGACGAGGCCAAGGCCCTGCACCCCGCCGTGCGCGTGGTGCAGGAGGACCACTCCCCCGTGCCCTACGCCGACGTCGTCGGCGGCTGGCCGTACTGGATCAACAACGCGGGCCGGTGCTCCATCGGCTTCGCCGTGTACGGCGGATTCGTGACCGCGGGCCACTGCGGCACCCCCGGCTCCCAGGCCACCGACCAGTACGGCGCGCTCTACGGCTACTTCGCCGGCTCCACGTTCCCCTACTACGACTACGCGTGGGTGCAGACCGTCGGGGGCGTGAACCTGTGGGGCTACATGGAGGGCTACGACGGCTATTGGTACTACGTGCGCGGTTCCGCGCAGGTCCCGGTGGGCTCCGGCGTGTGCCGTTCGGGCTCGACCACCGGTATGTGGTGCAACTACATCCAGGCCCGTAACCAGACCGTGAACTACCCCCAGGGCGTCGTCTACAACCTGACCCGCACGAACGTCTGCGCCCAGCCCGGCGACTCCGGCGGCTCGTGGCTCAGCTCGAACCAGGCCCAAGGCGTGACCTCGGGCGGCTCGGGCAACTGCTCGACCGGTGGAACCACGTACTACCAGGAGGTCAACCCGATCCTGTCCGCCTACGGCCTGTCGCTGATCCTGACCTGATCGCCGACACGTCGCCCAATCCGACGACCCGACCGGCCTTCGTCCTCCGCGCGAAAGCCGGTCGGGTCAGCCCGGCTGTCGAGGGTGCGTTCACGGCCGCAGCCGGTGCCGACCGCTCGTCCGCTTCGGTTCGACAGGACCGACCCGACCCTGTGTCGTGATCGGGTGCGCGACGATGTCGGGTCCCGACCGGGCCTGCCGGACGTGCTACCCCTGATGGGTGAGCTGTGCGCACAACGCCACGAACCGGCGTTCGACGCCCTTGCCGGAACCGTTGCGCCAGTCGCCCGCCGAGCCCTGCGACAGAGTAAGAGCGCCTGAGTGCCCGTTTCCGAGCTTGGGTTGGTGGAGGGCTTTGGTTCGGACGCAAGGAACTCCTGGTAGATCGGACGTTGTCGAAGCGCCGCTCTGCCAGGAGTTCCGTTGTTGTCGTGCCCGATGCCCGCGGGCGGGTCGACCGCAGGTTCCCAGTGTTGCCGTCTGTCCGCTTCCCACCGGCCCACCCGACGGACGGCCCGGTATCCCACCGACGTCACCGACGGCCAGTGGGTCGAGCTGGATCCGTTGTCGCCCGATCCGGCGTGTCTGGCCGGTCGGGGTGGGCGGTGGGAGAAGCACTGCCGTCGGGTGATCGTGGACGCGGTCCTGTACGTGGTCGACGACGGGATCAAGGGCGGGCTCTGCCGGCGGACTTCCCGCCGTGGCCCACGGTCTACAAGCGTTTCGCCGCGTGGGAGAAGGTGGGTGCGTCGCAGCGGCTGCTGGATGCGTTGCGCGACCGCGTCCGCCTGGCGGAGGGCCGGGCCACGCGCGGGTGGGGCGGCGGGAAAAAGGTCGCCGGCCGCAAGCGGCACATCGTCGTGGACACCATGGGGGCTGCTGTTGGCCGTGTTGGTCACTCCGGCCTCGACGCAGGACCGGGTCACCGCCCGCAGCCTGCTGCGGCGACTGCGCGACACCACCGGGAACGGGCCACGTCGGTGTGGGCCGACGGTGGCTACACCGATCCCTGATCGACTGGGCACGCAGGGCACTCCGCCTGGTGGTGGAGATCGTCCAACGTCCGCAAGTGCCGTACTTCACCGTGCTGCCCAAAAGGTGGGTGGTCGAACGCACTCTGGCCTGGGTCACCGGACACCGCCGCTGCGTCCGGGACCACGAACGACTGTGCCACCACCACGAGGCCGTGGTGCGCTGGGCGATGATCCGCATCACCAGCCGCCGACTCACCCAACCCCAGTAGCTCGAAAACGGCTACCGAGACCGAACCGACTGGCTGACCGGTCTTCGGACCGACCGCAACTCACGACGCCTGACGCAGGCCGAACAATAGATGGTTATACCCGAGAAATTCCGTACCGGTTGTTCGATTGCGGCAGATATTCGAAGACCCCGCCACGGGCGAACACCGACGTCGGCGGGGTCGTCATCCGGCGGGGTGACGCGATCCTCGCCGGGTACGCGCCGCTGGGCCGTGACCCGGCACGACACGGCACGGACGCCGACGAGTTCGACATCACCCAGGCGGACGAATCGCACGTCGCGTTCGGTTGCGGCGCGCACTACTGCCCGGGCGCCGCCGGCCCGGCTGGAGGCGACGATCGCGTTGCCCGCGCTGTTCGACCGGTTCCCGGCGATGGCGTTCGCGGTTGCGCCGGAGGGGCCGGCGCACCTGGACTCGTTCATCTCCAACGGTTACCGCGCGCCGCCCGCTCACCCTGGCGGAGAAGAGGTCGGGCAGCTCGTCTGCGATCGTCGTGATCACCCGCTCGGGCAGGCCTCCGTCGGCCAGCACCCCGACGGCCACCTGGCGCGGCGCACTCATGTGATCCCCTCGCTCGTCGGGGCCTCCGGTTCCCCGGGACGGGCCACACCACCCGACCCGGCGGACCGGCGCCGCCCTCAGGGTTTGAGGACGACCTTCTCGCAGTTGTCCTGCTTGTTCTTGAAGATGTCGAAGCCGTGTTCCGCCTCGTCGAGCGGCAGGGTGTGGGTGATGATCCGGGTCGGGTCGATGTCCCCGCGTTCGATGTGCTCCAGCAGCGGCTTCATGTAGCGCTGCACGTGGCACTGCCCGGTGCGCAGGGTCAGCGACCGGTTCATCCACGCACCGGCGGGGAACTTGTCCAGCAGGCCGCCGTACACGCCGATCACCGAGACCACACCGCCGCTGCGGCACGACATGATCGCCTGGCGCAACGCGTGCGGGCGTTCGGTCTCCGACCGCACGGCTTGCTTGATCCGGTCGTAGGCGGCGATGTGCGCGCTGCCGTGGGTGGCCTCCAGGCCGACGGCGTCGACGCACTTGTCCGGGCCGCGCCCACCGGTCAGCTCCAGCAGCCGGGAGCGCACGTCGACCTCCTCGAAGTTCACCGGCGTGTGACCCGCCCGTTCCGCCAGTTCCAGCCGGTAGGGCTCCTTGTCGATGGCGATGACCTGCGCGGCGCCCAGGAGCCGGGCGCTGTCCATGGCGAACTGGCCGACCGGTCCGGCGCCCCAGACGGCCACCACGTCGCTGGGCTGGATGTCGCACATCTCGGCGCCCATGTAGCCGGTGGGCAGGATGTCGGACAGGAACAGCACCTGCTCGTCGGTCAGGTCGGACTCGATCTTCAGCGGGCCGACGTCGGCGAACGGCACCCGCGCGTACTGCGCCTGACCGCCCGCAAAACCCCCGGTCAGGTGGGAGTAGCCGAAGATCCCGGCGACCGGGTGGCCGAACATCTTCTCCGCGATCCCGGCGTTGGGGTTGGAGTTCTCGCAGCAGGAGTACAGCTCGGCTGCGCAGGCGGCGCACGCGCCGCAGGCGATCGGGAACGGCACCACGACCCGGTCCCCGACGCGCAGCCGGCCCGGATCGACCCCTGAGCCGACCTCGACCACCTCGCCCATGAACTCGTGCCCCAGGACGTCCCCGTCCTGCATGGTCGGCACGTAGCCGTCGACCAGGTGCAGGTCCGAGCCGCAGATCGCGGTGGAGGTGATCCGGACGATCGCATCGCGGCTGTTGAGGATCTTCGGGTCCGGCACGTCGCGGACCTCGACCTTGTTGCGGCCCGCCCAGGTGGTAGCCCTCACGCGTCCGCTCCCTTCGCGAGCTCGGAATCCGACAGGGGTTGCGCGGGGCGTTGCGGGAACTCCTCGCGTGCCCTCTTGCCCCACGGGGCGCCGTCGGAGCGGACCACCTCACCGGTCTCCACGACCTGCTTGAACCGGCGCAGGTCGTCGTCGAGCTGCTGGTGCGGCTCCTCGCCGAAGTACTTGGCGACCGCCTTGCCGACCGCGCCGCCCGGGATGTCGTACACCAGGACGACGAACACCTCGGTGCTCACACCGTCAGGGGCGGGCGTGAAGTGCACCGTGCCGGCGTTCGGCACGGCGGTTTCCCCGATCGACCGCCACACGATCTTCTCGCCGGGCGTCTCGTCGATGATCTCCGCGTCCCACTCGACGTCCTTCCCGAACGGGGCACTGGCCGTCCAGTGGCTCGTCCGGTCACCGGTGGTGCGGACCTGTTCGAGGTGCGCCATGAACGTCGGGAGGTTCTCCAGGTCGCGCCAGAACGCGTAGACCTCCGACGCCGGTTTGCGGATGGTTGTCGTTGCCGTCAGTTCCACGGATCCTCCTGTACGTGCGCCCCGCGCCGCCGGCGCGGAACTGGTGCGTGCCTCCCGGGTGGCCTGCACGGCGGTCAGCAGGTCCAGTGCCGTGATCCCGGCGACGGCGCCGGTGACCCCGACCAGCCGTCGTCGGCGGCCCCCGCCGCGGTGGGCGAGGGCCACCCCCAGCGCGGTCAGGTCCATCGCGTCGCCCACGACCCTGGTCCACGCCCAAGCGCCCTTCCGCCGGCTCGTCAGGAGCCCGGCCGCGTGGACCAGCTCCCTCGCTCCGACGACCGGCACCACCGCCCGCGACCGCGCGGAATCGTCCACCCCGCTGAGCCGGCGCACCGCACCCGGCGCCGCCAACTGCACCACGCCCAGGGCGAAGCTCAGCCAACCCAGTCGCCGGCCCCGCCCCTGCACCTCGTCCTGCCTTCTTCGCCTTCCAGCCAGGCTTGCCGGTGGGGTCATGGGCGGCCTCCGCATCCGATCGCGCACTGTGGAACGCCTCGGTGCGCAGGACCCGGGACGCGACTGACGTGACCTCGGCTACCCCCGGGCGCTCCGGCCAACCCACCAATCG
Source organism: Saccharothrix sp. HUAS TT1 (assembly GCF_040744945.1). NCBI lineage: Bacteria > Bacillati > Actinomycetota > Actinomycetes > Pseudonocardiales > Pseudonocardiaceae > Saccharothrix > Saccharothrix camelliae. The sequence goes on along the minus strand of NZ_CP160453.1, from coordinate 5,290,809 downwards.
AGCACCGCGCGGAGGTGGTAACCGACCGTGGCTGCCGAGCGATGGCTCCCGGTTGGACTCCGCAGGCGCGGATTCCACAGCCGCTCCGACGGGCAAGGCGAACCGCGCCACGTCGGTGTCCGCCTTGCCGCGCCCGACCGCGCTCGCCGAGCGGATCGCCACCGACCACCACGTGGGGAAGGCAACACTGAGGTTCCCCCGATATCCGAGGTGGTTGTTACCTGGATCGGGTCGGTGCTGCCGGGATGGCAGTCAGCTCTGTCCGGGCTGCGTGCCAGGCGGCTTCGCACTCGTCGGGGCTGAGCCGGCCGAGGTCCTTTGGATGCGTTCGGTTCCAAATACCACCGAATCCAACCCCATACCGCCGATCAAACCCTCCTTTGACCTGAACTTTCACCACGCACGATGAGTCACCCGTAATCATGCGGAAACTGCGCGAACAGTCAGCCTTCGTCGTGACGTCCCAGGTCATGGCGCAGGCTGCGCGGTCGGGTGCTGGACGGGCTGGGCCCCGACAGGACCGCAGTCGGCCAAGATCCGATGCCCCGACCGGGAGCCTCGCCGTGCGGTGGTCCGGCTGCGGCAACATCCCGGTGCAGCCCGTTCCCGGTACGGCGATCAGCGAGCCCCGCAAAGGGCGAAACGTACCGCCGTTCCGAGCGCAGGGGTGGGCGCCGCCGACGCCCACAGACGCCGAAAGACCCGCCGCGCGTGGGGTGCGGGACGGGTTATACGGGTCATGTCATGGTCTCGTTGTCCTGTGCGACGAAGCCTCGCGGGGTCCGGACTTACTGGCCGAACAGGCTGACGTCGACGTCGACGACCTTGAAACGACTGTCGTTGTGGCTGTCGGTGGCGGCGCCACCGCTGGTCCGGGCGCACGGCGCCCTGGTCGGGTTCCCCGAGCCCGGCGAACTTCTGCGCGTAGTAGCCGGCGATCCGGTCGGCGCCGTCTTCGCCGACGGTCTCGCCGGCGACCTCGCGGACGCGTCCGGTGATCTGCGCCTCGGCCCGGCTGAGCGCGATGAGCAACTGCCCGCTCAACTCGTCCGGCGTGGTCCGGACGATCCCGTCGGCGAACGTCGCGTCGACCAGCGCCCCGTCGGCGTCCACGGTGACCGTCACGACGCCGTTGGGGCTGGTGATGCTGCGAGCCCGCGTTCGACTTCCGACGGGACGGCTCCGGCCCGGTCTGCTCGGCGGTGTCGGTCGACGTGGCGGCGACCTGAATCCGCTACCCGGTCCGGGTTGCGGCTAATGCGGCGATGGTTTGGTGGGTGAAGACGTCCCGGGAGGTCAGGTGGAGCCCGGCGGCGCGGGCGTTGGCGACGACCTGGAGGCTGAGGATGGAGTCGCCGCCGAGGTCGAAGAAGTTGTCGTGCACACCGATCGCGTCGGCGCCCAGGACCCTGGTCCAGATCCCGGCCAGCAGGCGTTCGGTCTCGGTGCGAGGAGCCACGAACGCCTCCTCGGTCTGGTGGTGGTCGGGAGCGGGCAGGGCGGCGCGGTCGAGCTTGCCGTTGACCAGCAGTGGCATCCGGGGCAGGACGGTGAACGTCGTGGGGACCATGTAGCGGGGCAGGCGCTCGGCGGCCACCGCGCGCAGCCGTGCCGGGGAGAGCCGTTCCGGGTCCGCTGCCGGGACCACGTAGGCGGCCAGGTGGGCGGCGCCGGTGCGCCGGTCGTGGCGGACCAGGACCGCGGCTCGGGCGACCTCGGGCGCGGCCTCCAGCACGGCCTGGACCTCGCCCAGCTCGATCCGGTAGCCGCGGATCTTGACCTGGTCGTCCGCGCGGCCGACGAACTCCAGCTGGCCGTCCGGCCGCCACCGCACCAGGTCGCCGGTGCGGTACATCCGCTCCCCCGGCCCGGCGAACGGGCAGGCCACGAACCGGTGCGCGGTCAGCCCGGGTCGGTCGTGGTAGCCGTGCGCGACACCCGGACCGGCCACGTACAGCTCGCCCGCCACCCCGACCGGCACCGGCGCCAGGCCCGGGTCCAGCACGTACAGCCGCGCGCCGCCCACCGCGCGGCCGATCGGCGGGGCCGAGCCGTCCGGTGGCACCGGGTCGCTCAGCGTCGCCAGCACGGTCGTCTCGGTGGGGCCGTAGCCGTTGACCAGCCGGCAGGTCCGCGCCCAGCGGGACGCCACCTCCGCCGAGCACTCCTCGCCCGCCGCGATCATCGTGTGCAGGTCGGGGAAGTCCCGCTCGGGCACGGTGGCCAGCACCGACGGCGGGACCAGGGCGTGGGTGACGCGCTCGTCGGCCAGCACGTCGCCGAGCCGTTCACCGGCCAGCAGCTCGCGGGGGGACACCACCAGCGTGGCGCCGCTCAGCAGGGTGGCGCACAGCTCCAGCACCCAGGAGTCGAAGCTCGGCGAGGCGAACTGCAGCACCCGGCTGCCCGGCCCGATCCCGCAGCTGTCGATCACCGACGCGGCGAACGCCGCCAGGCCCGCGTGCGACACCACAGCGCCCTTGGGCACGCCGGTCGAGCCCGACGTGTAGATGACGTAGGCCGCGCCGTCGGCCGGGAGCGCGTCGGGCAGCCGACCCGGGGGGCCGTCCACCTCGTCGACCACCGCCGCGCGGACACCCGGCACACCGGAGACCACGCCCTCCCACTCCCGGGACACCAGCACCAGCGCCGGCTCGACGTCGGAGAGCATCAGCTCGATGCGGGCCGCCGGGTACTCGGGGTCGACGGGCACGTACACCGCGCCGGTCCGCATGACGGCCAGCGCGCACACCACGGCGTCGACCGACCGCCCGACCACGACCGCCACCGCGTCGCCGGCGCCGATCCCGCGACCGGCCAACCGGCGGGCCAGGTCCTCGACCCGGGCGGCCAGCTCGGCGTACCCGACCGCTGTCGCGCCGCACTCGACGGCGACCGCGTCCGCGACGCCGGCGATCCGGGCGGCGAACAGCTCGGGCAGCGCCACCGGCTCGACGTCGGAGGCCACCGAGGCCGTCAGCCGCCGCGACTCCTCCGCCGACAGCAGCGGGACGCCGCCCACCCGCCGGTCGGGATCGGCCACCACTCCGGCCAGCACCGTGGACAGGTGGCCGCCCAGGCGGCGCACCGCGTCCGCGTCGAGCAGTTCCGCACGGTGGTAGACGACAGCGGTCAGCTCGTCGCCGCGCTCGTGGAACTCCAGCATGAGGTCGAAGTCGACCGCGTCGACGGGCGGTGCGACGTCCGCCACCCGCAGGCCGGGCAGCTCGACCGCCGACTCGGCCGCGCCCTGCAGCACGACCAGCGTCCGCACCAGCGGCACTCGGCCGGCCACCCGTTCCGGCGCGAGGAGCTCCACCAGCTTCTCGAACGGCATCTCGTCGTGCTCGAAGGCCGCCAGCACGGTCTCCCGCACCCCGGCAAGCAGCTCCTGGAAGCTCAGTGCGGGGTCGACGTCGGTGCGCACCACGACGGTGTTGACGAAGAAACCGACGACCTCGTCCAGCTCCTGCCGGCCGCGCCCCGAGGTCACCGTCCCGACCGCGACGTCCCGTTGGCCCGCGTAGCGGCTCAGCAGCAGTTGGCAGGCGGCCATCAGCACCATGAACACCGTCGCCCCGCAGCCGCGACCCACCTCGCGCAGCGCCCGCCCGATCCCGGCAGGGAGCTCGAAGACGTGCACCGCGCCCGCCGGGGACACCTCGCCGGCGTGGGACGGGCCCGCCGGCCACGGCAGCGGCGTCAGGCCGGCCAGCCGATCGCGCCAGTAGGCGGTGAGCTCCTCGCCCACCGAGCCGGTGAGCCGGTGTCGCTGCCACGCCGCGAAGTCCCGGTACCGCACCGGTGGCGGGGGCAGCTCGGCGGACGCGCCGCGGACGGCGGCGGTGTAGGCCGCGCCGAGGTCGTGGAGCAGCACGTCGAACGACCAGCCGTCGACCGCGAAGTGGTGCACCGACCACACGAGGACGTGCTCGTCGGGCCGCAGGCGCGCCACCCGCACCCGCAGCACCGGCCCCCGCGCCAGGTCGAACGGCTCCGCGCACCAGGCGGACAGGGTGACGGCCAGCTCGGCCTCCGCCAGGTCGGTGACCGGGACCGGCACCGGACCGGCCGGGTGGACGACCTGGGTGACCCGGCCCTCGGCGGCGGTGACCGTCGTGCGCAGCGCCTCGTGCCGGGCGACGACGGCGGCCACGGCCTCCCGCAGCGCGGCGAGGTCCAGGTCTCCGGTGAGCCGGATCGCGCGGGTCGAGTTGTACGCGGTGCTGCCCGGCACGAGCTCCTGCTGGACCCACAGCCGGAGCTGGCCGAACGACAGCGGCGTGGGTTCGTCGTGGTCGAGTCGGGGGATGGCGCCGGTCTCCCGGGCTCCGGCCGTCCGGCCCGTCGCCACGGCCGCCGCCAGCGCCCCGAGCGTCGGCGCGTCGAAGACGTCGCGCGGGGACAGGGCGACGCCCAGCTCGGCCCGCACCCTGGACACCAGGCGGATGCACAGGATGGAGTCGCCGCCGAGGTCGAAGAAGTCGTCGCCCAGGCCGATCCCCTCCACGCCGAGCAGCTCGCCCCAGAGGCCGGCGAGCGCCTGCTCGACGTCGGTGGCCGGGGGCACGTGCTCGGCCTCGGCGAGGCGGCCGGTGGGCCGGGGCAGCGCCGCGCGGTCGAGCTTGCCGTTGGCGGTGAGCGGCAGGGAGGGCAGGACGACGACGTCGGCCGGGACCAGGTGCGCGGGCAACGACGCGGCGAGCCCGGTCCGCACGGCCTCGGGCGTCGGCGGTCGGCCGCCGGGCGGCGGCGCGACGTAGGCCACGAGCCGCGGCCGGCCGTCCTGCCGCCAGACGTCGACGACCGCCTCACCGACCTCGGGTCGGGCCAGCAGCGCGTGCTCGACCTCCCCCGGCTCGATCCGGTACCCGCGCACCTTGACCTGCCGGTCGACGCGCCCGAGCACGTCGAGGTTGCCGTCCGCGCGCCACCGCGCCAGGTCGCCCGTGCGGTAGAGCCGGGAGCCGGGCGGTCCGAACGGGTCGGCGACGAACCGCTCCGCGGTGGCCCCCGGCCGCCCGAGGTATCCCCGGCCGACCCCGGCCCCGCCCGCGTAGAGCTCACCCGGCACCCCGATGGGGACCACCCGCAGCCGGTCGTCCAGCACGTGGAGCCGCGTGTTCGCCAACGGTTGCCCGACCGGCACGGGCGCCTCGGCGTCACCGGGTCCGGTGGTGGTGAAGACGGTCACCGCGATCGCGGTCTCGGTGGGGCCGTAGGCGTTGTGGAAGCGGCGGTCGACGGCCCACCGCGACACCAGGTCCGGCGGGCAGACGTCACCGCCGACCGCCACGGTGACCAGGTCGGGCAGGTCCCGGTCGTCCAGGCCGGCCAGCAGTGCGGGAGGGAGCGCGACCTCGGTGATCCGCTCCTCGCGCAGCCGGTCGGTGAGCCGTTCGGCGTCTTCGGTGGAGGAGGGCGGGGCGAGGCAGAGCGTCGCCCCGGCGGTCAGCGCGCGGAACACGTCCCAGGTGCCGCCGTCGAAGCTCATCGAGAACAGCTGCAGCACCCGGCTGCCCGGTCCGGTGCCGAACCGCTCCGCCGTCGCGAGCACGGTGTTGCACAGCGACCGGTGCTCGACCAGCACGCCCTTGGGCCGGCCGGTCGATCCCGAGGTGAACACGACGTAGGCCAGGTCGTCCGGGGAGACCCGCACCGGCGGCGGGGTGTCCGGGCGGCCGGCGAGCACCAGGTCCTCCAGGCAGGTCGCCGCGCCCGGAGCCCTGGCCGCGAGCCGGCGGCTGGTCAGCACCAGGGCGGGGGCCGCGTCGTCGGTCATCACCCGCAGCCGCTCGGCGGGGTACGCCGGGTCCATCGGCAGGTACGCGCCGCCGGCCTTGAGCACCGCCAGCAGTGCGACGACCAGGTCGGCGCCGCGCTCCAGCAGGACCCCGACCAGCGCGCCGGGCCGCACCCCCGCCTCCACGAGGTGGTGCGCCAGGCGGTTGGCCGCGGCGTCGAGCGCGGCGTAGGTCAGCTCGTCGCCGCCTTGGCGGACCGCGACGGCCTGCGGGTGCTCCCGGGCGCGGTCGGCGACCAGCTCGTGCGCGCACCGGTCGAGGAACCGGTCGTCCCCGGTGTCGGTCCACCGGTCCAGTGCCCGGTGCTCCTCGGCGGTGCGCACGGGGAGCGCGCCGACCGACCGCGCCGGGTCGTCGGCGATCGCGGTGAGCAGCACGCGCAGGTGCGCCGCCAGCCGGGTGACCGTGTCGTCGGTGAACAGGTCCGGGTCGACGTGCAGGGTGACCTCGAGGCGGTCGGTCGTCCTGGCCACGAGGTTGAGCGGGTAGTTGGTGCCGGTGTTCGCGCTGCCCCCGACCAGCCGCACCCCGGAGACCGTGCCCAGGTCGGCCTGCACCGGGTAGTTCTCGAACACGACGATGCTGTCGAACAGCGCGGCGCCCGCCGGCAGGTCGCTGTAGGAGCGCACCCGGGTGAGCGGCAGGTGCTCGTGCTGGCGCGCCTCGACCCCGGCCTCCTGCAGGGCGCGCAGCCAGTCGAGCAGCGGCCGGTCCCGGTCGACGGTGACGCGGACCGGGATCGTGTTGATGAACAGCCCGATCATGGCGTCCACCCCCGGCAGGTCGCCCGACCGGCCGGAGACGGTGGCGCCGAAGCAGACGTCCGGGCCGGCGCCGTGCCGGGTGAGCAGGATCGCCCACGCCCCCTGAAGCAGCGTGTTGACCGTCAGGTGCTCGCGCCGGCACAGCGCCGACAGCCGGTGGGACACGTCGGCCGACAGGCCGATCTCCACCTCGCGGGAGGACCTGGCGCGGTGCGCGGCGGTGGGCCTGCGGTCGTACGGCAGGGGCGTGGTCGAGGACAGCCCGGACAGCTGCCGCCGCCAGTGCCGTTCCGCGTCCGCGGAGGACCAGCCGAGCTGCCACTCGATGTGGTCGCGGAACGGTCGGCGCGCGGGCGCCTCGACGGGGCGTCCGGTGAGCAGGGCCGCGTGGTGCGCGAACAGGTCGGCGAAGACGGCGGACAGGCTCCACCCGTCGACCAGGACGTGGTGGATGGTGAAGACCAGGTGGACGCGGTCGGCGGACAGGCGCACCAGCGTGAGCCGCATCAGCGGGGCGGTGGCCAGGTCGACCCCGGCGGCCTTGTCCGCGTCGGCCACCCGGCGCAGCCGGTCCTCCAGCTCGGCGGGCGCGGTGGCGCTCAGGTCCTGGTGGGTGACCGGGAGCCGGACCGCGCGGTGGACCACCTGCAGCGGCTGGGGCACGTCCTCCCAGACGATCGCGGTGCGCAGCGTGGGCGTCCGGTCCACGACGCGCTGGAACGCCTCGGCGAGCAGTTCGGGGCGGTCGACCCCGTCGAGGGTCAGGCGCAGCTGCTCGGTGTAGAGGTCGGAGCCGGGCTCGGCGAGCGCGTGGAAGAGGATGCCGGTCTGCATGGCGCTGAGCGGGTAGACGTCCTCGACCTGCCGGCCGGTGCCGCAGATCCGGTCCACCGCGGCCTGGTCGAGACCGGCCAGCGGGAAGTCCGAGGGGGTCGACCCGCCGGTCCCGGGACGCGTGCAGTGCTCGATCAGCTCCTGCAACGCGCGCAGGTGCTCGGCCGCGAGCCCGGCCACGGTGGCCTCGCGGTGCAGGCCGGTGGAGTACACCCAGGTGAGCGTCAGCTCCTCGTCCTCGACCACGCCGACGACCCCGATCGTCTGGGTCAGCCGCTGCCCGGGGTCCTGGTCGGCGCCCGGCCGCTCCGGGAGCACGCAGTACGCGCTCGCGGGGTCCGCCGCACCGGAGGCGAACTGGCCGAGGTAGTTGACGGTGATCGCCGGCTCGACTTCGAGGTCGGGCACGCCCGCGAGGTAGCGCAGCACGCCGTACCCCACGCCGCGGCCGGGCACCGCCCGCAGTTGCTCCTTGACCGACTTGATGGTGCCGTCCCAGCCCGACTCCGGGTCGACGTCGAGCACCAGGGGGTACAGGCTGGTGAACCAGCCGACGGTGCGGGAGAGGTCGACGTCGTCGAACAGCTCCTCCCGACCGTGGCCCTCCAGCCCGACGAGCACCCGCCGCCGCCCCGTCCACCGCGCCAGCACGGGTCCGAGCGTGCTCAGCAGCACGTCGTCGATCCGGGTCCGGTAGGCGCCGGGGACCTCCTTGAGCAGCGCGCGGGTCCGGCCCCGGTCGAGCCGGACGCGCACGGTGGCCAGGTGGGCCACGGTGTCGGGCCCGGTGTCGTCGGTCGGCGGCGGGGGCACGGCCCTGGCCTCGGCGGCGGTCCGGGTCCAGTGGGCGATCTCGTCGGCGGCCCCGCCGCCGGTGGCCCACGCGGTCAGCCGCCGGGCCCAGTCGGTGAAGGAGGTGGTCGGCGTGCCGAGGTCGACCGGCTCGCCCCGGGCCGCCTGGTGGTAGGCGCGGTCGAAGTCGTCCAGCAGGACGCGCCAGGACACGCCGTCGACCACGAGGTGGTGCGCGGTGAGCAGCAGCCGGGGCCGGCGGCCGGCGCCCAGGAGGAACACCTGCGCGCGCAACAGCGGACCGGTGGCGAGGTCCATGCCGGTCTGCGCGGCGCGGGCCGCGCGGTCGATCTCGGCGTCCTGCTCCGGCGGCGGCAGCGCGCCGAGGTCGAGCCGCTCGAAGCCGTCGGCCGCGACCGGCTCGACGTGCTGGCGCCGCTCGTGGGTGTCGAACCGGGTGCGCAGGGCATCGTGGTGGGCGTGCAGGGCTTGGACGGCGGCGCGCACGGCCCGCGGGTCGGCGTGCTCGGCCAGTTCCAGGTACACGGCCTGGTGGAAGTGGTGCGGCGCGTGCCGGACGGTGTCGAAGAACCAGTGCTGGATCGGGGTGAGGGGGGCCGGTCCACCGGACGGCGCGGTCTCGGGCCGGGGGCTGTGCGCGGTCGCGGCCGCGGCGAGGGCGGCGATGGTCTGGTGGGTGAACACGTCCCGGGAGGTGAGGTGCAGGCCGGCGGCGCGGGCGTGCGCGACGACCTGGAGGCTGAGGATGGAGTCGCCGCCGAGGTCGAAGAAGTTGTCGTGGACGCCGATCTCGTCAACGCCCAGGACGCGGCTCCAGACGGCGGCCAGGGCGTGCTCGGCGGTGGTGCTCGGCGCGGTGACCTCCTCGACCGCCTCCCTCCGGTCCGGCGCGGGCAGCGCGGCCCGGTCGACCTTCCCGTTGTCCAGCAACGGGATCCGGTCCACGATGGTGATCGCCGAGGGCACCATGTACCGGGGCAGCCGCTGTTCGACCAGTGCCCGCAGCTCCTTCGGCGAGGGGGTGGCGCCGGCCGAGGGGACGACGTAGGCGAGCAGGACGTCCGGCTCCCGCTGGGCCACGACCACCGCCTGGTCGACGCCCTCGGCCTCGACCAGCACCGCCTGGACCTCGCCCGGCTCGATCCGGTAACCGCGGATCTTCACCTGGTCGTCGGCCCGCCCGACGAACTCCAACTGCCCGTCCGCCCGCCACCGCACCAAATCTCCGGTGCGATACATCCGCTCACCCGGAACACCGAACGGACACGCCACGAACCGCGACGCGGTCAGGCCGAAGCGATTCCAGTACCCCCACGCCAGACCGGGGCCGGACACGTACAACTCACCGGTCATGCCCACCGGCACCAACCGCAACCGATCGTCCAGCACGTACCCGCTGGTATTGGCGATGGTCCTGCCGACCGGCACGGTGTCCTCGGTGTGGACTTCCTCGCCGACGTGGTGGCAATGGGTGAAGACCATGCTCTCCACCGGGCCGTACCCGTTGAGCAGCAACACATCCGGGTGCTCGGCCCGCGCCCGCCGCATGTGCCGCAGAGAGGCGACCTGACCACCGGTCATCACCTGCCCCACCGCGTCGAACACACCCGGGTAGTGATCCACCATCGCGTTGAACAGGCTGGCGGGCAGCAGGACCGTCGTCACCTTGTGCCGCGCCACCAACCTCTCGATCTCGTCGGCGTCCGGTGTCTGCCCACTCTGGAGAACGCTCGTGCCACCGTGCAACAACACCGACCACAACTCCAACGCCAAACCATCCCACCAGATCGGCGCACTCTGCACCACCACCTCATCCGGCCCGAACCGGATGTAATCCTGACCGAAAAAAGTCCGCAAAACCGCCCCGTGCGACGACGCCACACCCTTCGACACACCCGTCGAACCCGACGTGAACAACACACACGCCAGATCACCACCCGACACAGCGCACGACGGAAGATCATCAGGACACCGCTCGATCACCGACCAATCCGAATCAAGACAAACCACCAAAACACCACCCGCGCCAATGCCGCTGAAGCGGTCACGGAAACGCTCCTGCGTCAACACCACCCGCGCACCCACATCCGCCACCATGAACGCGATCCGATCAACCGGATAATCCGGATCAACCGGAACGTAAGCCGCACCCGCCTTCAGCACGGCGAGGATGCCCACGACCAGCTCGACACCGCGGTGCGGCGACAGCACGACCCTCGACCCGCGCCCGACCCCGAGGCCGGTGAGGTAGGCGGCCAGCCGGGCGGCCCGGCTGTCCAGCTCTCCATAGGTCAGCACGACATCGCCGTGCACCACCGCAACCGCATCCGGCCGAACCCGAGCATGCCCCTCGACAACCCCATGCACACCGACATCCCGAGGAAACGACGTCACCGGACCACGCCCCACCGCCAACAACGCCCGACGCTCCTCAACGGACAACAGCGGCAACTCCCCCACCCGCCGACCCGGGTCCGCGACCACCCCGCGCAGCAAGGTCACCAGGTGCTCGGCGCAGTGGCGCGCCCACTGCGCCCCGAACAGCTCGGTCCGGTAGAACAGCGCGCCTTCCAACCGGTCGTCGTGCTCGGTGAATTCGAGCATCACCTCGAAGTTGACCGACGTCGCGGGGATGGCGATCTCGTCGACGCGCAGGTCGGGGAGGCCGGCTGCGGCCCGCGGCGCGTTCTGCAGCACGACCATGGTCCGCACCAGCGGTGTGCGGCCGGCGATGCGCTCCGGGGCGAGCACCTCCACCAGCTTCTCGAACGGCAGCTCGTCGTGCTCGAACGCGCCGAGCACCACCTCGCGCACCGAGGCGAGGAAGCGCCGGAACGGCTGCTCCTCGTCCACGTCGGACCGCAGGACGACGGTGTTGACGAAGAACCCCACCACCTCGTCGAGGTCGGGGTGCCCGCGCCCGGAGGTGACGGTGCCCACCGCGACGTCGCGCCGGCCGCAGTAGCGCGCCAGCAGCACCTGCCAGGCCGCGGTCAGCACGGTGAACAGGGTCGCGCCGCACTCGCGGCCGAGCCGCCGCAGCGCGACCGCGACCTCGGTCGGGACCTGGAAGTGGTGCACCGCGCCGCGCGACGACTCGACCGCGGGGCGGGGCCGTTCGGTCGGCAGTTCGAGCACCGACATCCCGGCCAGCCGCTCGCGCCAGTAGTCGAGCAGCCGGACCCCGTCCGGTCCCGCGAGCCGGTCCCGCTGCCACGCGGCGAAGTCCGCGTACCGGACCCGCGGCCCGGTCGGGGCCGCGTGCGGGTCGGCGTACAGGGCGCCCAGCTCCCGCACGAGCACCCCGAACGACCACCCGTCGATCGCGATGTGGTGCACGGCCAGCACGAGGACGTGCTCCTCCGGGTCGAGCCGCAGCAGGGTCGCCCGCAGCACCGGTCCGCGCACCAGGTCGAACGCGAGCCCCGTCTCGGCGCGGAGCTGTTCGTCCAGCTCGGCGGCCAACTCCGCGCGGTCCAGCTCGGTCAGGTCGATCGTCGTGATCGGCTGGCCGTCGGGCGGCTGGACGACCGGGGTGACGGTGCCGTCGGTGGACAGGAAGGTGGTGCGCAGCGTCTCGTGCCGGTGGACCAGCGCGTCGAGCGCGCGGCCGAGCGCCCGCTCGTCGAGCCGTCCGGTCAGCCTCAGCGCCACCGTCGAGTTGTACGAGGTGTCGTCGGGGTCCAGGGTGTGCAGGAACCACAGCCGCCGCTGGCCGAACGACAGCGGCGGCGGGCCGCCGTCCGGCGCCCTGGTGATGGTGGCCGTCGCGTCCGCACCGGCCACGTCGTCCGCCTCGCCCGCCAGCCTGCGGAGCAGCAGTTCGCGGACGTGCTCGGGGAGGGCAGCCATCCGCGCGTCGTCCGCCGACGAGGTCGTCATGTCGTGCCTCCTGCTCGTGGCTGGTCGCCGGCGGTCGCCAGGTCCTCGACCAGCGCGAAGACCTTCTGCCGGACGGTGTCGCTCAGCGCGGCGACGGTCGGGTTGTCGAAGACCTCGCGCGGCGAGAGCGCGACCCCGAAGGCGGCGGACACCCTGGCCACCAGGCGGAGGACGAGGATCGAGTCGCCGCCGAGTTCGAGGAAGTCGGCGTCCGGTCCCGAGGGCTCGACGCCCAGGACTTCGGCCCAGACGCGCAGCATCGCCCGCTCGGTGGGGTTGGCCGGACGGGCCGCCGCCGGTCGGGTGGGGCGCGGGTCGGGCAGGGCGTCGCGGTCGAGCTTCCCGTTGGGGGTCGACGGGAGCGCGGTGAGCGGCACGACCTGGGCGGGCACCAGGTGCTGGGGCAGCGATGCGGCGAGCAGGTCGCGCAGGTCGGCCGGGGACGGGGCGGGTGTCCCCGGCGGCGGCGCCACGTAGGCCACCAACCGGGCCGGGCCCGCGTCGTCCCGCCACAGGACGACCGCGGCCGCCGCGACACCGGGGTGGGCCAGCAACGCGTGCTCGATCTCGCCCGGCTCGATCCGGTGACCGCGCACCTGGACCTGCCGGTCGGCCCGCCCCAGGAACTCCAGGTTCCCGTCCGCCCGCCAGCGGGTCACGTCCCCGGTGCGGTACAGCCGGGAGCCGGGCGGGCCGAACGGATCGGCCACGAACCGCTCGGCGGTCAGCGCGGGACGTCCGACGTACCCGCGCCCGACGCCCGCGCCGCCGACGTACAGCTCGCCGGGCACCCCGACCGGCGCCGGCCGCAGCGCGGCGTCGAGCACGTAGACCCGCACGCCGGCCAGCGGGCGGCCGATGGGCACCCGGCCGGCGCCGGACGCCTCCCCTGCCGGGACCGCCTCGAACGCGGTGGCCGCGATGGCGGTCTCGGTCGGGCCGTAGCAGTTGAGCAGCCGACGGTCGCCGGCCCACGCCGCGACCAGGTCGGGTGGGCAGACGTCGCCGCCGACCGCGACGACCCGCAGGCCGGGCACGGCGTCCGGGTCGACGGTCCCCAGCAGCGCGGGCGGCAGCGCCACCTCGCTGATCCGGTCGGCTCGCAGCTGGTCGGCCAGCCAGGTCGTGCTGTCCCCCGGTCGGGCGAGGCAGAGCGTGGCGCCGGAGGCCAACGCGCGGAACACGTCCCAGGTGCCGCCGTCGAAGCTCATCGAGAACAGCTGCAGCACCCGGACCCCCGGCCCGGTTCCGAACCGGGACGCGGACGCGAGCACGGTGTTGACCAGGGACCGGTGCTCGATCAGCACGCCCTTGGGTCGACCGGTGGAGCCGGAGGTGAAGATGACGTAGGCGAGGTCGTTCGGGGTCACCGGCACGGCGGGCGGCGCGACCGGGTCGCCGTCGGGGTGCTCCCGGTCCACGGGCACGACCCGGGCGGGCGTCCCGTCGAGGCGGTGGGCGTGGCGGCTGTGCGTCAGCACCACGGCCGGGGCCGCGTCGGCGACCATGACGGCCAGCCGCTCGGCCGGGTACGCCGGGTCGATCGGCAGGTACGCGCCACCCGCCTTGAGCACTCCCAGCAGCCCGACGACCAGGTCCAGGCCGCGGTCCAGCAGGACACCGACCACCGCACCCGGGCCGACGCCCAGCCGCACCAGGTGGTGCGCGAGGCGGTTCGCCCGGGCCTCCAGCCCGGCGTAGGTCAGGGTGTCCGCCCCGTGCGCCACGGCCACCGCGTCCGGCGTCGTCCGCGCGTGCCCGGCCACCAGCTCGTGCACGCACAGCCCGGCCGGGTGGCCGGGGTCGGTGGCGTTCCACCGCCGCACGAGTGTCCGGTGCTCCGCGTCGGACAGCACCGGCAACCGGTCGGGCGACCGGTCCGGGTCGGCGGCGATCCCCTCGAACAGCGCCCGGAGGTGCCCGACGAGCCGGTCGACGGTCGGCTCGTCGAACAGCGCGGGGTCGAAGTGCACCAGGAACGACAGCGGCGCGCCGGGGTAGGCGACCAGGGTGATCGGGTAGTTGGTGCCGGTCTTCCCGGTGACCGAGCGCAGCGTGAGGCCGTGCGCCGCGGCCAGGTCGGCGTCGATCGGGTAGTTCTCGAACACCACCACGCTGTCGAACAGCCGCGCCCCGGTGGGGACCTCGCTCACGGCCTGGATGTCGGCGAGCGGGACGTACTCGTACTGCCGGGACTCGACCTGCCGGTCCTGGAGTTCCCGCAGCCACCCGGCCAGGTCGTCCCCGCCGACGGTCACCCGCACCGGCAGCGTGTTGATGAGCAGGCCGATCATCGAGTCGACGCCGGGCAGCTCCGGCGGGCGGCCCGAGACCGTGGCGCCGAAGCACACGTCGGCCCGGCCGCCGTAGCGCGCCAGCAGCAGCGCCCACACGCCCTGCACGAGCGTGTTCACCGTGACCCTGGCCCGCCGGGTGAACGCGGTCAGCCGGTCGGAGACCTCGGTGGGGAGCTCGAACCGCCGCGCGGCGTGGGAGTAGACGCGGTGCCCCCGGCCCGGCGGCCGGTCGTAGGGCAGCGGGACCGGCTCGGTGAAGCCCGCCAGCACACCGCGCCAGTGGCGCATCGCGACCTCGGCGTCCTGGGCCAGTTGCCAGGCGACGTAGTCCCGGTAGGGCGGGCGGTTCCCGGGGGTGACCCGGCTGCCGCCGGCGAGCGCGGCGTACTCCGCGAACACCTCGGACAGGACCGCCATCACGCTCCACCCGTCCAGCACGACGTGGTGGAGGGTCCACAGGAGGTGGACGCGGTCGTCGGTGAGGCGGAAGACCACGACCCGGAACAGCGGCGCGGCGTCGAGCTCGACACCGGCCGCGCGGTCGGCGTCGAGGTGGTCGGCGAGCCGGCGTTCCCGGTCGGCCTCGGTGAGCCCGCGCCAGTCGGCGTGGGTGACCGGCGCCCGGACCTCGACCCGGACCACCTGGACCGGCCGCGGAACGCCCTGCCACACCACGGCGGTGCGCAGCGCGGGCGTCCGGTCCACCACTCGCTGCCAGGCGAGGTCGAACAGGTGCGGTCGGGTCACCCCGTCCAGCACCAGCGACAGCTGCTCCAGGTAGGGGCGCGAGTCGGGGTCCAGCAGCGCGTGGAACAGCATCCCGTCCTGCATCGGCGCCAGTGGGAAGACGTCGGCCACCGCGCGCCCGTCCCCGACCAGGCCGTCCACCGCGGGCTGGTCGAGGGCGACGAGCGGGAAGTCCGACGGCGTCCGCCCGCCGGCGCCGGCCTCGGCGCAGTGCTCGACGATCTCGCGCAGCGCCGCGACCAGGTCCGTCGCGAGCGTCCCGACCACCTCGTCGTCGTAGACCTCCGCCAGGTAGGTCCAGCTGAAGCCGAGCCGGTCCCGCTCGACCGCGCCCACCACGTCGAGCAGGTGCGGACGGGGCGCGGCCGGGTCCTGGTGCAGGCCGATCGGGGACACCGAGGTGAACAGGCCGCCGCGCGGCGGCGTGAACCGCCCGAGGTAGTTGAAGCAGACCTCGGGGTACGGGTCGGCGGCGAGGTCGGTGACGGGATCGGCGCGCAGGTGGCGCAGCGCCCCGTAGCCCAGGCCGTGCCGCGGGACCTGGTGGACCTGCTCCTTGGTCGCCTTGAGCGCGGCGCCCCACCCGCCGTCCCGAACGGCGTCGAGCACCAGCGGGAAGTGCGTGGTGAACCAGCCGACCGTGCGGGACACGTCGACGTCGAGGATCGGCTCCCGCCCGTGGCCCTCCATGCCGATGAGCACCCGGTCCCGCCCGCTCGACGCGGTCAGCACCCGCGCCAGCGCGGTCAGCAGCACGTCGTTGACCGTCGTGCGGTAGACGCGCGGGACGTCGTGGAGCAGGGCCCGCGTGGTGGTCGGGTCGAGTTCCGCGGTGATCACGCGGGTGGCGCCGGCGGGGGTGGCGGCGCCTCGCCTGGGCACGGCTTGGGCCGCGGTGCGCCGGGCAGGGTCGGTCCAGTACGGGATCTCGTCGTCCAGGCGCCCGGCCGCGACGTGGTCGGCCAGCCGCCGGGCCCAGTCGGTGAAGGAGGTGGTCGGCGTGCCGAGGTCGACCGGCTCGCCCCGGGCCGCCTGGTGGTAGGCGCGGTCGAGGTCTTCGAGCAGGACGCGCCAGGACACGCCGTCGACCACGAGGTGGTGCACCGCGAGCAACAGCCGGGGCCGACCGGCGGCGGCGCCCACCAGGACGGCCCGCAGCAGCGGTCCCGCGACGAGGTCCACCCCGGACGCCAGCGCGGTTTCGAGCACGGTGGCCACGTCCCGGTCGTCGACGGCGAGGACGGGACCGGCGGGGACCGGGGCCACTCGCTGCCGCCCGTCGGCGCCGAACGTCGTCCGCAGCGCGTCGTGCCGGGCCAGCAGGGCGGCCAGGGCGGTGTCCAGGGCGGTCGGGTCGACGTCCGGGTCGAGGTCGGCCACCACGTACTGGTGGAACGGGGTGTCGGGCCGGTACCGGTCGAAGAACCAGTGCTGGATCGGGGTCAGCGGGGCGTCACCGGCCGGGTCGCCGGTCGCGGGGAGGGCGGGTCGCGGGCCGGTGGCGGTGTGACCGGCCAGCGCGGCGATGGTCTGGTGGGTGAACACGTCCCGGGAGGTGAGGTGCAGGCCGGCGGCCCGCGCGGCGGCGACGACCTGGAGGCTGAGGATCGAGTCGCCGCCGAGGTCGAAGAAGTTGTCGTGGACCCCGACCTCGGCCACGCCCAGCGCCCGGCGCCACGCGTCGGCCAGCACGCGTTCGGCGTCCGTGCGCGGGGCCACCGGTTCCTCGGCCGCTCGCCGGTCCGGCGCCGGCAGGGCATCGCGGTCGACCTTCCCGTTGTCCAGCAGCGGGATCCGGTCCACGAGGGTGAACGTCGAGGGCACCATGTACCGGGGCAGCCTGCGCTCCAACCACGCCCGCAACTCCGGCGCCGACACCGGGCCCGCGGGCACCGCGTACGCGGCGAGCGATGCCGCCCCGGTGTGGTCGTGGTGCGCCACGACCACCGCCTGGTCGACGCCCTCGGCCTCGACCAGCACCGCCTGGACCTCGCCCGGCTCGATCCGGTAACCGCGGATCTTCACCTGGTCGTCGGCCCGCCCGACGAACTCCAACTGCCCGTCCGCCCGCCACCGCACCAAATCTCCGGTGCGATACATCCGCTCGCCGGGAGCGCCGAACGGACACGCCACGAACCGCGACGCGGTCAACCCGAAACGATTCCAGTACCCCCACGCCAACCCCGCACCGGACACGTACAACTCACCGGTCACACCCACCGGCACCAACCGCAACCGATCGTCCAACACGTGCATCGACGTGTTCGCGATCGGCCGACCGACCGGCACGGTGTGATCGGTGTGGACCTCCTCGCCGACGTGGTGGCAGGTGACGAAGACCATGCTCTCCACCGGGCCGTACCCGTTGAGCAGCAACACATCCGGGTGCTCGGCCCGCGCCCGCCGCATGTGCCGCAACGACGCGACTTGCCCGCCCGTCATCACCTGCCCCACCGCGTCGAACACACCCGGGTAGTGATCCACCATCGCGTTGAACAGGCTGGCGGGCAGCAGGACCGTCGTCACCTTGTGCCGCGCCACGAGGGCGGCTATTTCGTCGGCGTCCGGGGTCTGTCCACTCTGGAGAACACTCGTGCCACCGTGCAACAACACCGACCACAACTCCAACGCCAAACCATCCCACCAGATCGGCGCACTCTGCACCACCACCTCATCCGGCCCGAACCGGATGTAATCCTGACCGAAAAAAGTCCGCAAAACCGCCCCGTGCGACGACGCCACACCCTTCGACACACCCGTCGAACCCGACGTGAACAACACACACGCCAGATCATCACCCGACACAGCGCACGACGGAAGATCATCAGGACACCGCTCGATCACCGACCAATCCACATCCAGACAAACCACGGACACACCACCCGCACCAGCACCGACATCAGTGAAGCGGTCACGGAAACGCTCCTGCGTCAACACCACCCGCGCACCCACATCCGCCACCATGACCGCAATCCGATCAACCGGATAATCCGGATCAACCGGAACGTAAGCCGCACCCGCCTTCATGATCCCCAGGATGCCCACCACGAGGTCGACATCCCGGTGCAACGACAGCACCACCAGCGAACCCCGACGGACCTCCAACCGCCGCAGGTGCTCCGCCAACCGCGCGGCCCGGCTGTCCAGCTCCCCGTAGGTCAGCACGACATCGCCGTGCACCACCGCAACCGCATCCGGCCGAACCCGAGCATGCCCCTCAACAACCCCATGCACACCGACATCCCGAGGAAACGACGTCACCAGACCACTCCCCATGGCCAGCAACGCCCGACGCTCCTCGACGGACAACAGCGGCAACTCCCCCACCCGCCGACCCGGATCGGCCACCACCCCGCGCACCAGGGTCATCAGGTGCCCGGTCAGCCGGGCGGCCCAGTCCTCGTCGAACAGGTCCGAGCGGTAGGTGAGGGCGCCGTCGAGCCCGTACGGCCGGCGCCACAGCTCGATGGTGAGGTCGAACAGCGCGAACGGCTGCGGCAGGACCAGTTCCGCCGCGGCGACCCCGCCGAGCGCGGGAGGTTCGGCCGGCGCGTTCTGCAGCACCAGCATGACCTGGACCAGCGGGTTGCCACCCCCGGTCCGCTCGGGTGCCAGCAGCTCCACGACCTGGTCGAACGGCACGTCCTCGTGCTCGAAGGCGCTCAGCACGGTGTCCCGGACCGCGCCGAGGTGGTCCTCGAACGAGGCCGTCGGTTCGACCTGCGACCGCAGCACCACCGTGTTGACGAAGAAGCCGACCACGTCCGCGAGTTCCGGCCGGGTGCGCCCGGTGGTCGCGGTGCCGATCGCGACGTCCCGCCGCCCGGTGTGCCGGGCCAGCAGCGCGGTGACCGCGGCGGCCAGCACCGTGAACAGCGTGGCGCCGGAGCGCCGGCCGAGCAGTTCGAGCCCGACCACCACCTCGTCCGGGACGTGGAACCGGTGGACGCCGCCCCGCGGCGTGCCGGGTCCTCCCGCGGTGTCCGCCGTGGACAGTCGCAGCGGGCGCAAGCCGTCCAGCCGGTCCCGCCAGTACGCCAGCCGGTCGGCGAACGCCGGACCGGACACCGAGTCCCGCTGCCACGCGGCGACGTCCGCGTAGCGCACCGGCGGCGCCGGCAGGTCCGCGCGCGCACGGCGGCGGGCCGCCTCGTAGAGCGGCCCCAGGTCGCGGGCGAGGACGCCCACCGACCAGCCGTCGGACACGATGTGGTGCGCGTTGAGCACCAGCACGTGCTCCTCGGGCGCGCACCGGACCAGCAGCGCCCGGAACAGGGGGCCGGTGCGCAGGTCGAACGGGCGCTCGACCTCGTCGGCCAGGCAGTCCGCCAGCCCGGTCTCCCGCCGGTCGGCCGGCAGGTCCGACAGGTCGGCGAACCCCAGCACGGCCGGTGGCGCCGGGCGGACGGTCTGGACGCCGTGCCCGTCGAGCCAGTCGAACGTGGTGCGCAACGCCTCGTGCCGCTCGACCAGCCCGGTGAGCGCGGTGGCGAGCGCGGCCGGGTCGAGCGGGCCGGACAAGCGGTAGCCGACCGGTGTGCTGTAGTCGGCGGTGTCCGGGCTGAGCTCGTGCTGGAACCAGAGCCGTTGCTGCGCCGGGGACATCGGCGCGGTCGCACCGGTGGTGGGGGTGAGCGCCCGGTCACCGGCCGGGCGGGCGAGGCCGGCCACGGCGGCGACCGTCGCCGCGGCCATCAACCGGGCGGCCGGCACCGTCAGCCCGTGGTCCCGCGCCAGGGCGAACGAGACCCGCATCGCGGCGATCGAGTCGCCCCCGAGGTCGAAGAGGCTGTCCTCGGCCCCGACCCGGTCGACTCCCAGGACACCGGCCCAGACCTCGGCCACGACCCGCTCGGTGGTGGTGCGCGGCGCGACGAACCCGGTGTCGGGCCGTTGGCGCGCGGGTGCGGGCAACGCGGCCCGGTCCACCTTGCCGCTGGCCAGCAGCGGCAGCGCGGCCAGCACGGTGATCGCGGTGGGCACCAGGTACCGGGGCAGCCGCGCGGCGACCCACTCGCGCAGCCGGCTCGCCGTGACCGGCGGTCCGTCCGCGACCGGCACCACGTAGGCGGCCAGGTAGGCGGTCCCCCGCTCGCGGCGGGCGATGACGACCGCCCGGGCCACTCCGGGCGCGGCCGCGAGAGCCGCCTCGACCTCGCCGGGCTCGATCCGGTAACCCCGGATCTTCACCTGGTCGTCGGCCCGCCCGACGAACTCCAACTGCCCGTCCGCCCGCCACCGCACCAGATCCCCGGTCCGGTACATCCGCTCACCCGGAACACCGAACGGGCACGCCACGAACCGCAGCGCGGTCAGGCCGGAACGATTCCGGTAACCCCGGGCCAGACCGGGGCCGGCCACGTACAACTCCCCCACCGCGCCCGACGGCACCGGCGCCAGTGCGCCGTCCAGGACGAACACCCGGTGCCCGGCGATCGGCCTGCCGATCGCCGGAACACCGCCGTCCGGCTCCACCGGGTCGCTGACCGACACCACCACCGTGGCCTCGGTCGGCCCGTAGGCGTTGACCAGCCGGCAGGTCCGCGCCCACCGGGCGGCGACCTCGGCCGGGCACGCCTCGCCGCCGACGACGAGCGTGTCCAGGTCCGGGAACGGCCGGTCCGGCACCGTCGCCAGCACCGACGGCGGGATCAGCGCGTGGGTGATCCGGTGCCCTGTCAGCACGTCGGCGAGCAGCTCACCGGCGAGCAGGTCCCCATCGGGCACGATCAGCGTCGCACCGGACAGCAGCGCGGCGCACAGCTCCAACACCCACGCGTCGAAGCTCGGCGAGGAGAACTGCAGGAACCGGCTGCCCACGCCGACCGCGCAGCGCTCGATCACGTCCGCCGCGAAGGCCGCGACACCCCGGTGCGTGACGACCACGCCCTTGGGCGCACCGGTCGAGCCGGAGGTGAAGATGACGTACGCCGGGGCGTCGGGCGGCACCGGCGGCCAACCCCGCCCACCGGCCGTCCCGCCCTCGACCAGCCCGCCGGCGGCCACCACGAGGGTGGGCACGGCGACCGCCTCGCGGAAGGCGTGCGACACGAGCACCAGCACCGGTGCGGCGTCGGCGAGCACGAAGCCGATCCGCTCGGCCGGGTGCCGCGGGTCCACCGGCAGGTAGGCCGCGCCCGCCCGCATCACCGCCAGCGCGCACACCACCGCTTCGACCGAGCGCTCGACCAGCACCCCGACCACCTGCCCCGGTCGCACCCCCCGGTGCGCCAGCACCTCCGCCAGCCGCTCGACCCGCTCGGCGAGTTCGCGGTAGCTGACCGGCGCGCCGCCGTTCTCGACCGCGACGGCGTCGGCGAACACCGCGGCCCGCGCCGCGAACAGCTCGGGCAGCGCGACACCGGACGGGAAACGGGTCAGCGGCTCCGGTGACCCGGCGGCGTGCGACGGGCTGGTGGTCATGGGGCCTCCCGACGAGTGGGCGGTGCTACGGCGTCCGATCTCACGCGCGCGGAGCCGGTTCGCGGCGGGCGACGCGGCCACCGACCTCCAGGAGCGCGATCCGCTCGCCGCGCGAGTCCGGCAGGAACCGGCCCGTCACCGGACGACCGGGGCCGGTGGGGTCGGTGGCGGAGAAGACGTGGTCGGCGTGGAAGGTGACGTTCACCAGCGTCGTGGCGCCCGCGCGGATGCGGATCCCGCCGTCGTGGTCCCGCCGCACGAGGTACCGCATGTCGCCGCTGAGGTAGTCGCCGAGGCAGTCCGGCGGCTCGGCGACCGGCGCTGCCGGCGGTGCCGGGTCGCGCTCCGGGCCGACCTCCAGCCCCGCCGCCCCGAGACCGCGCACCAGGTCCGACCACAGTTCGCCGCCGTGCGCCGTGTTCGTGGCGAGGGCGACCACCACCTGCTGGTCGGGGTGGTACCGCAGGTGGCAGTGGGTGCCCTCGATGCTGCCGTCGTGGCCGAACCACGGCCCCCGTTCGGTGTCGAACCGGTGCGATCCGAGACCGGCCGCGGTGGTCGACCCGAACGGCCGCGCGTCGCCGGCGCCCTCGCGCATCAGGGTTCTGGCGGCGTCGTCCAGGACGTCGTCCCCCCGCGCCGCGGCGCCGATGTGCAGGCGACCGAACGCGACGAGGTCGCGCGCGGTGCCGGCCAGCCCGCCGGCCGGCCGGTAGTACTCCGGGCAGGAGGGGGTGATCTCGACGGGACCACCGGGTCCGAGCACGTGCCCGCCGACGACGGGCGCGCCGTCCCGCCCGTCCACCAACCGGACCGAGGCGCAGCCGAGCGGGTCCAGGACCGCGGTCCGGATCGCGGTCCACCAGTCGAGGCCGGTCACCACTTCGAGCAGGCGGCCGGCGACGGCGGAGCCGACGTTCGAGTAGGAGTACAGCGCCCCGGGCGGGAACAGCGGTTCCAGGTCCCGGCACAGCGCCGCGTACTCGCGCAGGGACGGCGCGGGCCCGGCGGGCGGCGAGTGGTCCGAGGGCAGCCCGGAGGTGTGGCTCAGCAGGTGGCGCGGGGTGACGCTGCCGATCCGGGGCACCCGGTCCGACCGCAGCTCCGGCAGGTGCTCCTCGATCGGCTCGTCGAGCCCGAGCCGACCGAGCGCGATCGACCGCACGAGCGCGGTGGCGTTGACGAGCTTGCTCACCGAGCCGAACGGGAAGACCGAGTCCGGCCCGACGGGTGGCCCGCCGTGCCGTTCCCGACCGGCCTGGACCGACAGCGTCCGGCCGCGGTGGTGGAGCGCGAGCTGGGCGCCCACCACCTCGTGCTCCCGGGTGAGCCCGGCCAGCAGTTGTGCGATCTTCCCCAGTTGCACAGGCATCAGACCACGCCATCCAAGGCGAACGGGAAACACGGGAAAAGGAAAGGAGAACGCCCTGCACCGGATATCGGCGGCGAACCGTCCGAGCCCTTTGAAAGCATCTTCCACATCGGGTCACACCCACACAAGACGCAACTTCCTACCAACTGGAACAGGGCCGTCCGGCGGATACTCACCCCGAACAGCAGGAAAACCCCTGGTCACCGCGCCGCATTCCGGCCGGCGTTCGGAGCAGTGACGACGCCGCAACCGCCGGACGGCCGAAACGGCACTCCCACTCCCCGCCGCACACATAAATCGGGATTCCGAACCAGGAAAATTCTCCACCAAGTTTCTCGCGCACTGGACAGCCCGCTCGGCGCGGTGCTACGGTCGGTTCACCACGGGACTCGACAGACTAATTCGTTCCGGACGATTCCGAGCTCATCGAGCGACTCCGCCAGCCGATCCGCACACCGGATTTCGCTCACCCGAGGAAAAGGGTGTCCCCGATGACTGCTGCCAGTAATCCCCGACGTGGGCTCGCCGGCGAAATCGAGCACAGCGGCTCCGCACCGGACATCGCGGCCGCCGCGGCGCTGCTGGAGATCGGTGACCGCCTCGGCGTGCTCGAGCGGATCGGCGCCGGCCAGGACTTCACGGCCGACGACCTCGCCTCGATCGCCGACCTGCCGGTCGACGGCGTGGCGCGGTACGCCGAGGCGCTGGCGGCCGGCGGCATCGTCGAACGCGTGGGCGCCGGGGGCCGGACCTTCCGCGCCGTGCCCGACTTCGCGGTCATCCAGCACCAAGCCGGTTACCTGTCGTGGACGATGAACGCCAACCGCCCGTTCATCGAGCACGCCCGCGAGTTCCTCACCGACTTCGACTCCGCCCGCGCGGCCCACACCCGCGACGGCAGGCAGGTGGCGGTGAGCTCCCAGTGGATGGGGTCGCTCGCCTTCTACCCCGCCGCGTTCCAGGCGATCACCGAGGCGCGCCCGGAGCGGGTGGTCGACCTGGGCGCGGGCACCTGCCGGCTGCTGATCGAACTGCTGACGATGTTCCCCGGCACGACCGGCGTCGGCCTCGACATCGACGACCAGGCTTGCGCCGCGGCGAGCGAGGCGGCCAAGCACGCCGGCGTCGATGACCGGCTCACCGTCGTGCGGCGACCGATCCAGTCGGTGGCCACCGACACCGGGCCGCTGCTCGACGCCGACGTCATCCACGCCGGCTTCGTGTTCCACGACCTCCTGCCCGACGAGGAGGAGGTCGCCGACGCCGTGCTGGCCAACTGCCGGGACGCGCTGCGGCCGGACGGCCTGCTGGCGATCACCGAGGCCGTGCCCTACCTGGACAACGACCGGGAGCGCCGGTTCAGCTCGATCGTCACCTACTTCCACCGGGAGTTCATGCACCGCAAGCTGCTGTCGGTGGCCGAGTGGGAGGACAAGCTGACCTCGGCCGGGTTCAGCCGGGTGGACACGGTCGAGCTCGGGTTCCCGACCGGCCGGCTGTTCCTCGCCAGGAAGTGAGGGGGACCCGATGACCAACCCCTTCGACGACCAGGACGGCCGCTTCCTGGTGCTGCGCAACGAGGAGAACCAGCACTCGCTGTGGCCGGCCTTCGCCGACGTGCCGGCCGGGTGGGAGGTCGTGCTGGCCGAGTCGAGCCGCCAGGACTGCCTCGACTACGTGGAAGCGAACTGGACCGACCTGCGACCGGCCGGCCTGGCCGAAGCGCACGACCGGTGACCCGGACGACCAAGGCGTCCACTTCGGACGCCCAGGGGTCGTCGGACGCCATCCGCGACATCCTGGCGGCGACGTCCGCTCCCGGTGTGCTGTCGATGGCAGGCGGCCTCCCGGCCCCGGACAGCTTCCCGGTGGCGGAGCTCGGCGCGGTCCTCGACGAGGTGATGAGCTCCGCCGCGGCGTCGGCGCTGCAGTACGGCCCGGTCGAGGGGGTCCCCGCGATGCGCGAGGTTTTCGCGGACCGGGTCGGCCCTCCGGTCACCCCCGACCAGGTGATCGTCACCAGCGGCAGCCACCAGGGGCTCGCCCTGACCACCGACGTCCTCCTGTCCCCCGGCGACGTGGTGGCGCTGGCCGACCCGTGCTACCTCGGCGCGGTCCGAGCCTTCCGCCGGGCCGACGCCGACCTCTTGCCGGTGCCCAGCGACACCGACGGCATGGACACCGAGTTCCTGGCCGCCCGGCTGCGCCAGGGCGCCCGGTGCGCGCTGGTGTACGTCGTCCCGAACTTCCACAACCCGACCGGGGCGGTGCTGTCCGAGGGCCGCCGCCGCCACCTGGCCGCCCTGGCCGAGCACTACGGCTTCCTGATCGTGGAGGACGATCCCTACGCCGACCTGTCGTTCGACGGCACCCTCCTCCCCCCGGTCGGCGCGCACACCGACCGGGTGATCCGACTGCTGAGCCTGTCGAAGACGCTGTGCCCCGGCTTCCGGGTGGCGGGCCTGGTCGCCCCGCCCGCGCTGGTCGCCGACCTCGCGACCGCCAAGCAGGACGCGGACCTGCAGACCAACACCTTCGGCCAGCACGTGCTGAGCCGGCTCGTGGGTCGCCCGGACTTCCTGCCCCGGCACCTCACCCGGCTCCAAGCCCTCTACCGCAGCAGGGCGACGCAGCTCGCTGCCCTGTTGGCCCCCTTGGACTGGCTCACCTTCACCCACCCCCGAGGCGGCCTGTTCCTCTGGGCCACCACCGGCCCGACCTCCGCCGACTCCACCACCCTCGCCCGCACGGCCCTGGCGCACGGCTTGGCCGTCGTCCCCGGTCCGCCCTTCTGCGTCCGCCACGACGGCACCCGCGACCTCCGCCTCTCCTTCGCCACCCTGTCCCCGGAGGAACTCCCGGAAGCCGTCCGCCGGTTGGCGAACGCCCACGCCCTGGCCTCTGCCCCCGGGTGACCACCCTGATCCTTCCTGGTCGAGGGCCGGTCAATACCGAGGCCCCGGAGCGCGGGCCGAGCACCCCGATCCCGAAACCGTCCCCGGCGGGAGCGCGCCGGCCGTCCCGGCAGGGGTCGGCGGGGTTGGTGTCAGGCCAGGCCCAGGCCGCCGCTGAGGGTGATCACCTCGCCGGTCAGCGAGCCGCCCGCACGCAGCAGCAGGAACACCACCGCCTCGGCCACCTCGGCGGCGTCGACGAGGCGGCCCAGGGGGACCCGGGCGCGGTAGGCCGCCATCGCCTCGTCCGGCGGCAGGGGCAGGGTCGCCAGCACCTCGTCCCGCAGCCCCGCGTCGACCAGGGCCGGGGCGACGGCGTTGCACCGCACCGGCACGCCGGACCGCGCGCAGTGCAGCGCGACGGACTTCGTCAGGTGCAGCACGGCCGCCTTGGCCGCGCCGTAGGCCACCATGCCGGGTGTGGCGAGCTGCCCCGCCGTGGACGCCAGGTTCACGATCGACACCGGGTGGTCGAACCCGCGGCCGACGACCTCGCGGCAGCCCAGCCACGTGCCGACGACGTGGGTGTCCATGATGGACGTCCACTGCTCCGGCCGGGCGGTCAACAGGCCCTGCTCGGTGCCACCGAGGTCGCCCGCGGCGTTGACCAGGCCGTCGAGCCTGCCGTGCCGCTCCAGGACCTCGTCGACGGCGCGGGTCCACTCGCCTTCCCGCGTCACGTCCAGCGCGATGCCCGGCGACGCCGTCGAGCGGGACGCCACGACCGCGGTCGCCCCGGCCCGCGACAGGGCGTCCACGACGGCCGACCCGATGCCGCCGCCACCCCCGGTGACCAGCACGACGGGGCTCACGACAGCCGCTCCGCGAGCCGCCGGGCCGCCGTGTCGAGAGTTTCCCGGCGCTTGCAGACAGCGAACCGCACCATCGTCCCCGCGGCGGACGCGGGCTCGGAGTAGAACACCGACAGCGGCAGCGCGGCCACTCCCCCGTCCAGCACCAGCCGGTCGCACCACGCCTCGGCCGGTTCGCCGACGTCGACCACGAGGTAGAACGGGCAGGCCGGGACGTCGGCGCGCAGCCCGAGGCCGGTGAGCCGCTCGGCGAACGACGTCGCCCGGTCCCGCAGGTCGCGCGCCACCTCGGCGACCACACCGAAGTCCTCGTCCAGCACGTCGGCCACGGCGTGCTGGAGCGGCACGGCCGGGCAGAACGTGACGTACTGGTGCACCGCCCTGATCCGCCTGGTCAGCCCGGGGCCGGCCACGGCCCAGCCCACTCGCCACCCGGTGGCGGCGAGCGACTTGGACACCGACGACACCTTCACCCGCAGCTCGGGGTCGGTGACGGCATCGAGCACCCCGCGGTGCCGGTCGGGGATCAGGTGCTCGTAGGTCTCGTCGGACACCACCACGACACCCCGCCGCCGCGCGAGGCGGGCCAGCGCGGTCCACTCGGCGGCGGTGAGCACGCGCCCCAGCGGGTTCCACGGGCTGTTGACCACCACGACCCGGGTCCGCTCGGTGCACGCCGAGTCGAGCAGGTCGGCGAACGAGGAGCGGACGTCGGCGAGCCGGACCGGCACGACGACCCCGCCGGCCGCCCGGATCGCGGGCCCGTACTGCTCGTAGGCGGGTTCGACGACGATCGCCTCGTCGCCGGGCCGCAGCAGCGCGAGCATCGCGCAGTGCAGCGCTTCCGTCGCGCCCGCCGTGATCGTGACCTCGGTGTCCGGGTCCGGTGCGCCCGAGGTGCGCCGCGCGACCGCCTGCCGCAGGCGCGGCAGCCCGGCGCTGGGCGCGTACTGGTGCGCGCCCTCCGCCTGCCCGGCGGCGACGAGGGCGCGCAGCAGCGCGTCGGGCGGCCCGTGGTCGAAGACGCCCTGCGCCAGGTTGACCGCCCCGTGCCGGGCGGCGAGCGCCGGGATGCGGACGAACACCGATTCCGCGACCGGGATCACGGGACCTCCCTCTCGGAGCGGGGACTCAGGACTGCGCACCGCCGGCCTCGGGCTCCCGGGTCGACGCGCGGCGGCTCTGCACGACCTGCACCACCAAGGCGACGGCGAGGACCACGACCGCGTACACCGAGCGCCAGCCCGACTGCACCAGGCTCACGCCGAGCACGACGAGCAGCAGCAGGTTCAGCACGGAGCGCACGGTGAAGCCGCGCACCCGCGCGTAGGAGACGATGCTGAGCAGGTACAGGACGATGAAGATGGCGCTGGCGGTCGCGACCGCGTCGACGACCACGTCCGGCCAGGTCACCAGCACGGCGCCCACGACGGCGAACAGGCCGGACAGCAGCAGGACGGCGCGGCGCGGCACGCCGGTCGGGGTGGTGGTGGCCAGGCCGCGCGGGAGGATGCCGCTGCTCGCGGCGCCTTGCACGAGCCGGGACACGCCCCACACCCACGCCACCGCGTTGAGCACCATCGCGCCGAACGCGATCACGGTCACCGCCAGCACGACGAGCTGGCGCGGCTGGATGGTCTGCGCGAGCTGCAGCAGACCGGTGACCTCGTCCACCTCGGACCGGGGGATGCGCACCGCGATGGCGATCGTCAGCAGGACGGTGAACACCCCGTAGACGCCGAGGGCGGTCGCGCTGACCGGCAGGAAGTCGCGGCGCGGGTCGCGGAACTCCTTGCTGAGGAAGGTGAGGTTCTCGAATCCGGCGAACGCCCAGAAGGCGAGCACGACGCCGGGCAGCAGCACGCCGAGGTCCGTCAGGTCCGGCGTGACGGCGGGCAGCCCGGTCCGCACGCCGGGGATCGCCGCGACGATCAGCACCGACGCCATGAGCACCAGCGCCCAGGTGCCCGCGTTCTGCACCCTGGTGCTGGTCTTGACGCCGGCGAGGTTGGACGCGACGGCGGCGACGAGGACGGCGGCGGCGGCGAGCACGGCGACCAGTTCGCCCGCACCCACCGCCTGCGCCACGTAGCGGCCGGCGACCATCGCGCCGGAGGGCAGGCCGACGATGACCAACGAGAGGAACATCAGCGGCACGCAGCGGCCGAACACCCGGCCCAGCCCCGTGCGGATGAACGCCTCGATGCCGTCGCCGTCCGGGTTCGCGCGCACCATGTCCTCGAACATCAGGAGCATGGGTAAGCACACGACCGTCGACAGCAGCCACACCAGCAGGCTGTTGCTGCCGGTCTCCGCGTAGACGGCGGAGGGCAGGAACAGGATGCCCGACCCCGCCACCGACCCGATGGCCAGGGGGATCGCCTGCCGCCTGCTCAGCCCGGTCCCGGCCGCGCCGGCCTGCCTGTCGGTCATTCCTAGGACTCCTCACTCCAGGGGATCATCCGACCCCGGTTGAGGATGCCGTGCGGGTCGAGCAGCGCCTTGAGCCGGGCCATCAACTCGATCTCGTCCGCGGACCGCGTGTAGCCGAGGTAGGGCCGCTTCTCGAAGCCCACGCCGTGCTCAGCCGAGATCGAGCCGCCACAATCAGTGACCAGACGATACACAACGTGCTCCACCTCGGGTTTGCGGTCCCGGGTGGTCTCCCCGGTCACGACGGCGATGTGCACGTTGTCGTCGCCGAGGTGCCCGAACACGAGCAGCTTCACCGCGGGCCAGGAGCGGGTCAGCTCGGCCCGCATCCGCCGCAGGCAGTCCGCGAGCCGCCCGGCGGGCACGCTGACGTCGAAGCCGAACAGCGGCTGCATCCGCAGGATCTCGGCGGGGATGCGCTCGCGCGCGCCCCAGAACACCGCCAGCTCCTTGGCGCTCGACGCCACGGCGGCGTCCAGGAGGTCGTCCTCCACGCGGGCCAGGCAACCGGCGAGGCGCTCCGCGTCGCCGTCCGGGTCGACGCCGCGGCACTCCACCAGCACGTAGAGGGGGTGCCCGGTGGGCAGCGGCAGCCGGATGCCGGTTGGTTCCAGCACGCGGTAGGCGTCGTCCCAGATCACCTCGAACGCGGTGACGGCGCCGGGCAGCTCGCGCTGCAGGGCGTGCAGCAGCCGCAGCGCCGAGTCGACGTCGGCCACCGCGCAGAACGCGCCGGTGCGGGTGACGGCGCCGGGCTGGAGGCCGAACGTGGCGCGGGTGACGACGCCGAGGATGCCCTCGCTGCCGATGAACAGGTGCTTGAGGTCGAGGCCCGCGTTGTCCTTCACCAGCGGGGTGGACAGGGTCAGCACCCGGCCGTCGACCAGCGCGACCTCCAGTGACCGCACGTGCTGCCGCGTCATGCCGAAGCCGACGACGTTGACGCCGCCCGCGTTGGTGGCCACGCAGCCGCCGACCGTGGCGCTGCCCTTGGACGCCAGGTCGATCGGCAGCAGCAGCCCGTGGGCCGCGGCGGCGTCCTGCACGGCGGCCAGCGTGGCGCCCGCGCCCGCGGTGACCGTGCGGCCGGCCAGGTCGACCGGTTCGACGTCGTCGAGCAGCTCGGTGGACAGCACGACCTCGTCCGCCGACGGCACCGCGCCGGACACCAGGCCGGTCATGCCGCCCTGCACCACGACCGGCTGCCGGTGGTCGTCGCAGTGGCGCAGGACCCGGGCGACCTCGGCGGCGGTGCGCGGGCGCACGACGATCTCGGCGCGGCCGACGCGGTCGCTGCCCCACAGGTCCTGCACGTGCCTGGCGGGCACGGCGTCGCCGGTCAGCACGCCGGCCGCGCCGACGATCCGCGTCAGCTCCTCCTGGTGGCGCGGGACCACGCCCTCGGTCACGGTCACGGTTCGGCCCTCGGTTCTCGGTTCGCGGTGTTCGAGTGGTCGGTGTTCGCGTGCCCGGCCAGCAGGCTGGCGCGCACGTGCAGCAGGTAGCCCGAGCGGCCCGACGCCACGGCCCGGCGCACGGCGTCGCGGACCGCGCCGGGGTCGTCGACGACCTCGCCGGGCACGCCGAACGCGGCGGCCCACGTCACCAGGTCGGGGGTGAGGAGGTCGGTGCCGCAGTAGCGGCCCGGGAACTGCCGGCGGGCGTGCTGGTCGATGGTGCCGTAGCCGCCGTTGTCGGCGACCACGACGACCGGGCACCGGCCGCGCGCCGCGGCGGTGGCCAGCTCGTCGCCGGTCATCAGCAGACCGCCGTCGCCGACGACGGCCACCACCGGGCGGTCCGGGAACCGCCCGGTGGTGGCCACGGCCGCCGGCACGCCGAACCCCATCGCGCCGTTGCCCAGCGCCAGCATGAGCCGGTCCGGCCCGGCGTGCACGTAGCGGTGCACCCAGCTGGAGAAGTTGCCCGCGTCGAAGGTGATCACCGCGCCGGGCGGCAGCTCGTCGTCCAGCGCCGCGGCGACGTGGGTCAGGTCCAGGCCGTCGTCGAAGTGCCACGGGTTCGGCGCGGCGAGCCGGTCGGCCAGCTCGCGCCACCCCCGCACCCAGTCCAGCCGCTCCGCCGACGGCGCCGGCCACCGGGTGGCGGCCAGCGCGTCCAGCACCGCCCTCGGGCGCGTCGAGGACTTCCCGGGGTGGACGACGTGCACCCGCGGCCCGCTCCAACCGCTCGTGTGCACCTCGTCGGGGGCCTCGCCGAGCAGCACGACCAGATCGGCCTCCGCCAGCCGCCCCCGCACCTCGCGGGGCGTGCCCAGGTGCAGGTGGCCCGCGTAGTGCGGGTGCCGGTTGTCCAGCAGGTCCTGCACCTTGTTGCCGGTCAGCACCGGCAGCCCGGCCGCCTCCGCGAGGGACGCGACCGCGTCGCCGGCGGAGCGGTCGGTGTGCCGGGCGCGCAGCAGCCTGCCCGCCACCAGGACGGGCCGCCGTGCCGCCTCCAGCGCGGAACGCAGGTCGGCGGCCTCGGCCGCCGCCGCATCCGTCCCCGTCACCTCCCCCGCTGGGGAGGGGTCGAGCGCCGGCGCGGTCCACAGGTCGTCGGGCACCAGCAGCACGACCGGCTGCGGCACCGGCCCGAGCAGCACGGCGGCGGCGCGGGCCAGCTGCGCCGGCAGGTCCGCCGGGCTCAGCCTGATCACCTCGGCCAGCGCCCCGAACATGCCGGCCAGGTCGGCGCCTTGGAACGCGGTCGCCCGGTCGGCCGTGGACGGGATGTCGCCGACCACCACCAGCAGCGGTGTCGGGTCGGCCGCCGCCGCGTCGACCGCGATGGCGGCGTTGCAGCCGCCGGGCGACCGGTTCACCGCGACCACGCCGGGCCGGCCGGTCAGCCGCGCCGACGCGATCGCCATGAAACCGGCGCCGGCCTCGTGCCGCGTGGTGACCGTGCGGATGCCGAAGTCACCCGCCGTCGCCAACAGCGGCAGGAACGCCTCGCCGGGCACGGTGCACAGCTCGTCGGAACCCAGGTCCTCCGCCACCCACCGGCACAGCGCCTCGACCACCGCCGTCACGGGCGCCCGACCGACGGGTGCCGGAACTCGCCGGTCACCGACTCCTCGGGCCACACCACGACGGCCTGATCCGCCGAGTCGCCGACCTCCTGGTAGTGCATGAGGACGATCTCCGGCGGCTGGTGGTGGTCGGTGGCGCCGAACCGCACCGTCCCGCGCCACGTGCGGAAGCTGCCGGACTCCAGGGCGTTGCGCAGCGACTCGCGGTCGTTGGAGCCGGCCAGCGCCGCCGCCTGGGCCAGCACCACCACGTCGGTGAACGAGTTGAGCGCGTTGTCGGGCGGGTAGCTGCCGAACTCGGCGTGGTAGGCGTCCACGAACCAGCGGCCGGTCGGGGTGAGGCCGGTCCACTCGGGGCTGAACCGGGTCGCCGGCCACACGACGCCCGCACCGGCCGGGCCGGCGAACTCCCAGTAGTCCTGCGCCCGCATCGGGAACGGGAAGCAGGCCATCATCGGCACCTTCGGCAGCAGCCCGGTCTCCGCCGCCGCCTCCACGATCATGTAGTTGGTGCGCACCACGCCGGCGTTGACCAGCAGCTGCGGTTCGAACTCGGTGGCCCGGCGCAGCGGCTCGCGCAGGTCCCGCACGCCGTCCTGGGCGAAGTCCTCGCGGAACAGCTCGACGTCCGGGATCGCGTCGCGCAGCGCGTCGGACACGGTGTCGGCCAGCATCTGCCCGAAGACGGTGTCGGCGGCGACCACCGCGATCCGCCGCCAGCCCTGCCGCGCCGCGAACGCCGCCATCAGCGGCGCCCGGTCGGCGATGGAGAAGTAGGTGCGGAACAGGTTGCGGCGCCCGTGCGTGATCGTGTTGTGCCCGTTCTCGATGAACGTCGGCACGCCCCACCGCTCGGCCAGGTCCGCGACGACCGGGCTGGTGCGCAGGTGCCACTGCCCGATGACCGCGCTCACCTCGTCCAGCGCGACCAGCTTGGCCATGCCGCCCGCCGCCGAGCGCGACATGTGCTCCAGGTGCGCGGTCCGCTGGTCGTTCTCCAGGAACAACCGCACCGACCGGCCGGAGAAGTCGCCGGGGCGCTCGGCCACGTAGCGGGCGCC
Source organism: Saccharothrix sp. HUAS TT1 (assembly GCF_040744945.1). NCBI lineage: Bacteria > Bacillati > Actinomycetota > Actinomycetes > Pseudonocardiales > Pseudonocardiaceae > Saccharothrix > Saccharothrix camelliae. The sequence goes on along the minus strand of NZ_CP160453.1, from coordinate 5,257,579 downwards.
CAGCACCGCGCCGCGCACCACCAGCTCGCCCGCGACGGGGTCGCCGGGCAGGGTCAGCGGGGTGAGGACGCCGACCGGCAGGGCGGCGCCGGTGACCGTGGCGTTGTGCGCCCGGACGAGGTCGTGCGCCCTGGTCTCGTTCTCGCTCGACATAGTGGTTCCCCCGGTTCAGACGTCGAATCGCTTGCGGTACTCGGCGGTGTCGGCGCGCAGCGCCTCGGCGTCGAGGCCGAACTCCGCCGGCGAGTAGCGGTGCTCGCCGGCGCTGCCCCTCCCGTTGGCCGCGAGGTACTCGCGGACCGCCGCCAGGAACCGGTCGGTGACGGGCAGGTCGAGGAAGCCGAGGATCCGGCGCAACGCGCCTTCGGTGTCGCGCACCAGGTCGGCGTAGCGCAGGTCCAGCACCGGCCGGTGGTCCACCAGCTCGTCGCGCGCCTGCGCGAGCCGGTCGGTCAGCGGCGTGATCCGCCCGCGCCAGAACGCGCCGATCTCCGGCAGGTCCAGCCGGTCGCTGCGGGCGCCGCGCACCGCCCGGCACAGGCTCGCCGTGGACGCGATGGCGGCGGCCGGGTCGCGGTGCAGGTGCACGAACCGCGCGTTCGGGTAGGCGCGCACCAGCTCCGGCAGGAACCAGGTGTGGAACGGGCACTTGAGCACCGGTGTCAGGGGCGCGCCGTCGTCGTCCACGCGCCTGCTCATCAGCACTTCCAGCTGGGCCCGGTGCCACTGGTAGGGCATCGCCATGTCCTGCCGGTGCAGCCACTCGCCGTAGGACGGGACCCGGTAGCGCATCTCCAGGACCATGCTGTGGAAGGTGTTGGCCAGCAGGCGGTGGCACTCGTCGGGCCGATCGGCCCTCAGCAGGTGGATGCCGGGCAGGTCGGGGGCCTTGGCGTTGTAGTCGTCCACGTACCGCTGCGCCCGCTCGCGCACCTCCGCGTACGTCTCCGGGTCGCCGGCCGCCGCGACCGGGTCCGCCAGCTCCCACAGCTTCGGGCCGTGCAGCCGCTCGTGCAGCGCGAGGAGGTTGTGCAGCAGCGTCGTCCCGGTGCGCAGCAGCCCGATGACGACCACGGGCGCGTCGACCGGCGCGGGCGGGTTCGCGGCGCGGGCCGCGACGACCCCCGAGACGACCCGGCGGGCCGCGTCGATCGTGCCGAGCACCACGGGTTCGTCCTCCGGGCGCAGCCGCGCCTCGGCGAGCAACGCCTCCCGGAAGCGGTCCTCGGCCTCCGCGAACGCGGGTTCCGGCCGTACCTCCGGCGGTGACGTTGTGGTCACGGTTCCTCCTCAACGGCGACGACGACGGCGTCGCGGGGTGTCCGGCCCGCGCGGAGGTCGGACAGGTTGTCCAGGAACGCCCGGCCGACCCCGGCGGGCTCACCGGGGAAGGCGAAGGCGCGGTGCGGCGACACCACCAGGTTCGGCACCGACCACGCCGGGTCGTCGGGCGGTAGCGGCTCCACGCGGTGCACGTCGACGAAGGCGCCGCGCAGCGCCCCGGCCCGCAGCGCCGCGTGCAGCGCGACCTCGTCCACGGTGGCCGCACGCCCGACGTTGACCAGGGCGGAGTGCGGTTTCAGCGCGGCCAGGAAGTCCGCGTCGACCAGCCCGGCGGTCTCCTCGGAGCCCGGCAGGCAGCACACGACGTGGTCGGCGGTCGCGACGGTCCTGGGCAGTTCGGCCACGCCGATGGTCCGCACGGCCCCTGGCACCGGCTCCGCGCCGGTCCGGGTCACCGCGACGCACCGGGCGCCGAGGGCGGCCAGCCGCCGCACCAGTGCCCGCCCGATCCGGCCGGCGCCCAGCACCAGCACGGTGGAGCCGTCCAGCATCACCGCGGGCGACGAGTACCAGGGCAGCCGCTGAGGGCGCTCGACCAGGCTCGCGAAGTCCTTGAGCAGCATCAGCAGCGCGGACACGGCGTACTCGGCGACCGACTCCACCGGCACCCGCGCGGAGTTGGTCACCAGCACGCCCGGCACGAGGCCCGCCGCCCGCAGGTGGTCGGTCCCGGTGCCGGTGAGGTGCAGCCACCTCAGGGCGGGCAGCAGGTCCAGCACGCCGGCGGGGAACTGGTAGCCCACCAGCACGTCCACCCGGGACCGGACGTCCCCGGGCAGCTCGGCCACCGTCTCCGCGCACAGCACCGGCACCTCGTCGCGCACGTGCGGGACGAGGTGCGGCGCCATCTTGGAGTGCGCGACGAGCACGGTGGGGTGCTCCCAGCCCGGTCCCGTCACAGCGCGACGTTCCGGCTCGCCAGCAGTTCGGCGACCGGGTCCGGGCTGCCCGCCGCGCTCAGCTCCTGGATGAGCTCGCAGTTCTCGGTGATCTTGGTCGAGACCCAGTCGCGCAGCCACGCCGACAGCTGCGGCATGGGCAGGTCGGAGGGCGCGACCCCGGCGATGATCGAGCCGGTCACCGCCGCCGCGCCCACGTTCACCACGACGTCGGGCAGCACGGTGCGGCCGTCGCGGCGCAGCGCGGTGCGGGCCTCCCGGGAGCAGCTCATGTTGCCGCCCTCCACGACGATCCCCGCCCGGACCCGCGGCACCGCCGCGGCGTCCACCGCGTCCGCGGCCGCCGCCAGCACGAGCACGTCCGCGTCGACGTCGAGCCAGGCGCGGTCGTGGTCGTGCACGCGGACGCCGTCCGGCAGCGCGGAGCGGTCGATCGTGCCGTCCGCGCTGGTGCACTCGATCAGCCGCCGCACCGGCAGCCCACCGGGGTCCTCGACGGTGCCGTGCACGTCGGCGACGGCGACCAGCCGGTGGCCCGCCGCCTCCAGGTGCCGCGCGACGCCCCGGCCGACCGTGCCGAAACCTTGGAGCACCACGCGCTGCGGCGGCTCCGCCCCCGCCGCGCGCAGGGTGCTCAGGGCCGCGGTGGCAACGCCGAAGCCGGTGATGTCCGACATGCTGCCCCAGAACTCGGCCCAGGGCACCGGCAGCCTGGTGGCCTGGGGGCGGGAGGTGATGTCGTAGTCCGCCGCGGCGAAGAACAGGTCCCGGTCGGGGTGGGTCGTGCCCTGGTCGCAGCCGAGGTACACGCCACCGTGCAGCAGGGGGCGGGCCACCCGGCCGAAGGTGCGCATCAGCGCCTCGCGGTCGCGGACCGGCCCGTACGGGCGGATTCCCGCCTTCGCGCCCCCGATGGGCAGGTCCACCAGGGACAGCTTGTGCGTCATGGCCCTGGCCAGGCCGATCAGCTCGGCCTCGTCCACGGTCGCGGTCATCCTCGTGCCGCCCATGGCCAGGCCGTCGACCGTGCTGTCGACCACGACCCACGCCTCGGCCTCGCAGCCCGGCAGCGCCAGAGTGGTCGAGAACAAGGGCGAGGCCGTGTGCTCGGCGTCGCTGTGCAGGAGCATCTGGCTCATGGCGCTGTCCTTCTCCAGTCCGTGGGAGCGGTGAACACGACTTGCACCAACGACGGGACGGCGGGGCGCCGCCGGGACGGCCCTCACCGACCCGGCTCCGGATAGCGCCCGATGGAAACCCGACAAAAGCCGCACCCGATTACGGAGTGGCGTTACCCGTAATTAACAAACAACTGGCACATGGTTTTTCTGAGCCCTTAGCGGCAGGGGATCATGGAAGCATCGGCAGCCGAGCTTCCCCTACCGCCAAAAGAGTGAAAGTTCCACAGGGTGGACAGGCTTGACAACGCCCTCTAGCCTCCAATCCGATCGTGAGCTTCCTCGTGGAGCAGCATGCGCGGACGCTCCTTATCGTGCGCGTTCCCGAATTGACTTCGGAGCGGAGGAGGTTGCGTTGGGCGCGACACTGTGGTTGACCGGATTGCCGAGCGCGGGCAAGTCCACGCTGGCGTCGGCGCTGGCCGAGCGACTGGCCGACCGCCACCGGACGCAGGTTCTCGACGGTGACGTGCTGCGCCGCGACCTGTTCCCGGAACTGGGTTTCAGCAAGGACGACCGCACCGAGAACGTCCGCCGCACCGGGGTCATCGCACTAATGTTGGCCCGCCAGGGAGCATTGGTCATCACGCCGGTGATCGCCCCCTACCGCGCCGCCAGGGACGCGGTCCGCAAAGGGCACGAGAGCTACGGAATTCCGTATTTGGAGGTGTTTGTCGACGCCTCGGCCGAAGTCTGCGCGCGACGGGACGTGAAGGGTTTGTACGCGCGGGCGAAACGCGGCGAGATAACCGGATTGACCGGCTTCGACGATCCGTACGAACCTCCCCTCCAGCCCGACCTCCACCTGCGCACCGACCAGCTCGCGGTAGCGGAGTGCGTGGCGCGGATGGCCGCGCTCGTCGAGGAGCGCACGTCGTGACCCGGGTCGTCGGCGAGGCGGACGTGCTCGACACGCTGGGCCGCTTGGAGTCCGAGGCGATCCACATCTTCCGCGAGGTGGCGGGTGAGTTCGACCGGCCAGTGATCCTGTTCTCCGGTGGCAAGGACTCCACCCTGCTGCTGCACCTGGCGGTGAAGGCGTTCTGGCCCGCGCCGGTGCCGTTCCCGCTGCTGCACGTGGACACCGGGCACAACTTCGAGGAGGTCATCGAGTTCCGCGACAGGGTGGTGGCCGGGCACGGCCTGCGCCTGGAGGTCGCCAGGGTGCAGGACTACATCGACGACGGCAGGCTCGCCGAGCGCCCCGACGGCACCCGCAACCCGCTGCAGACGGTGCCGCTGCTGGACGCGATCACCGGTCACAGGTTCGACGCGGTGTTCGGCGGCGGCCGGCGGGACGAGGAGCGGGCGCGGGCCAAGGAGCGGATCTTCAGCCTGCGCAACTCCTTCGGCCAGTGGGAGCCGCGCCGGCAGCGCCCGGAGCTGTGGAACCTCTACAACGGCCGCCACCGCGCGGGCGAGCACGTGCGGGTGTTCCCGCTGTCGAACTGGACCGAGCTGGACGTGTGGCACTACATCGCCCGCGAGGGCATCGAGCTGCCGTCGATCTACTACGCCCACCGCCGCGAGGTCTACCTGCGCGACGGGATGTGGCTGGCGCAAGGCCCGTGGGGCGGGCCGCGGCCGGGCGAGGAGCTGGTGGAGAAGACCGTGCGCTACCGCACCGTCGGCGACGGGTCGTGCACCGGCGCGGTCGAGTCCGACGCCGCCGACATCGGGGCCGTCATCGCCGAGGTGGCGGCCAGCAGGCTCACCGAGCGCGGCGCGACCCGCGCGGACGACCGGCTGTCGGAGGCCGCCATGGAAGACCGCAAGCGGGAGGGCTACTTCTAGATGAGCGAGCTGTTGAGGTTGGCGACGGCCGGCAGCGTGGACGACGGCAAGTCCACGCTGGTCGGCAGGCTGCTGTACGACACCAAGTCCGTGCTGGCCGACACGCTGGAGGCGGTGCACCGCGCCAGCGCCGACCGCGGTCTGACCACGCCCGACCTGTCGCTGCTGGTGGACGGCCTGCGCTCGGAGCGCGAGCAGGGCATCACCATCGACGTGGCCTACCGCTACTTCGCCACGCCCCGGCGCTCGTTCGTGCTGGCCGACACCCCCGGCCACGTGCAGTACACCCGCAACACCGTGACCGGCGCGTCCACCGCGCAGCTGGGTGTGCTGCTGGTCGACGCGCGCAAGGGCGTCATCGAGCAGACCCGCAGGCACGCGGCCGTGCTGGCGCTGCTGGGCGTGCCGCGCCTGGTGCTGGCGGTCAACAAGATCGACCTGGTCGACTTCGACGAGGTCGCCTTCGCCCGCATCGCCAAGGAGTTCACCGCGCACGCCACCGCCCTGGGCTACGCCGAGGACGCCGTGGTGGGGATCCCGGTCTCCGCGCTGGCCGGCGACAACGTGGTGCAACGCTCCGGGCGCACCCCCTGGTACCCGGGCCCGACGCTGCTGGAGCACCTGGAATCGGTGCCGGTGGACCCCGACGAGCACGACGCGCCGTTGCGCTTCCCGGTGCAGTACGTGATCCGCCCGCGCACCGCCGAGCACCCGGACTACCGCGGCTACGCGGGCCAGGTCGCGGCGGGCACCGTGCGGGTCGGCGACGAGGTCGCCGTGCTGCCCGCCGGGCTGCGCTCGACCGTGACCGGCATCGACACCGCCGACGGCCCCCTGCGGGAAGCCGGGGCGGGCCGCTCGGTGACCCTGCTGCTGGCCCACGACCTGGACATCTCCCGCGGCGACCTGATCGCGACCGCCACAAGGCAACCCACCGTCACCGACGAGTTCGACGCCACCGTGTGCTGGCTGTCGGACAAGGCGCTGACACCCGGCGCCCGCGTCCTGGTCAAACACGGCACACGCACCGTGCAGGCCATCATCACCGAACTGCGCACCCGATTCGACGAGCAGAACCTGTCCGCGGTGGAGGACCCCGGGGCGCTCGACGCGCACGAGATCGGCCGCGTGGTGGTGCGGACCGCCGAACCCCTGCCGCTCGACGACTACGTCGGGCACCGCCACACCGGGTCGTTCCTGGTCATCGACCCCGGTGACGGCGCGACGCTGGCAGCGGGCCTGGTGGGCGCCCCGCTGCCGATCACCGACCGCCGGGACGCGCCCTAGCCGGAGTCCGGGCACCGGGTGGTGCGGCACCAGCGAGTCCACGGCACGAGCGCGTTCGGAGGAACCCGGCCATGACGGACCAAGTGGCCCTGCTGCTGCTGGACCTGGCGCTGATCCTGGTGCTCGCCCAGGCGTTCGGCGCGCTCGCCCGCAGGCTCGGCCAGCCACCGGTGGTCGGAGAGATCCTCGCGGGCGTCCTGCTCGGCCCGACGCTGTTCGCCGGGCAGTTCTCCGCTCTGCTGATCCCGACCGACGTGCGACCGCTGCTGACGCCGCTGGCCAACGTCGGCGTCGCGCTGTTCATGTTCCTGGTGGGCCTGGAGCTGGACCGGTCGCTCATCGCCTCCAGGCGGCGGGTCGTGATCGGGGTCGCGCTGAGCGCCACGCTCGTGCCGTTCGCCCTGGGCTCGGGCCTCGCGTGGTACCTCGCGGACACCTACCGGACCGGGAACCAACTCGGGTTCGCGCTGTTCATGGGCGTGGCGATGGGGGCGACCGCGTTCCCCGTGCTGGCCCGCATCCTGACCGACCGGGACCTCCAGCGGACGCCGCTCGGCGCGCTCTCCCTGGGCATCGCCGCGATCGGCGACCTCCTGGTGTGGACCGTCCTCACCGGGGTCGTCGCGCTCGTCGGCGGCACCGGGTCGGAGTGGAGGCTGACCCTGGCCCTCCCCTACCTGGCGGTGATGCTGTTCGCGGTGCGACCGCTGCTGGCCCGGCTGGCCGCGCGGTGGACGTCCGGGGCGGACGCGCGGCTGCTCGTGGTCATCACCACCGGCGTGCTCGCCTCCGGCGGCGTGACCGAGTGGCTGGGCCTGCACTTCGCGTTCGGGGCCTTCCTGTTCGGATTCGTCTTCCCGAAGGGCGCGGGCAGCGACCTCAGGAGCGACGTGGCCCGCCGGGTCGGTTCGATCACCTCGGTGCTGCTGCCCGTGTACTTCGTGACGGCCGGTCTCAAGGTCGACCTGTCCGGGGTCGGCGCGTCCGGCCTGGTGGACCTCGCCTTGGTGCTGGTCGTGGCCGTGGGCAGCAAGGTGGGCGCCGGGTACTGCGCGGCGCGGCTGCACAAGGTGCCGGCGCGCGACGCGGCGTCCCTCGCCGTCCTGCTGAACACCCGCGGCCTGACCGAACTCGTCATCCTCACCATCGGCCTCCAGGCGGGCCTGCTGTCGCAGGAGCTGTACTCGCTGATGGTCGTGATGGCGCTGGTGACCACCGCGATGACCGTGCCGGCGCTGACCCTGATCGACCGCGTGCACCGCCGCCGCAACCCCGTCGCGGCCGGGGTCGGCACACCACCCGACGACCGGACCGCTCGCTCCTGATCGGTGGGCGGGTTCCCACGCGTGGGAAGATCGGCGCGTGACGTCCCGGATGACCTACGCCGCCCTGGGCAGCTCGTTCGCCGCGGGTCCGGGCATCGCCCCGCTGGTGAGCGCCGACGCCGCCCGCTCCGGCCGCAACTACCCGAGCCTGCTCGCCGCGGAGCTGGGGGCGGAGCTGGTGGACCTGTCCACCTCCGGCGCGACGACCGCCACGATCCTCGACGAGCCCCAGGTGACGCTGACCGGCGTGCGGTTCCCGCCCCAGGTGGACGGCGTCCCCGGGACGGCGGACCTGGTGACCGTCACCGCGGGCGGCAACGACCTGGGGTTCGCGGGCTCGCTGCTGGCCACCGCCTGGAACCGCGTCGAACCCGGCGGCCCGATGGCCGACGTGGTGGCGGCGGGTTTCGGCACGACCATCCCCGCCCCGACCCCGGCGGATGTCGACCGGACCGCCTCCGGCCTCGCCCGGGTGGTCGACGAAGTCCGCCGCAGGGCCCCGCGCGCCCGGGTCGTCCTGGTCGACTACCTGACCGTCATCGGTCCCCGCACGGAACCCGCCCCCGGCGTCCCCTTCGACCCGGAGGAGATCATCGCCCTGCGCGCCGTCCAGGAAGCCCTGGAGGCGGCCTGCGCGCTCGCCGCCGACCGGACCGGCGCCGACCTCGTCCCGGTGTCGCGGGTGAGCCGCACCCACGCCCTCGGCTCACCCGAGCCGTGGATCCAGCCGTTCACCCGCGACCTCGCCAGGACCGCCGCGTCGTTCCACCCCAACGCCGCCGGCATGGCCGCAGTCGCCGCCGAGGTCGGGAAAGCCCTTCGCCACGGCGACCCGAACCTGGTCGGACCCGCTTGACCTCACCGATCCCGGTGGGTACGGCGGTGTGGTGTAAGAGCATCGCCCGGTTGACGTCGACGGCCGATGTCGGATGTCCCGGCCCTGTGCCGTCCAGCAGCACCTCACCGCCGTACACCACCTCGGTGCCCTTGGACTGACGCGCACGCGGATCCTCGGCGGAGTCCTCAACGAGTACGAATACGCCGCTTGACCAGCAGCGATGACTTTTCGAGCGGCACAGGATGCGGACCGCGACCACCGCTCTCTGCCACGCACCCAACGATCGGAACCGACAGTCCGGAAATGCCATCCCACAAGGACACTGAGATCCTGGCGCGACGGCACCGGATCGGGGTCCTGGAACGCCAACTCGGAGACGCCCGCGCACGGTTCTCCCCGCCGACCGAGCCTTCCTCGCGGCACTGCTGCACCGACTCCCGGTGCAAGTGCTTCGTCGGCTCCGGCCACTGGTGCGCCCGGAGACGATTCTGCGGTGGCACCGAGACGGCCTCGCCCACCGCCACGCAGCCAAATCAGCCGTACCTGCTGCCCCAGACGAGATGGTCCTGAGGTCGGCCTCGGGAGCACTGCGGGTCAGCCCGCCAGCGGCTTCTTCAGCTCCGGCACCCGCTCGGCGCCGTAGAGCGAACCCAGCATCGCGTCGATGAACTGGTCCACGGTCATGCCACGCTGCTCGGCGACGTTCTCGAGCGCCTCTCCGACAGGGGCTATCAGCGGTCGGAAGTCGAACCGCCAGGACCCGTCCTCCTTGTCGAAGAGCAACTCCACGACCAGGGACTTCCCGGGCGAGATCATCTCCGCCGTCGCGGTGTCGCCGTCCACCACCACCGTGCCGAGGTCGACGACGTCCGTGCTGTTCTCGCCCGCCAGGCCCCTCTCCACTGCGGCGGACACCAGATGCTTGCCCGACATCCCGCGCAACTCGGCGGCGTCGAACTCAGCGCGCAGCATGTAGACCACCAGCACCAAGGCGACGTCCCGGTCGCCCAACTGCTGCTCGGAACCGGTGAGCGCGAGGTCACGGGCCTCTGCGTAGTAGTCCAACACGCCCTGGGACAGCAGCTCGGCGGCCGCGGGGCCGTCCTTGGCGCGGGCGGCTTCCCGGTAGTCGGCGAAGACCTGGCGGATCGCCTTCTCCTCAGCCGCGGCATCAACGGACGGCGTGGTGCTCGTGGTGGTCGCCGACGAGGAGGACGACGTGGAGGCCGGGGTTCCGCCGCCGCACGCGCTGACGAGTAAAACAGCGGCGCAGGCGAGTAGTGCAGGAATTATTCTGGTCATGCGAGGCAGCATATGTCGCAGGCCTGCCGCTATGTTGAGCTTCGCCGCAATTCGACATGCAGATCTGTCGTGACCGCAATTTACGTGTGGTGTTCCAACGATTTATTGAGTCGAGATCATCGACTGGATCCGGGCTGCTCCAGGCAGAATCCGATCATGACCCGGCGGACACGCCTAATAGTAACCACGAACGACGCCATACCCGAGATGCTTCTCGTACTCCTATCCCGCACCTCGCACCGCCGGGCGAACAACGTCCACATCTCGACCGGGATGACGGTTCACCATCTCCTGTCCTGCCGGGATGCGGTCGTTCGCACGCTGTCGCCGTCCGGAAGCGCGGTGCAGCAGGAGGCCCGGCGCGCCGACGACCCGTTCGTACTCCCGGGACCGTCGAGTGAGCGCTGGAGCACGGCTTCCAGCCCTACCGGGCGTCGCTGAGACGACTGCGGACGCTGAGCGGGCGGATGTCCGGCCACAGCTGTTCGATGCGGTCCAGGCACTCCTGGCGGGAGCCGGTCACGCCGATCTCCCGCCAGCCCGCGGGCACCTGGCGGCCGACCGGCCAGATGGAGTGCTGCTCCTCGTCGTTTACCACCACGGTGTACTCGGGCTCAGCGGCCTCGGGCATGGTCACTCCTGATCGATGAGGGCGCGCAGCGCGGCCTTGTCGGTCTTGCCGTTGTAGTTGGTCGGCCAGTCGCCGAGCAGCACCGTCCGCCCGGGGAGCATGTAGTCGGGCAAGCGGTCGGCGAGGACACCGGTCAGCTCCTCCGTGAGGACGGTCCGGGGCGATCCGGCGTCCGGGTCGTCCACCTGGACGGCGAGCGTGAGCACCGGGCCGAGCACGGGCGCGTCGAAGACCCACGCGGCGGAGTTGCGGACCCCGGGGTGCTCCAGCGCGGCGCTCTCCAGCTCACCCAGCTCGATCCGGAAACCGCGGACCTTGACCTGGTCGTCGTCGCGGCCGATGAAGCGCATGAGGCCGGTCGAGTCCTGGCTGATGATGTCGCCCGTGCGGTACAGCCTGCCGTACACCGGGTCGTCGAGGAACGAGGCCGAGTTGGCCTCGTTGCCGACGTACCCGAGCCCGACACCGCACCCGCCGATGTAGAGCATCCCCGGCTCACCGGGCGGGCACTGCTCGCCGTTGTCGTCGAGGATGACCGCGATCTCCCCCGGCAGCATCCGACCGACCGGGGCCGCCCCGGTGATCGGCTCGGGCAGTTCGTGGATCACGGTGAAGACCGTGGTCTCCGTGGGCCCGTACGCGTTCCACACCACCGCGCCGGCGTCGAGCAGCAGCGACACCAGGGTCGAGGTGAGCAGTTCGCCCGCGCAGATCGTCAGCACGCCGCGCAGGCAGTCCGGGCGGAGGGTGACCAGCATGTGCATCCAGGTCGGCGTCGCCGCGACCCAACCGACCCCGTGGTCCCGCACGAGGTCCGCGATCGCGTCCGGGTCCACCCGTTCGGCGGGGTCGGCGAGCACCACCGCGCCCCCGGACGCGAGGGCGTACATCATGTCGAACACCGACACGTCGAAGGTCTGCGCGCACACGGCGAGTCCCACCGGGCGCTCGCGCAGCGCCGGTCGGGCCAGCAGCGCGTTGATGGTCCCGGCGAGGCCGCGGTGGGCCAGCGCGACTCCCTTGGGCTTGCCCGTCGAACCGGACGTGTAGATCACGAAGGCCGGGTCGTCGGCGTCGACGGCCTGCGGGTCGAGGAGCGGCTCGTGCCGCAGCGCCTGCTCCACGTCGAGGATCGCCATGCCGGGCGAGGCGTCCACGTCCCCCCTGGCGAGCGCGACGCGCACACCCGCCGTCGCGAGCATGTGCTCCTTGCGCGCCTTGGGCAGCGCCGGGTCCAGCGGCATGAACGCGCCGCCGGCGAACCACACCGCCAGCGCGCTCGCCACGTAGTCGGGGTCCCGCCGCGTGGACAACGCCACGATGTCGCCCCTGCGCACGCCGTGTTCCCGCAGTGCGCCCGCGATCCGGCGGGCCCGGTCGAACAGGACGTCGTAGGTCACCGTCGACTCGCTGGTGATCACGGCGGCCTGGCCCGAGGAGGTCGCGGCGGCTCGCCCGATCAACTCGGGCACCAACCTGCCGACGTGTGCTGGTGTGGTCACTGGACGGCCTTCCCCTTCGCCTGCTGCGCGATCGTGCGCGACTCGATCATCGGTCGTCCGTGCCGGCGGCGAGCTTCCTCCGGGCCACCTCCGCGACCCCGGCCACCGTCAGGTCCGCGACCAGGTCCCGCAGCAGCAGCCGCGTGCCGACCACCTTCGACGCCCGCACGGCCATCCGCACCAAGCCGAGCGAGTGGCCGCCCAGCGCGAAGAAGTCGTCGTGGGCGCCGATGTCGGGGACGCCGAGCAGATCCCGCCAGATGTCCGCGATGGCCTGTTCGAGCGGGGTGTCCGGCGCGCGCGACGGTGTCGGGGCGGTGGGCAGCGGCGGGCGGGGCAGCCGGGACCGGTCGAGCTTGCCGCTCGCGGTGAGGGGCAGCTCGGGCACGGCGGTGGCGACGGCGGGCACCATGTGCGCGGGTAGCAGTCGGGAGGCGTGCTCCCGCCAGTCCTCGGGCACGTCCGGCGTCACGTAGGCGACCAGGCGTCCTTCGTGGACGACCACCGCGGCGCCGGTGACGTCGGGGTGCTCGGCGAGCACCGCGACGATCTCGCCGGGTTCCACCCGGTAGCCGTTGATCTTGAGCTGGTCGTCCAGCCGGCCGAGGTAGTCCAAGGTGCCGTCCGGGAGCAGGCGGCCGAGGTCGCCGGTGCGGTACAGCCGGGCGCCCGGTTCGCCGGAGAACGGGTCGGGCACGAACCGGTCGGCGGTCTTCACCGGGTCGCCGAGGTAGCCCCAGGCCACCAGCGGGCCGCCGATGTGCACCTCGCCGGGGGTGCCCGCCGGGACCGGCCGCCCGGTCGGGTCGAGCACCTGGATGCTGGACCCGGCGAACGGTCGGCCGATCGACACCGGACCGGGCAGGGTCGGGTCGGTGTCCCACGCCGTGCAGCCCACGGTGGCCTCGGTCGGGCCGTACTCGTTGACGATCCGCACGCCGGGGAACGCCTCCGCCGCCCAGGCGACGTCCTCGCCCGCCAGCGCTTCGCCGCTGGAGACCAGCACCCTGGTCCGGGCGACGACGTCCTCCCGGTTGCCCGCGGCGATCATCCGCAGGTGGCTCGGGGTGGACTTGACCATCGCGTAGCCGATCGGCTCGGCGAGCGCGTCGCTCAACGCCACCCGGTTGTCCGCGCTGCGCACGACCACCACCGTGCCCCCGGCGACCAGGGGGCCGAGCAGGCTGGTCACGGTCAGGTCGGCGCCGATCGTCGCGTACAGCGGGACCGGGCCGTCCCCCAGCCCGAGTTCGTCCGCCGCCCAGCGCAGGTAGTGGCAGGCCGAGGCGTGCGACACGGCCACCGCCTTCGGCTCGCCGGTCGAGCCCGAGGTGTGGATCACGTACGCCAGGTCCTGCGGCCGCAGGCCGGGGTCGACGATCCCGGCGGCCGGGTCGTCGAGATCGGAGAGGTCGGCGAGGTCGGCGGCGCCGAGGGTGGGCCAGCCCGGTACCGGACCGGCCGTGGTGGTGATCAACTGGCCGTGACCGAGCCTGCCGAGCATCCGGGCCAGCCGGGCGGGCGGCAGGGCGGGGTCGGCGAACACCACGCCCGCGCCCGCCAGGAAGCCGCCGACCATGGCCAGGAGTAGGTCGGCGGAGTGCTCGTGCACCAAGGCCGCGAAGTCGCCGCGGCGCACCCCGCGCGCCTGCAACGCCCGCGCCCAGCGGCCCGCGCGCGTCAGCAGGTCCGCGTAGGTGATCTCGGTGTCGCCGTCGCGGATCGCGATCGCGTCCGGTTTCCGCGCGGCGACGTCCGCGAGCAGTTCCGGCAGGGTGGCCGGGGCTCCGGTCGGGACCGGGTCGACCGTCCACGCCCGCTCTTCCGGGCCGCGCAGGTCCGCGTCCCGCCAGGGCGCCGCCGGGTCGTCGGCGATCGCGCGCAGGACCCGGAGGTACAGCTCGCGGATCGACGCCACCTGGCGGCGGTCGACCCGCTCGGTGTCGTAGTCCAGCGCCAGCAGCAGGTTGGCGTCGACCGGACTGAGCAGGAACCCCGCGACCAGGCCGATGTTGGTCGGCTCGGACCTGTCGGAGGCGAACGAGTCGATCTTGTCGTCCACGATCCGCGCCCGGCCGGACCGCAGGGTCTCGGCCATCGCGTGGAAGTGGTTGTAGATGAACGACACGTCGAACTGCGCGGCGTCGCCGACCTGGCGGACCACCTCGAACAGCGGGTACCGGCAGTGCGGGAGCAGTTCGATCTCGGCGGCCAGCGCCGCGCGGCACAGCCCGGCCCAGCTCCCGTCGGGCAGCGGCAGCCGCATCGGCAGCGTGTTCAGGAACAGCCCGCGCGTCTCGGTCGCGCCGGGCTCGTCCAGCCGTCCGTTCATGGTGACGCCGCTGGTCGGGCTGTCCGTGCCGTGCACCAGGCCGACCACGCGCAGGTGCGCGGCCAGCAGCAGGCTCTTGAACGGCACTTCGAGGTCCGCGGCCGTGTCGAGCAGGCGCTCGGTCAGCTCGCTCGGGAGCTTGGTCTCCAGGTAGCCGAACCGGCCGGTCTCCGGTGACTCGAACGACCACTCGCTCCGCGCGCCGCGCACGCCGTCGGCGATCGGTCGGGCCGGCCAGCGGAGCAGCTGCTCCGGTTCCCGGTCGCGCAGGCGCTCCCAGTACGCCCGTGATTCCGCCGCCGTGCGCGCGGTCAGCTCGGCGGCGACGTAGTTCCGGTACCGCGACCTCGGCGGGGCCAGGGGCGGGGCCGCGGGGTCGTCGACCAGGGTCACGTACCGGTCCAGGATCTCCGCGATCATGGAGTGCAGGCTCCAGCCGTCCTGGATGGCGTGGTGCTCGGTGAGCGTCCACTGGAAGTCCGATTCGGACAGCCGCGAGAAGAAGAACCTGAGGAACGGCGGGGTGGCCAGGTCGAACCGGTTGCGGCGTTCCCGCAGCAGCAGTGCGCCGAGGTGGGCGCGGCGGTCGGCGTCCGACATCCGCGTGAGGTCCTCGAACACGACCGGGAGGGTGGCCTCGGCGTGCACGAGCTGCAACGGCCGGCTGTAGCGCTCGAAGTCGAACGAGGTGCGCAGGTTCTCGTGCCGGGCGACGGTGTCCCGCACCGCCTGCGCGAGCCGGTCGGGCGCCCAGGGGCCGCGGACCCGGAAGCTGTCGACGTTGTGGTACGGCAACCCCTCGGGGTCGCTGTCCATGTGGTAGACCATCCCGGCCTGCAGCGACGCGAGCGGGTAGGCGTCGACGGCGGTGTCCGGCAGCAGGGCGCGGTCCTCGGCGCTGATCAGCGAGAACGGCGTGGCGGCCGGGATCTCCGGTGGCGCGGTGGCGCCGGCGTGCTCGGCGACGGCGCGGATGGTCGGGTGCTCGAAGATGTCCTTGACCGTCAGGCGGATGCCGTGTTCGGCGGCGCCGCCGACGACCTGGAGGCTGCTGATCGAGTCGCCGCCCACGACGAAGAAGCTGTCGGTCACGCCGATGTCCTCGCGCCCGAGGACCGTGCGCCAGATGGTCAGCAGGGTCCTCTCGACGTCGGTGCGCGGCGGTTGCGGCACCCGCTCCGGGCGGGTGGGGCCGCCGGTCGCCGACAGCGCCCGCTTGTCGACCTTCCCGTTCTCGGTCAGCGGGATCTCGGCGACCCGGTGCAGCAGGTGCGGGATCATGTGGACCGGCAGGGCGCGGGCCAGCTCCTCGCGCAACTCCTCGACCCCGAGCGCGGTGGACGCGGTGAAGTACGCGTGCAGCCTGGGGTGGTCGCCGTCACGGCGCAGCAGCACGGCGGCGCCGGTCACGGCCGGGTGCGCCAGCAGCGCGGCGCGGATCTCGGGCAGCTCGATCCGGAAGCCCCGGACCTTGACCTGGTCGTCGGTCCGGCCGACGTAGTGCAGCCGGCCGTGCTCGTCCCGCCAGGCGTGGTCGCCGCTGCGGTAGAGCCGGGCGCCGGGGCGGCTCGGGTGCGGCACGAACCGCTCGGCGGTCAGCGCCGGACGACCCCAGTAGCCGTGGGCGACACCGTGCCCCCCGACGTGGATCTCGCCCACCTGGTACGGCGCGACCGGGTGCCCGGCGTGGTCGAGCAGGTGGATCTCGGCGCGCGGCATGGGCACGCCGATCGGCCCGGCGCTGCGCTCCTGGTCGGCGGTCAGCTCGTGCACGGTCACGTGCACGGTCGTCTCGGTGATGCCGTAGAGGTTCCACATGCGTTGCCCGGGGTGGCGCGCGCGCCAGCGCCGGACGACGTCCAGCTGCACCTGCTCGCCCGCGAACACGACGTGCCGCACGGGCAACGGGTCGGACTCGGCCGCGTCGGCGCGTTCGAGCGTGCTGAACGCGGACGGCGTCTGGTTCAGGACCGTGACCCGGTGCTCCCGCACCAGCCGGCGCAGCGCCGCCGGGTCGCGGGCGGTGTCCTTGTCCACGATCACGAGCCGGCCGCCGGTGCTCAGCGCGCCCCAGATCTCCCAGACGCTCACGTCGAAGGCGTAGGAGTGGAACGCGGGCCACACGTCGCCCGCGCCGAAGCCGATGCTCCGCGCGCCGACCTCCACAAGGCTGGTCACCGCGGAGTGCGGGACCAGCACGCCCTTGGGCACGCCGGTCGAGCCCGAGGTGTAGATGAGGTAGGCGGGGTCGTCGGGGGCGACGGGCACGACCGGCGCCGCGGCCCCGGCGGGCGCGCTCACCACCGGCAGGTCGGTCAAGCCGAGGGCCGCGACCTTGGCGGGCGTCCCGATGACGATCTCCGCGGCGCCGTCGGCGGCGTGGAAGCGGGCGCGGGCGGCGGGCAGGTCGGGTTCGACGGGCAGGTAGGTCAGCCCGGCGGACAGCACGCCGAGCAGGGCGGCGACCGTCTCGCCGGTCCGCTCGACCAGCACGGCCGCGTGGGCTCCTCGGCGCACCCCGGTCGCCAGGATCGCGGCCCGCCACCGCCCGGCGTGCTCGGCGAGTTCGGCGTAGGTCCACCGGCGGGCGCCGTCGACCAGGGCGATCGCCTCCGGCGTGCGCGCCGCGCTCGCCAGGACCGCGGCCGGGATCGTGTCGACCTCCGCCGTGGGCAGCTCGGTCGGCTCCGACCGCGCGAGGGGGATCCGGTCGAGCGCGGTTCCGGCGCCGGCGGCGTGCAGCAGCGCGGCCCAGGACTCGACCATCGAGGCGACCACGGGCCGGTCGACCAGCGCGGTGTCGTGCTCGACCTCCAGGATCAGCTGCTCGCCGGACCGCAGCAGGGTCCAGGTCATGCCGAACTTGGCGGTCGCCGTGTGCGCGCGCAGCCTGCGTGCCGGGCGGCCCGGCGTGAACTCGGGTGCGGCGCCGTCCTCGTGCATGCCGAACAGCAACCGCACCAGGGGTGAGGTGTCGTCGTCGGGGCGCACCCGGGAGGCGAGCTCGCTCAGCGGGATCGCGGCGTCGTCCACCGCGTCGTACACGGTGTCCGCGACCTCGGCGGCGACCTCGGCGAACGGCCTCCCCCCGGCGGCGGGGAGCCGCAGCGCGACGGTGTTGGCGAGCATGCCGACGGTGTCCTGGCGCTCCGGGCTGAGCCGGTTGTGCGCGGGCGTGCCGACGAGCACGTCGTCCGCACCGCCGAACCGGCGCGCGACCTCGCCGAACGCCGTCAGCCCGGCCACGTACGGCGTGACGCCCGCCGACGCGGCGGCCTCGGTCAGGGCGCCGACCCACTCCTCGGGCAACGTGACGGTGACCGTCGCGCCGAGGCCGGACAGCGACGTGCCCAGCGCCGCCGGGGGCCGCCACGGCTCCGGCAGCGGATCGCACGCGCGCACCCGCCGCCGCAGCGCCTCTTCCCCGGCCGCACCGGCCAGCAGTTCCCGCTCGGCCGCCACCAGGTCCGCCGGGGTGATCGCGTCGCGCCGGGGCGTGCCCCCGCGGTAGGCGGTGACCAGGTCGGCCAGCAGCAGCTCCACCGACCACCCGTCGACGAACGCGTGGTGCCACACCAGCACGAGCAGCGCCCGGCCGTCCGCCAGGGGGTGCTGCTCGACCCGCCAGGCCGCCGCACCCCGCCGGGCGACGGCGGTGGCGATCCGCTCGACGTCGGGCTCGTCCGCCACCACCGCCTCGCGGTGGATCGACCGCACCGCGTGGACGGACTGCTCCGGGCGGCCGTCCCGGACCGACAGCACGGTCCTGAGCGCGCCCCGGGATCGGGCGACCGACAGCATCGCGTCGGCCAGGCGCGACGCGTCGAGGGGTTCGTCCAGCAGCAGCGACACCGGGACCGCGTACCGGGCGGACGGACCGGAGAGCTGCTCGGCGAACCAGATCTCCCGCTGGGCCCCGCCGAGCGCGAACGCCTCGCCCTCGGGTTCGCCCAGCACCAGCGTGAACGCCTCCCCCGTGAGCGCGCTCACTGGTCGGCCATCCGACCGACGTCGGCGCGCAGTTCGCGCGGGATGGTGACCAGGTGGGCCGCGACCCGCAACCGGCGCTCGAAGTCGGGCACGCCGTCCGAGCGCGACAGCAGCAGGTCGCGCAGCGACTCGACGGTGCCGTTGGAGAGCAGGTCGCGGGGGCTGAGGGCGACCGTCGTCAGCCTGGTCAGCTCCGCGGCGGCACGCGCGGCGCTCAGCGAGGTGCCCCCGGCCATCAGGAAGCTCTGCCCGGGGGCCGGCTCGCGGCCGAGCTGCTCGGTGATCACGGCGGCGACCACGGTCCGGGCCAGGACCGCCGGGTCGACCGCGTCGGGTGCTGCGTTCGTCAACGGTCCTGCTCCGTTCCGCGTGGGGGTGTCGGCCAACTCCAGCAGCGCGGCGGTGTCCAGCTTCCCGTTCCTGGTCAGCGGCAGCTCGGGCAGCGGGATCACCCGGGAGGGGATGAGGAACGCGGGCAGCGCGCCCGCCAGCTCGGCCCGGACCCGCTCGCCGTCCGTGCCGTCCGCGGCCGAGGTGCCCGGCGTGGTGAAGGCGACGATCTCCAGGGCGCCGGTCGGGGTGGGCGGGGTGATGACGGCGGCGCGACCACCGGTCACCGCCCTGATCGCGGCCTCGACCTCGGTGGGGTCGACCCGGTAGCCCGACACCTTGACCTGCCGGTCCAACCGGCCGAGCAGGTGGATCGTGCCGTCGTCGTCCACCGCGGCCAGGTCGCCGGTGTGGTAGATCCGCTCCCCCGCCGATCCCCGCGGGTGCGGCCGGAACCGGTCCGCGGTGCCCGCCGGGTCGGACCGGTAGCCCAGGGCCAGCCCGTCGCCCGCCACGCACAGCTCGCCCGGCCAGTGCGGTGGCACCGGGTGGCCGTACCGGTCCAGCAGCAGGACCTCGGTGTTCGCGACCACCGTGCCGACGGGGACCGGGCCGGTGGGCGGAGCCGTGATCGGGTGCGTCGTGACGAACACCGTCGACTCGGCCGGGCCGTAGCCGTTGATCAGCGAGCCCCGGCCCCCGGCCCGCAGGTGCCGCGACACGTGCTCGGGTGACAGCGCCTCGCCGCCGATCATCAGCCGCCGCACGCCGGCGAGCGCGTCCGGCGCGTGGTCGACCAGCGCGTTGAACAGCGCCGCCGACAGCCACAGGGTGTTGACGGCCCCGGTGCGCAGGGAGTTCGCGAGGCGGTCGAGGTCCAGGTCCTCGTCCGGGTGCAGCACGCAGGTCCCGCCGTTGAGCAGCGGGCCCCAGGTCTCCAGGGTGAACCCGTCCCACGGCAGGGCCGCGACGTGCAGCATGCGGGTGTCCGGGCCGAAGCCGCCGAACTCCTGGCCGTCGAACGTGCGCAGGGTGGCGCGGTGCGGGGACAGGATCGCCTTGGGCGAACCGGTCGACCCGGAGCTGAAGAAGACGCAGGCCGGGGCCGACGGGTCGACCTCGGCCCAGCCCGACCAGTCCGGTTCCCCCTCCAGGTCGGACAGGTCGGTCCGGCCGTCGGCCACGGGCAGCGCGGGCACGCCGAGGTCGTCGGCGCCGGTCCGGTCGGTGAGCACCAGCCGCACCTCCGACGCACGCGCGATCCCGCGCCGCCGGGCCACCGGCTGAGCGGCGTCGAGCAGCACGTAGTGGTGACCGGCGGCCAGCACGCCCAGCACGGCCGCGAGCAGCTCCGGCGACCGCGCGGCGGAGATCGCCACCGCCGAACCCCCGTCCGGCAGCGCCTCGCGCACCCGCGCGGCGACCCGGTCGGCGGCGAGCCCGAGCTGCCGGTAGGTGACCGGCCGGCCCGCCCGTTCGACGGCGACGTGGTCGGGGTGGCGCGCGGCGACCTCCGCGTACCGCCGGTGGATCGAGGAGTCCCGGTCGTACCGCACCCGCGGACCGGTCAGCGCGCTGCCCGCGCCGGTCGTGAGGCCCAGCTCGCGGACCGGCACGTCGGGATCGGCGGCCAACCTCGCGACGGTGTCCAGGACCAGGCGCTGCAGGCGGGCGGCGTGGTCCGGTGTGCTCGACTGGCGCAGGTGCTCGACGTCCAGGCCGATCTCCTCGTCGTCCTCGAACAGCAGCAGCGCGACCTCGAACTTCGCCGTGCCGTTGTGCACCGGACGAGGCCGCACGAGGATGTCCGGCAGGGTGAACTCGCCGAACGGGTCCCCCTGCGGTGCGAGCACCACCGGTGGTGGTGGCCGGTCGCCGCCGTCGGGACCGGGCCGGGCCAGGACGTCGGCGACCCCGGTGGTGACGGCGTCGACGAGCGAGCGCAGGGTGTCGTCCGCGCCGACCGCCGTGGTCACCCGGTCCAGCCGGATCCGGTGCCCGTCGGCGATCGTGGTCGTGCCCCGCCGGGACACCGGGAACGCCAGGCTGACCGGCTCCCCGCCGCCGAGCCGGTCGGCCACGACGGCGACACCCGCGTACACCACGCTGAACACGGTGCCGCCGCACGCCGCCGCGGCGGACCTGATCGCCGAGGACTGCTGCGCGGTCCACCGGCCGGGCTGGTACCCGCCCCGCACGTCGGTCGGATCGGTGCGCGGGCGCTGCCCCCAGAACCTGGTCCACCCGGCCTCGTCGTCGGCGGCCCGGTCGTCGTCCACCGCGGCGAAGTCGGCGGAGTCCGGAGTGGACGGATCGGCGGCCGGGAGGCGTTCGCCCCGGTACGCGGCGGCGATCGCGCCCAGCAGCGATCGCACCGCGAGCCCGTCGAAGAACAGGTGCGGCACGACCAGCACGAACAGGCTCGTGCGCGGGCCGGTGCCGGCCAACCCCACTCGCACGGTCGGCCCGTCGTGCACGTCGATCGGCTCGGTCACCAACCCGGTGGCCCACTCGGGCGACGGGTCGGCGGTTTCGCGCAGGTCGATCCCGCCGGCCCCGCGTCGGACCGAGTCGTCGGCCGCGAGCCGGGCGAACGCGCCCGACTGGGTCGTCACCGCCGAGCTGATCGCCGCCCGCAACCGGCCGGTCGACAGCGGCCCGGACAGCTCCGCCGCGACGCCGATGTTGTACACCCCGACTTCCGGCGCCAGCCGCATCGCGGCCAGCATGGCCCGCTGCGCCGGGGACAGCTCCTCCGCCTGCGGTCCGAACGCGGTCACCGGGCGTTCTTGCAGCAGCGGGAAGCCCGGCAGCGCCGCGGCGAGCGCCTCGGCCGTGCGGAACTCGTGCACGGCGTTGATCGGCACCGCGCGGCCGAGCCAGCGGCGCAGCACGACCGCGACCCGCGTCGCGGCCACGGAGTGCCCGCCCTCGGCGAAGAAGTCCCGGTCGGGAGCCAGTTCGGCTCGGCCCAGCTGCTCGGCCAGCACCTGGGCGACCTCCGCGGCGGTGCCGACCCCGGCCGGCGCACCCGCCGGGTTCGAGCTCATCGGTCAGCCTCCGCGCGGGCGGGGCTGAGGTAGGTGCGGCCGAGGACCAGGCCGTCCAGCCCGGCGTCGAGGACCGTGGCCACCGCCTCCCGCGGCGTGCGCACGATCGGCTGCCCCTGCACGTTGAACGAGGTGTTGAGCACCACCGGCACGCCGATCCGCTCCTCCAGCGCGTCCAGCAGCTCCCAGAACCGGACGTTGTGCTCCCGTCGCACGGTTTGCACCCGTGCGGTGCCGTTGACGTGCGTCACCGCCCCGAGCCCGGCCACGTGCTCCGGCCTGGTGCGGGTGAGCACCACCATGTGCTCGTACTGGTGTTCCGCACCGGGTTCGACCCGGAAGAACTCGGCCGCGGACTCCGTCTTCACGGCCGGGGCGAACGGCCTGAAGTCCTCCCGCTTCTTGATCCGCCGGTTGACCAGGTCCCGGGTCTCGGCCGACCGCGGATCGGCCAGGATGCTCCGGTTGCCCAACGCGCGCGGCCCGAACTCCATGCCGCCCTGGAACCACGCCAGGACCTTCCCGTCCGCCAGCTCGTCGGCCACTCGCGCGGCCAGCGCCCGGTCGTCGGCGAACCGCTCGACCACGAAGCCCTCGGTCGACGCGGCGACCTCGTGCAGGGCCTCGTCCGGGTACGCGTCACCCCAGTACGGCATCGTCATCCGGACGCGCGGGCCGCCCTCGCGAGCGGACACCGCCAGCGCGGCGCCCAGCGCCGCGCCGTCGTCGCCCGCGGCGGGTTGCACGAAGACGTCGTCGTACAGGCCCGAGTCGACGATCCGGCCGTTCGCGGTGCAGTTCAGCGCCACCCCGCCCGCCAGGCACAGCCGGGTCTCGCCGGTCGTCGACCGCGCCCACTCGGCCGTGCGCAGCACCAGGTCCTCCAAGCGGCGCTGCAACCCCGCCGCGACGTCCTGGTGCTGCCGGGTCAGCTCCTCGTCGGGCCGCCGGGCCGGGCCGAACAGCTCCGCCAGCCCGGCCAGGGCGTTCTCGTGCAGGTCCTGGCCACGCCGGTCGAGCTCGCGGGTCAGCAGCGGGATCACGTACCCGCCCTCCGGCGCGGGCCGCACGAGGTCGGCGAACACCTCCGAGTACCGGTCGGGGTCGCCGAACGACGCCAGGCCCATCACCTTGTACTCGTCCATCGCGGGCAGGAACCCCAGGTGGTGCGTGACCAGGCTGTACAGCACACCGAGCGAATGGCTCGCGGGCACGGTCCGGACCGGCCGCAGGCCGCGGGCGTCGGCGTGCAGCACGGTCATGCTGTCGGTCTCGCCCATGCCGTCGCTGACGATCACCACCGCGCTGTCGAAACCGCTCAGGCCCCACGCGCTGTGCGCGTGCGCGAGGTGGTGCGGCACGGCCACGAAGTCGCGCCCGGGCATCGGCCCCACGAACGCGCGCCACAGCTCCTGCTGCCGCTCCGGCCGGTACAGCGACGCGAACTGCTCGGCGGCGTCCTCGTCCAGCTCGGCGACGTCCGGGTCCAGGGTGTAGTGGAACGAGTGCGCCACCGCGTCGAGGTCCGCGGCGGTGATCCCGGCGGTGCGCAGGCAGTGCTCGATCGCCCGGACCGGGAAGTCGCCGGTGCCCTTCTCGCCGGTGAACCGCTCCTCCGCCGCCGCGGCCACGACCTGACCGTCACGCACCAGCGCGGCGGCCGAGTCGAGGCCCTGCACCAGGTGCAGCAGCCTGCGGTCCGCGTCGGGGTACCGGTCGCGCAAGTGCTCCAGGCTGCCGTGGATACCGCTGTACCCCAGCACGTACGACATCGTCGCCCACCTCGCATCCACGACCCCGGACCGCGAGCACCCCGCGCTCGTCCGAGGTCTGCAAAGATCGTTGCCGGCCGGCGCCGCCTCAGGCGTGGTGAGGCCGCGAACGGTTCGGGGTCAGAGGTCGGCCCACAGGGTTCCAGCAGCGCTGTTTCGCGCCCAGCACGGATGTCGTCGCCATCGGGAAAAGGCCTGCAAGCCCAAACAGAAATATTTGGGAAGAGTTCGGCACACCATTGACAGAATTACCGGACCTTATACATAGCGAGGCTATGCGGTGGCCGTTTGGGCTGTCAACCCCGCACCTGCGGGAGGGTTGTGAAACCCGAAGTCCGCTCACGAAAGGCCACGTCCACCAGGCAGTCCGCCACCGCGTCGGCAACCTTTCCTCCCATGGGCCAACAGGATCGACCTCGCCGAGGTCTACGGTGGCGCCTGCGGCCACGCGACCCCGAGCCGTCCGCACCCGCCCGTGATCAGTCGATGCCGCCGGGGGTGGCCGGGTGACGGGCGGACGAATTGGCCGGTGAGTCGCAACCAGGGGTCGGGAATTCGCCGAACCCGATCGCACACCACAACCGCGAGGACGTCACATGACAGCGAACCTCTCCGGACTCGAACCCGGACGCGAAACTCGCACCACGAGCGCCGTGCCCCGTCGGTTGGAATCGTCCCGCAAAGAGGCTCGGATCATCTGGGCGCCCTCGCTGGCCGTCTCGGTCACCTTCCTGGCGCAGCTCTGCATATCGCTGGTCGAGACGTCCATCGTGTCCCGGCTCGGCGCCCACCAGCTCGCCGGAGTGGGTGTCGCCGCCGGGGTGTACGTGCTGTTCTTCCTGCTGACGATCGGTTCCGTCACCTCGCTGACCCCCCTGGTGTCGGAGGCGCACGGGCGCGCGGACCGGGTTGAGATGAGGAAGATCGCACATCAGGGACTCATCCTCGCCGCCGCAGCGGGCACGGTCCTGGCCCTCGTCCTCCAGTTGTCCGCGCCCGCGCTCATCCGCCTCGTCGCGAGTCACGAGACCGCGGAGTTCTCGTTGGCATACCTGCGTGGCGCGGCCCTCGGGCTTCCGTTCTGGGCCTTGTACGTGGCCGTGAGGTGCATCTCGACCGCCGTCGGGAAGGCCGGCGTGGGCACTGTCGTGCTGTGGTTATCGGTGCCGGGGCACGCCGCGCTCTGCCTGGTGCTGACCCACGGCACGGGGTGGGTTCCCGCACTCGGGCCGCTCGGCGCCGGTATCGCGCTGGCGTGCACACCCCTGATGTCCTTGGTCGTGACGTGGACGTTGCTGAGGCTGTTCAACGTCGGCGTGCTCGCCGGGCTGCTGCACTTCCCGATCTCGTTCGATCGGCGGCAGTTCGCGCGGGTGCTCGGCCTCGGCGCCCCGTTCGCACTGCGCATCACCATCCGGGAGGGCGTCCTCCCGATCGCCGTGCTCATCGCGGCGCCGCATGGAGTCCTCGTGGTCACGGTGCAGGTCGTGATGGCGAAGTTGAGCGAATGGGGTTCGTCGCTGAGCCTGGGGGTGGCGACCGCCGTCAGCTCGCGGGTCGGGTACCTGGACGGCACCGGTGCGCGCGACAGGATCAGGGTCGCGATCCTGGGCGGGTTGCTGTGCGCGAGCCTGTACGGGCTCGTGCTCTGCGCCGCGTTGGCGGCTTTCGGGAACGGGCTCGTGACCCTGTTGGTCGGTGCCGGGATAGCCGGAGGACTCGGGCCGGTGTGGCACCTGATCTGGCCGGTGTGCGTCTGGTTGGTCGTCATCTGCGCGCAGGCCGCGTTCGTGGGCGCGCAGAGCGGGCTGCGCGACGGGATCGGCGGCCTGGTCTGCGTCCTGCTCGGCGAGTGGGTGATCGGACTGCCCTCCGCCTACCTGCTGGCGAACAGCATGGATTCGCCGGTCGTGGGGATCTGGCTGGGGCTGTCGATCGGCGAGGCAGCCACGCTGGCCATGTACTGGATCCGCGTCGAAGCCGTGCTCAACCGGCCGAAGGGGAACACCGTGGCCGATCCGGTCCGGTGATCGGCGACCACGGTGTTCGTTCGAGCGGGTTCGTTCGAGCGGTGCCCGTCAGGACGGGTTCGTCCGTCCGGGTGAAGGTCAGTCGAGGGCCGCCAGCAGGTCGGCGATCAGGTCGTCGGCGGACTCGATGCCCACGGAGAGGCGCACCAGGTCACCGGGGACCTGCAACGGCGATCCGGCGGTGCTCAGGTGCGTCATCCTGCCGGGGTGCTCGATCAGCGACTCGACACCACCAAGGGACTCGGCGAGCGTGAACAGGCGGGTGCGGGAGCACACCTGCAGCGCGGCGTCCACCCCGCCTTCGACGGTGAAGGAGACCATGCCGCCGTAGCGGCGCATCTGCTTGGTGGCGACCTCGTGACCGGGGTGGTCGGGCAGGCCCGGGTAGAACACGTGGGTCACCTTCGGGTGGCGCAGCAGCGCCTCGGTGATCTTCTCGGTGTTGTCCGAGTGCTTCTCCATGCGCACTTCGAGGGTCTTGATCCCGCGCAGGGTCAGCCACGCGTCGAACGGCCCCGGCACCGCGCCGGCGGCGTTCTGCAGGAAGCCGAAGGCCGTGTTCAGCTCGTCGTCGGAGGTCACCAGCGCGCCGCCGATGACGTCCGAGTGCCCGCCGATGTACTTGGTGGTGGAGTGCAGCACCACGTCGGCGCCCAGGTCCAGCGGGCTCTGCCCCCCCCCCCCCCCCCCCCCCCCCCCCCCCCCCCCCCCCCCCCCCCCCCCCCCCCCCCCCCCCCCCCCCCCCCCCCCCCCCCCCCCCCCCCCCCCCCCCCCCCCCCCCCCCCCCCCCCCCCCCCCCCCCCCCCCCCCCCCCTACGTACGGCGAGGCGAACGTGTTGTCCACCAGCAGCCGCGCGTCCACCGAGTGCGACAGCTCGGCCAGCAGCGCGATGTCGGCGATGCGGAGCAGCGGGTTGGTGGGCGTCTCCACCCAGACGAGCCGGGTGTTCGGTCGCACGGCGGCGCGCACCGCGTCCGCGTCCGACAGCGCCACGGGCGTGTACTCGATGCCCCAGTGCGACATCACCTTGTCGAGCAGCCGGAACGTGCCGCCGTAGGCGTCGTTGGGGATGATCACGTGGTCACCGGGACGCAGCATCGTGCGCAGGGCGGTGTCGGTCGCCGCCATGCCCGACGCGAACGCCCGCCCGTGCCGGCCGCCCTCCAGCGCGGCCAGGCACTCCTCCAGCGCGGCCCGGGTCGGGTTGCCGGTCCGCGAGTACTCGAACCCGCCGCGCAGCCCGCCCACCCCGTCCTGCGCGAAGGTGGAGGTCGCGTGGATCGGCACGATCACCGAACCAGTCGTGGGATCGGGGTCCTGTCCCACGTGAATAGCCCTCGTCGCGAACCCGTAGTGGTCTGTCTCGGTCATGGCGGTCAGCGTATCGCCGCGCAAGATCGTCTCCCGGATGGTGGTACGGGCGCCCGGTGCACCGGTTCAGCTGAGAGGTCCGCGTGCAGCCCGACCACTGCAGCACTGCCTCTTTCGGCGTAACTGCAGCCCTGCAGGGCGGAGGCCCAGGACCGCGAACTGCGGACTGCCGCTGAACCGAACACCGGCACGGACCTCGGCAACCGGCGGTACGGCGTGCGCGTCTATGAACCATTCGTGTGAACGCCATGTTTCAACCGTATAACGGTCATCAACAAATGCCGCTAAGCCAAATGGACACGTTGCCGAAGCTGTGACGACTGCTAATCTTGCCAACGCCTTGGGAATAACCAAGCATCGGTGCCGCGAAACCTGTGAGACCCGAGAAGTCGAACCACAGAAGGGATTCGGGCGAACCACGCCCGCCTTCTCGACCGCCGTGCCGACATCTACGGCGAAGAACGCCGTCAAGCTGGTATCGGCATTGCGCACGACCGATTAATCTGTATCCGACCATTTGCCCCGTTCTGACTGAGCGCGCTCGACGGTGCGCGGAGCACGGCCGGGGAACATCACGCTGGGGGAAGCGTGTCGATCAACGCTGCACTGGTGTTGGAAGACGGTCGTGTGTTCCGCGGTGAGTCCTACGGCGCGGTCGGTGTGAGTCTGGGCGAGGCGGTGTTCTCGACCGGGATGACGGGGTATCAGGAGACGTTGACCGATCCGTCCTATCACCGTCAGATCGTGGTGCAGACCGCGCCGCAGATCGGCAACACCGGCTGGAACGACGAGGACGACGAGTCGGGCCGTATCTGGGTCGCCGGTTACGTGGTGCGCGATCCGGCCCGTGTGCCGTCGAACTGGCGGTCGGTGCGTGGTCTGGACGAGGAGTTGGCCCGGCAGGGTGTCGTGGGCATCTCGGGTGTCGACACCCGGATGTTGACCCGTCATCTGCGTGAGCGGGGTGCGATGCGCGCGGGTGTGTTCTCCGGTGACGACCTGGGCAGCGCCGAGGAGATGCTGGACCGCGTCCGTACCGCGCCGGGGATGAGGGGCGCGGATCTGGCGGGTGATGTGACCACCCCCGAGCCCTATGTGGTGGAGGCCGTGGGCGAGCGTCGGTTCACCGTCGCCGCGCTGGACCTGGGGATCAAGTCGAACACGCCGCGGATGATGGCCGCCCGCGGTATCGAGGTGCACGTGCTGCCGTTGACCTCGACCGTGGAGGATCTGGTCGCGGTCAAACCGGACGGCGTCTTCCTGTCCAACGGGCCGGGTGATCCGGCGACCCAGGCGCACGCGGTGGGGTTGACCCGGGGTGTGTTGGAGCGGCGGATTCCGTTGTTCGGGATCTGTTTCGGCAACCAGATCCTGGGCCGGGCTTTGGGGCGTGAGACCTACAAGATGCGTTACGGCCACCGCGGCATCAACATCCCGGTGATCGACGTGTCCACCGGCAAGGTGGCCATCACGTCGCAGAACCACGGGTTCGCGCTGGAGGGCGAGCCGGGCGAGGAGTTCACCTCCGACTTCGGCCGCGTGCTGCTGAGCCACTACTGCCCGAACGACGGCACCGTGGAGGGCGTGCGCGCCCTGGACGTGCCCGCGTTCAGCGTGCAGTACCACCCCGAGGCGGCGGCCGGTCCGCACGACGCCGCACCGCTGTTCGACGAGTTCGTGACGATGATGGGCGAGGGTCGCTGATGCCGAAGAGGACTGATCTCAAGCACGTGCTGGTGATCGGCTCGGGTCCGATCGTCATCGGCCAGGCGTGTGAGTTCGACTATTCGGGCACGCAGGCGTGTCGGGTGTTGCGGGAGGAGGGCCTGCGGGTGTCGCTGGTCAACTCCAACCCGGCCACGATCATGACCGATCCGGAGTTCGCCGACGCGACCTATGTCGAGCCGATCACCGCGGAGTTCGTGGAGAAGGTGATCGCGGCGGAGCGTCCGGACGCGATCCTGGCCACGTTGGGCGGTCAGACCGCGTTGAACACCGCGATCGCGTTGCACGAGCGGGGTGTGCTGGAGAAGTACGACGTGGAGTTGATCGGCGCGGACATCGACGCCATCCAGCGCGGCGAGGACCGGCAGATCTTCAAGGACCTGGTCCGCGGGATCGGCGCGGACGTGCCGCGCAGCGCCGTGTGCAAAACCATGGAGGACGTCCGCGCGACCGTGGCCGACCTGGGCCTGCCGGTCGTGATCCGGCCGTCGTTCACCATGGGCGGCCTCGGCTCCGGCATGGCGCACACCCCCGAGGAGCTGGAGCGGCTGGCCGCCACCGGCCTCGCCGAGTCCCCGGTCACCGAGGTGCTGATCGAGGAGAGCGTGCTCGGCTGGAAGGAGTACGAGCTGGAGCTGATGCGCGACCGCAACGACAACGTGGTCGTCGTCTGCTCCATCGAGAACATCGACCCGATGGGCGTGCACACCGGCGACTCGGTGACCGTCGCCCCGGCGATGACGCTCACCGACCGCGAGTTCCAGCACATGCGCGATGTCGGGATCGCGGTGATCCGCGAGGTCGGGGTGGACACCGGGGGCTGCAACATCCAGTTCGCGATCAACCCGGCCGACGGGCGCATGGTCGTCATCGAGATGAACCCGCGGGTGTCGCGCTCCTCGGCGCTGGCGTCGAAGGCGACCGGTTTCCCGATCGCGAAGATCGCCGCGAAGCTGGCGATCGGCTACACCCTGGACGAGATCCGCAACGACATCACCGGCGAGACGCCCGCCAGCTTCGAGCCCACGCTCGATTATGTGGTGGTGAAGGTGCCGCGGTTCGCGTTCGAGAAGTTCCCCGGCGCCGACAGCACGCTCACCACCACCATGAAGTCGGTCGGCGAGGCCATGTCCATCGGCCGCAGCTTCATCGAAGCCCTGGGCAAGGCGCTGCGCTCGATGGAGACCAAGGCCGCGGGTTTCTGGACCACCCCGGACGACCCGGACACCACCCTGGAATCGGTGCTGGACGCGCTGCGTCGGGGCCACGACGGCCGGTTGTACACGGCGGATCGGGCGTTGCGGTTGGGGGCGAGCATCGAGCAGGTGCACGAGGCATCGCGGATCGACCCGTGGTTCCTGGAGCAGATGGCGTGGCTGGTCGGGCTGCGCCGTGAGATCGAGGCCGCGCCGGTGCTGGACGAGCGGCTGCTGCGCAAGGCGAAGCGGGCCGGGCTGTCGGATCGGCAGGTCGCCGCGCTGCGCCCGGAGTTGGCCGGTGAGGACGGTGTGCGCGCGCTGCGCCACCGCCTGGGTGTGCGGCCGGTGTTCAAGACGGTCGACACGTGCGCCGCCGAGTTCGAGGCCAAGACCCCGTACCACTACTCGGCCTACGAGCTGGACCCCGACGCCGAGACCGAGGTCACCGCGCAACCGGACAGGCCGAAGGTGCTGATCCTGGGCTCCGGGCCGAACCGGATCGGGCAGGGCATCGAGTTCGACTACTCCTGCGTGCACGCCGCGATGGCGCTGCGCGCGGCCGGGTACGAGACGGTGATGGTCAACTGCAACCCCGAGACCGTCTCCACCGACTACGACACCTCCGACCGGCTCTACTTCGAACCGCTGACCTTCGAGGACGTGCTGGAGGTCTTCCACTCCGAACAGCGCTCCGGCACGGTCGCCGGCGTGATCGTGCAGCTCGGCGGCCAGACGCCGCTGGGCCTGGCACGGCGACTGGCCGAGGCGGGCGTGCCGGTGGTGGGCACCCCGCCGCACGCCATCCACCTGGCCGAGGAGCGCGGCGCGTTCGGCCAGGTGCTGGCCGAGGCCGGGCTGCCCGCCCCGAAATACGGCATGGCGACCTCGTTCGCGCAGGCCAAGGCCATCGCCGACGAGATCGGCTACCCCGTGCTCGTGCGCCCCTCCTACGTGCTGGGCGGGCGCGGCATGGAGATCGTCTACACCGAGGAGACCCTGCACGACTACATCCAGCGCGCCACCGAGGTCAGCCCAGAGCACCCGGTGCTGGTCGACCGGTTCCTCGACGACGCCATCGAGATCGACGTGGACGCGCTCTACGACGGCACGGAGGTCTTCATCGGCGGCGTGATGGAGCACATCGAGGAAGCCGGCGTGCACTCCGGCGACTCCGCCTGCGCCCTGCCGCCGATCACCCTGGGCGAATCCGACATCGACGCCGTGCGCCGCTCCACCCTGGCCATCGCCGAGGGCATCGGCGTGCGCGGCCTGCTCAACGTGCAGTACGCGCTGAAGGACGACGTGCTCTACGTCCTGGAGGCCAACCCGCGCGCCTCGCGCACCGTCCCGTTCGTCTCCAAGGCCACCGCCGTGCCCCTGGCCAAAGCCGCCGCCCGCATCATGCTCGGCGCGACCGTCGCGCAGCTGCGCGAGGAAGGCCTGCTGCCCGCGACCGGCGACGGCGCGAAGCTCCCCGCGCACGCCCCGGTGGCGGTCAAGGAGGCCGTGCTGCCGTTCCACCGGTTCCGCACGCCGGAGGGCAAGGGCGTCGACTCGCTGCTCGGCCCGGAGATGAAATCCACCGGCGAGGTCATGGGCATCGACGTGTCCTTCGGCATGGCCTACGCCAAGTCCCAGTCGGCGGCGGGGTTCTCCCTGCCCGGCGAGGGAAAGGTCTACGTGTCGTCCACCGACGCGCAAGCGGCCAGGGTGCTGCCCGCGCTCGACACGTTGCGGGAGCTGGGTCTTGACCCGATCACCTGGACCGACGGGTCCGAACAGGACGTCCAGCGGAGGTTGGCCGAAGGGGTGGTGCTCGTCGTCACCCTGGATCGGACACCTCACGCGCGGGACGTGCGGGCCGCGGCCTCGTACCTGTCCATCCCCACCGTGACCACGGTGCCCGGACTGCGGGCACTGGCCGCGGCGCTGACCGCCGCGGCCGCCAACGATTTCACCACGACCCCGCTGCAACGGATCCACGAGCACCGGCCGGCCGACCCGGTCGTCGGTGACGACGGCATCCCGCAGTTGGGGTACGACCCCGTCGTGCTCGACCAGCACGCCCGGCGGGTGGGCGTGTCGGGCGCATAGCCCGCGTCCGCTGGGACATCAGGCATCCGCTCGTCGACCACCCCGACGTGAACCCGCATTGGAGGATCGCGTTGATCACACATCGTGTCTATGACTTGGTGCGGGATGACGTCTTCTTACGAATATCCGGACTTGGTGGACTCAACCGCTTACACCTCAAGATCGAGGGCCTCAACACGGGCGGCTCGATCAAGATGAAGACCGCTCGCGGCATCCTGGAGGGCGCGGAGCTGTCCGGTGTGGACCTGAGCCGGGTGCGCATCATCGAGTCCACGTCGGGCAACCTCGGTGTCGCGCTCGCGGTGATCTGCGCCGCCGAGGGGTACCGCTTGACGTGCGTCACGGACCCGAACTCCAACGCGGCGTCCGTCGCCGTGATGCGGGCCCTGGGCGCCGAGGTCGTGGTCGTCGAAGAACGCGACGAGAACGGCGGGTTCCTGGGTTCCCGGATCAACTACATCCACGAGCGGCTCAAGCGGGAGCCGGACCTTTTCTGGGCCAACCAGTACGCCAACCCGGACAACCCCCTGGCGCACGAGCGGACCACCGCGCCCGCCGTGCTGGACGAGTTCGAGCAGGTGGACTACCTGTTCGTGGGCGTCGGCACGGGCGGGACCCTGATGGGGGTCACCGACTACTTCCGCACGCACAGCCCGAAGACGCGGATCGTCGCGGTGGACACGGTGGGCTCGGTGAACTTCGGGTCGGAACCGAAGCCC
Organism: Saccharothrix sp. HUAS TT1; assembly: GCF_040744945.1. NCBI lineage: Bacteria > Bacillati > Actinomycetota > Actinomycetes > Pseudonocardiales > Pseudonocardiaceae > Saccharothrix > Saccharothrix camelliae. The sequence continues at coordinate 5,224,866 of NZ_CP160453.1, read as the reverse complement.
CGGCTGATCCCCGGCCTCGGCACGAGCCGGCGGCCGGAGCTGCTGTCGCCGGACGCGCCGGACGAGGTCGTGCTGGTGCCCGAGGACGAGACGGTGCGCGAGTGCCGGTGGCTGGCCCGCACGACCGGCCTGCTCGCGGGCGGCTCGACCGGCACGGTGCTGGCGGCGATCCGCAGCCAAGCCGCCGCCATCTCGCCGGACGACACGGTCGTGGCGATCGCGCCCGACCTCGGCGAGCGGTACCTGGACTCCATCTACAACGACGACTGGGTGATCAAGAACGGCCTCGGTCGCGCGCTCACGCCCGAGCGCCCCCTGGAGGAGGGACAGCGCGATGTTCTCGTTTGAGGTCGTACCGGGCAAGGTGGTCAAGGACATCCTCGACACCTCGAAACCCGCCGTGGTCGACGTGGTCGAGGACGCCTACCTGCGTCACGACGACGGGCGCACGGTCAACCCGGACAGCTACTTCCTGAGGTTCCCGGAGAAGCCGGACGCGCGGATCATCGCGCTGCCCGCGTTCGCCGACCTGGCCTCGGGACAGGTCACCGGCATCAAGTGGATCTCCAGCTTCCCGGCGAACACGCGGCGCGAGGTGCCGCGCGCGTCAGCCGTGCTGGTGCTCAACGACTACGAGACCGGCTACCCGCGGGCGCTGCTGGAAGCCGCGTCGATCAGCGCCGCGCGCACGGCGGCGTCAGCGGCCGTGGCGGCACGCGCGCTGGCGGAGCACGTGCCGGGCAACGGCGAGGTGGCCGTCATCGGCGCGGGCGTGATCGCCCGGACGATCGTGCGCTACCTGGCCGCGATCGGGTACCGGATCGACCGGCTCAGCGTGTTCGACCTGCACGCCGAGTCGGCGGACAACCTGGTCGCGCTGGCCGAGGACGAGCTGGGCGTGGCCGCGGCACGCGTCGCGACCGTGGACGAGGCGCTGGCCGCGCAGACCGTGGTCACCGCGACGACCGCCGCCACCCCGCACATCTCGCGCCCGGTCGAGCCCGGCCAGGTGGTGCTGAACATCTCGCTGCGCGACTTCGCGCCGTCGGTGGTGCTGGGCGCGCAGAACTACTTCGACGACGTCGAGCACTGCATGAAGGCCAACACGTCACCGCACCTGGCGGAGCAGGAGACCGGTAACCGGGACTTCGTCACCGGCACCATCGCCGACGTGGTGCGCGGTCGGCAGCTGCCCGACCCGTCGCGCGGTGTGCTGGTGTCGCCGTTCGGCCTCGGCGTGCTGGACCTCGCGGTCGGTCAGCACGTGCTGGCCGAGGCCCGCGCCCAGGGGCTGGCGATCGAGGTTCCCGACTTCTTCGGCGAGACGCGGCGGTGGTGAACGACGTGTTGCGCATCGCGGTCATCGGAGTCGGTCCGCGCGGGCTGTCGGTCCTCGAACGGGTGATCAGCCACACCCGGTTGCCCGGGCCGCCGACGGAGTTGCTGCTCATCGAGCCCGGCGAGCTGGGGCTGGGCGTCCACGACCTCAAGCAGCCCGACTACCTGCTGCTGAACACGATCGCGTCCCAGCTGACCATCTTCTCCGACGAGCGGATGACGCCGGGCGCGCCGGTGACGCCGGGGCCGAGCCTGCACGAGTGGTGCCTGGAGCACCACGGGCCGGTGCGGTTCGACGAGTTCCTGTCGCGCCGGTTGCTCGGCGAGTACCTGCAGTGGGCGGTGCGCGACCTGCTGGACCGCGTGCCCGAGCGGTTGGTCGTGCGGCACCTGCCGGTGGCGGTGCGGGACGTGCGACCGGACGGCGAGGGCGCGGTCGTGACCCTCACCGACGGCACGCGGCACCAGGTGGACCTGGCCGTGGTGACGACCGGTCACGGCCTGGCCGACCCCGCGCCCCTGACCGGCGGTGACGTGGTGGACACGCCGTACCCGCTGCCCATGCGGACCGACGCCATCCCTGAGGGGTCGACGGTCGCCCTGCTGGGCACCGGCCTGACCGCGATGGACGTCGTGGCGGCGCTGACCGTCGGCCGCGGCGGCGCGTTCGACGCCGACGGCTACCGGCCTTCGGGCCGGGAACCGCGGATCGTGCTGACCAGCCGGGCCGGGTTGCTGCCCTGCGCGCGTCCCCGGACCACGCGGGGCCGGGTGGCCGCGCCCGCCGAGCACTTCACGCCCGCGGCCCTGGAGGCCCTGCGCGAGCGGGCGCCGGGAAGGCTGCTCGACTTCCGGCGCGACGTGGAGCCGCTGATCCGCCGCGAAGCGGTCGGCCGGATGGGTTCGGCGACGCCGGAGCAGGTGGCGGTGGTCGAACGCGCCCTGTCCCCCGAGCCCCGGACCTGGTCGGGCTACGAGGAGTACCGGGACGCCGTGCTCGCCGCCGCCCGGGCCGACCTCGCCGAGGCCGAGCTGGGCTTGGGCGTGAGCCCGGTGAAGGAGGCGCTGGAGGTGCTGCGCGACCACCGCGAGAGCGTGCGCGCCGCCCTCGACCCACCCGGCCTCACCGAGGACTCGCACCGGTACTTCATGGACGAGTACGTGCCGCTGGTCAACCGGGTGGTGATCGGTCCGCAGAAGGAGCGCATCCAGGAACTGTTCGCGCTGATCGCGGCGGGGGTGGTGAGCCTGGGTCCCGGTCCGCGGCCCCGGTTGGAGCAGGTCGGCGGGCGGTGGGCGGTCGTGTCCACCGCGTTCGCCGAGCCGCGCCGGGTGGAGGTGGACCACGTCGTGCGCGCCAACCTGACCTGGCCGTCGCCGGACAGCCGGCTCGACCCGGTGGGGGTGGCGCTGCGGTCCTGGGCGGCGGTCGGCGCGGACCGGTCCGCGCGCCTCGTGCTGGACCGGGACGGCTACCTGATCCCGCGCGGGAGCGGGACCCGGTCCGCCGTCGCCGTGTTCGGCCCGCCCGCCGAAGGCGCCAGCTACTACAACCACTACGTGCCGTCGCCGGGCATCTGGTCCCGCGCGCTCACCGATCTCGACCGGGTGCTGGGCCCCGCTCTCCGTGCCGACGGGAGCCGCTGACGTCCCCTGTCCAATTCGTGGCCACCGAGCCCGCCTGGCCGGCCACCGGCCTGACCATCCCCAAAACGAGAAAGTGAACAGGAACCATGCTGATCTTATCGCTCAAAGAGGGCCACGACGGCGGCATCACGGCCATCGAGGACGGCAAGCTGCTGTTCGCGCTGGAAGCGGAGAAGGACAACTACCCCCGCTACGACCGGCTGACCGGCGAGGTGATCGCGCGGGCCGCCGGGATGCTCGACCGCACGCCCGACGTGGTCGCGCTCGGCGGCTGGGTGAAGGGCCTGCACTCCATCGAGCCGCAGACCCGGGCGGGGTACTTCGGCGTGGGGCCGGGGTCGATCCTGGACGAGGAGGGCACCTTCTTCGGCAAGAAGGTGCGCTACTTCTCCTCCACCCACGAGCGCTCCCACATCTACACGTCGCTGGGCATGGCTCCGCGCCGCACCGGCCAGGCGTACTACTCGCTGGTCTGGGAAGGCAGCATCGGCGACTTCTACCGGATCGACGAGAAGGGCAACGCCACCCACCTGAAGCACGTCCTGGCCGATCCGGGCAACAAGTACGCCTACCTGTTCGCCCTGGCCGACCCGGGCTTCCCGGTGGGCACCGGCCTGTTCCGCTACAACGACGCGGGCAAGCAGATGGCGCTGACCGGCTTCGCGGAGGGCGGCCCGATCACGGCCGAGGAGAAGGAGACCATCGACTTCATCCTCAAGCAGGAGCAGATCATCCTGAACCTGTCCAAGGACAAGATGTCCTGGTCCCACATCTACAACAAGGGCGTCGACTCGCAGGAGTACCGCAACACCGCGGCGAAGCACTCCCAGGCGATCTTCAACCTGTTCCACGACTACGCGGCGGCCCACATGACCGAGGGCCTGCCGCTGCTCATCTCCGGCGGCTGCGGCCTGAACTGCGACTGGAACGCCCAGTGGCGGGAGAGCGGCCTGTTCGAGTCGGTGTTCGTGCCGCCGTGCCCGAACGACAGCGGCTCGGCCCTGGGCACCGGCATCGACGCCCAGTGGCACTACACCGGTGAGGCCACGATCGAGTGGTCGGTGTACTCGGGCGAGGACTTCGTGCAGGACGTCGAGCCGGACCCGGCGAAGTACGAGGTCCGCCCCCTGGTGCACGCCGAGGTGGCCCGCTACATCGAGCAGGGCAACATCATCGGCTGGGCCCGCGGCCGGTACGAGATGGGTCCCCGCGCCCTGGGCAACCGCTCGATCCTCGCCGCGCCGTTCACCGAGGAGACGACGGTCCGGCTGAACACGATCAAGCGGCGCGAGGGCTACCGGCCGATCGCGCCGATCGCGCTGGAGGCCGACGCGCACAAGTGGTTCGAGGGCTCGGTGGTCGACCCGTACATGTTGTACTTCAACCGGGTGACCAGCGACCAGCTCAAGGCCATCACGCACGTGGACGGCAGCGCCCGCACGCAGACGGTGACCCGCGAGCGCAACCCCCACATCGTCGACCTGCTGGAAGCGTTCCGCGACATCACCGGCTTCAGCGTCCTGTGCAACACGTCGCTGAACAACAACGGTCGCGGTTTCATCAACCGCACGAGCGACCTGATCGCGTACGGCGAGAAGCACGGCCTCGACGGCTACGTGATCAACGATACGTTCGTGACCCCGCGTCGGGGCTGAACCACCCGTTCGGCTCCCGCAGCGGTGGCGAGTTCGGGCAAGATCGTAGCCAGACGGCGACTGCCTTCAGGGCCCGTGCCGCGTTCGGCCCCGGACGCGGCACGGGCACGCCGCATGCAACCCGCAAGGAGAGAAGTACCCGACATGACCACGTCCACGCACGCCGAGACCCGCGCGCCGCTGTCCTTCGGCCAGGAGCAGCTCTGGTTCCTCGACCAGCTCACCCCCGGGCTGACGACCTACAACATCCTGCTCGCGGCGAGACTGCGAGGACCGCTGGACGTGCCGGTGCTGCGCCGGTGCCTCACCCTCGTGGTCGAGCGCCACGAGGCGTTACGCGTGACCATCCACAACACGGAGGGCACCCCCTACCAGGTGGTGGCGCCGCCGTCGGAGGTGGCGCTGGAGGTGCTGGAGCACCCCGGGCTCGACGGGGCCGGGCGTGAGCGGGTGATCGCCGACGCGCTGCGCGACCTGTCCACCAGCCCGTTCGACCTGGAGCAGGGCCCGCTGTACCGGTACCGGGTGCTGGCGTTCGCGCCGGACGACCACGTGCTGCTGCAGAACCTGCACCACATCGTCACCGACGGCTGGTCGTCCGGCATCGTCAACTCGGAGCTCGCCACCGCCTACCGGGCGTTGGTCGAGGGCCGCGAGCCGCAGTTCGACCGGCCCGGCTCGTCGTTCACCCGGGCAGCGCGGGTGCAGCGCGAGACGATGCAGGGCGAGACGCTGGAAGAGGAGCTCGCGTTCTGGGAGGACAAGCTCAAGGACCTGCCGACGCTGGAGTTCCCCACCGACCGCCCGCGACCGCCCACGCCCGTCAAGTGGGCCGACTCGATCACCAAGCACCTGCCGGACGAGCTGCTGACCTCCGCGCGGGCGTTGGCCGAAGAGCACGGCGTGTCGCTCTACATGGTGCTGGCGTCCGCGCTGAACGTGGTGCTCAGCCGCTACACCGGCCAGGAGGACATCCCGATCGGCGTGCCGATGCTCGGCCGCGTCGACCCGGACGCCGAGGACGTCGTCGGCCTGTTCGTCAACATGGTGGTGCTGCGCTCGGACGTGTCGGGCGACCCGTCGTTCGCCGAGCTGCTCGAACGCACCATGGAGGCCAACTTCGACCTGTACGAGCACCAGGAGGTGCCGTTCCACCTCATCGTGGACCGGGTGCAGCCGGTGCGCGTCCCGGGCCGCAACCCGCTGTTCCAGGTGTCGATGCAGCTGCTGGGCGACGCCAACTCGGGCGGCGCGATCGACCTGCCCGGCATCACCGCCGAGCCGATCTCGCTCGCGTCCACCGGGTCGCGGTTCGACATGGCGATCGACTTCGTGGAGTCCGGCGACACGCTGCGCGCGGTCGTGGAGTACTCGACGGACCTGTTCGACCAGTGGCGGATCGAGGCGCTGCTGGACCACATCGGCGCGGTCGTGACGGCCGCGGCGCGCGACTCGTCGCTGACGCTGTCGCAGCTGCCCGTGGTGACGGAGGCCGAGCGGGCCGAGCTGCTGGCGCTGGGCCGCGGTGAGGAGGCCGAGTACTCCGAGCTGCCGCTGCACGTGGCGTTCGAGCAGGTCGCCGCCGCCACGCCGGACGCCGTGGCGGTGGTCTGCCGGGGTGTGGAGATGAGCTACGGCGAGCTGAACCGACGCGGCGACCTGCTGGCGCGGCGCCTGCGCGCGCTGGGCGTGACGCACGAGCGCGTGGTGGCCGTGGTCATCGACCGCGACCTGGACGCCTACGTGGCGATGCTGGGCGTGCTCAAGGCCGGTGGCGCGTTCGCGATGATGGACCCGAAGGTGCCGACCAACCGCCTGGACTTCATGATCCGCGACACCGGTGCGCCGGTCGTGATCAGCCGGTCCCCCCTGGCCTCCGTGCTGCCCGAGGGCGGCGACTGGGCCACCGTGCTCATCGACACCGACTGGCCGGCGATCGAGCAGCTCGACGCCGCGGAGCCGCTGGAGGAGTGGACGACCCGCGAGTCGCTGGCCTACGTCCTGTACACCTCGGGCTCCACCGGCACGCCGAAGGGCGTCATGATCGCGCACCGCGCGGTGTCGTTCTTCTGCGAGGCTTACAAGCGGACCTTCGACTTCGGCCCGCAGGACCGGTTGCTGCAGCTGCCCGCGTTGAACTTCGACATGTCGCAGGGCGAGATCTGGACGGCGTTCCTGGTCGGCGCGCGCGTGGTCGCGGTCTCACCCGACGACGCCCAGTCCCCCGAGGCGCTGACCGCGCTGCTGCGCGAGCAGAAGGTCACCTACGCCGGCCTGCCGCCCGCCATGCAGTCGGTGATGGAGCCCGAGCCGTACCCGGACCTGAAGTACGTCATGGGCGGCGCGGAGGTCCTGCCGCCCGAGCTGGTCAACAAGTGGAACCTGCCCGGTCGCAAGTACCTCAACCTGTACGGCCCGACCGAGTGCGCCATCGGCCAGACGGAGTACCACGTCGAGCAGGTCGAGTGGAAGACGCCGCCGCCCATCGGCCGTCCTCAGCTCAACCGGCAGGTCTACGTCGTGGACCGGTTCGACAACCTGGCCCCCAAGGGCGTCAACGGCGAGCTGCTGATCGGCGGCGCCGAGGGCGGCCTGGCGCGCGGCTACCTGAACCAGCCGGAGATGACCGCCCAGAAGTTCATCACCGACCCGTTCGACCCGACCAGCAAGGTCTACCGCAGCGGCGACCTCGTGCGGTGGAGCAAGGACGGCCAGATCGAGTTCCTGGGCCGCATCGACAACCAGGTGAAGCTGCGCGGCCTGCGCATCGAGCTCGGGGAGATCGAGACGGCGCTGCAGGCGCACCCCGGCGTGCTGCGGGCCGTCGTGCTCATGCGCCCGGACAAGCGCGGCGAGAACCGCCTCGTCGGCTACTACACGTCGGTCGCCGAACCGCCCTCGGTGGACGCGCTGCGCGAGCACCTGGCCGAGTCGCTGCCGGACTACATGGTGCCGACGGCGTGGGTCGCGCTGGACAGGTTCCCGATGAACAACGACGGCTGGAAGATCAACCGCAACGGGCTGCCGGACCCGGTCGAGGACACCGACCGCGACTTCGCCGCGCCGAGCACCCCCACCGAGGTCGAGGTGGCCAGGTGCTTCGCCGAGGTGCTCGGCGTCGAGCGGATCGGCGTCAACGACAGCATCTTCGACAGCGGCGGCAACTCCTTGCAGGCCCTGCGGCTGGCGAGCCGGATCAACAAGACGTTCAAGATCCGCATCACCGTCCGGTTGCTGTACGGCAGCGCCACCGTCGGCGCGATCTCGCAGATCGTCGACTCCATGGTGGAGGCCAGGGCGAATGGCTGACCTGGAGCGGATCGTGCCGCTGAACAGCGGCGGCGACCTGGCGCCGCTGTTCTGCGTGCACGCGGTGTCCGGCTCGGCGTACGCGTACTCCGGGCTCGCCCGCCTGCTCGGCGACCGCCCGGTCTACGGCTTCGAGGCGCCGGGTTTCGACAACGACCGCACCCCCGTGCCGTCGTTGCCCGCCCTGGCCGAGGAGTACGCCGAGATCCTGCGCGAGTTCCAGCCCGAGGGGCCTTACCGGCTCCTCGGGTGGTCCCTGGGCGGGCTGGTGGCGTTCGAGATGGCGAAGCGGCTCACCGCGGCGGGCGCGGAGGTGGAACTGCTGTTCCTCGTGGACGCGGGCATGCCCACCGTGATGGACCTGCCGCCCGGGCGGGAGACCCTGGTGCGGTACGTCCGCGACATGGCGGGCACCTCCGAGGAGTCGCCGCCGGGCTTGGACGAGCTCGCGGCGGGCTGGCCGCGGGACCCCGATCCGGCGACGGTGTTCGAGCAGGTGGAGGCGGCGGGCATCCTGCCCGAGGAGATCGACGCCTACCTGCTCGGCGACCAGTACGCGGTGTTCCACGCCCTGCTGGAGGCGTTCTACTCCATCGAGGTCACCGGCACGCACGCCGGGCCGTCCGTGCACGTCCTGGCGGAGCGCTCGCCCGCCGAGGACATGCGCTGGGGCAGGCTGCTGCCCGACCTCGTGGAGCACACCGTCCCCGGCTCCACCCACCACTCGATCTGGACCGGCGACGCGCTCGCGGAGCTGGGCCGGCTCGTTCGCAAGCACCTCGGCGACTAGGAAGAGCCCGTGCCCACCACCGATCCCGAGCAGACCACCGACACCCGGACCAAGGAGAAGAGCCTCTGGCACAACGGGGACTTCCTGAAGTTCTGGGTCGGCGAGACGGTCTCCCTGCTCGGCACCCAGGTCACCATCCTGGCCCTGCCGCTGACCGCCATCTACTCGCTCAACGCCACCGACAGCCAGGTCGGCGTGCTGCGATTCGTCCAGCTGGCCCCCTACCTGGGGCTCGCGCTGCTGCTCGGGATCTGGGTGGACCGGCTGCGCCGGCGCCAGGTGATGCTGTGGACGAACATCGCCCGGATGGTGCTGATCGGCCTCATCCCGCTGCTGTACGTGACGGACCTGCTGTCCATCCCGGCGCTGCTGGTCATCGCGTGCCTCATCGGGGTGGCCTCGGTGCTGTTCGACCTCAGCTGGATGTCGTACGTGCCGACGCTGGTGAAGAAGCCGGAGCACTACGTCGAGGCGAGCGCCAAGATGGGCATCAGCTCGTCCACCGCGGACGTCGCGGGTCCCGGCATCGCGGGCCTGGTCGTGGCCTGGCTGACCGCGCCCGTCGCGCTGGCCGTGCAGACCGGCACCTACCTGGTGTCGGTCGTCTCGCTGCTGCTGATCCGCACCGAGGAGCCGAAGCCGCCCAGGCCCGAGCAGCGGCACGCGCTGCGCGAGCTGAAGGAGGGCGTGGTCTGGGTCTTCGGCAAGCCGCTGCTGCGGTGGCTGGCCATCATCGGGTTCTGCTGCAACTTCTCGATGATCACGACCTGGACCATGTTCCTGCTCTACGGCACGCGCACGCTCGGGCTCAGCTCCACGACGCTCGGCCTGATCTTCGGCACGGCGTCGGTCGGCGGGCTCATCGGGGCCCTCGCGTCGCGGAAGGTCGTCGGGCGGTTCCCCATCGGGCCGACGTACTTCATCGCGCAGACCGGCCTGCTCCTCGGGCCGCTGCTGATCGTGCTGGCGGGCGGGCCGGCGCCGGTGATGATCGGCATGTTCATCGCCTCGTTCTTCACCACGTACCTGGGGTTGGGCATCGCGGGCGTGATCATCGTGTCGGTGCGGCAGACGCTGACGCCGCAGTCGATGATGGGCCGCATGACGGCGTCGTTCCGCACGCTGCTGTTCGGCGGCGGTGCGCTCGGCGGCCTGGTTGCGGGACTGCTCGCCGACGCCATCGGCGCGCGCAACGCACTGGTCGTGGCGGCGGTCGCGTCCGCGTTCGTGGTCGTGGGCCTGGTCATCTCACCCGTCAGCAGGCTGCGCGAGATGCCGGAACCCGTGGTCGAGCCCACCCCGGCATGAGCGCGGACGTGTCGAGCGACCGAGGGCGGCGGTCCTTCCTGCGGGACGTGTCGCTGCCCTCGGTCGTGGCCGGGCTGCTCGCGGTCGTCGTGTCGTACTCGGGGCCGATGGTGATCGTGCTGGCCGCCGCCAAGGCCGGTCACCTCACCCCGGGCCAGACCACGTCCTGGGTGTGGGCGGTGTCGCTGGGCAGCGGGGTGACCTGCGTGGTGCTCAGCCTGTGGACCAGGACACCGGTCGTGACGGCGTTCTCCACGCCGGGCGCGGCACTGCTGGTGTCCAGCCTGGACGATCACCCCTACGGCGCGGCCGTCGGCGCGTTCGTGCTGGCGGGCATCCTGATGACGGCGGTCGGCTTCTCGGGGCTGTTCGGCAGGCTCATGGCCGTCATCCCGACGCCCATCGTGTCTGGTGTGCTGGCGGGCATCCTGTTCGCCTTCGGCGTGGACGCCTTCCGCGACCTGGGCGTCGCACCGCTGGTCGTGGGCGCGGTCATCCTCGGCTACCTGGTGGTCAAGCGCTTCAGCGCCCGGTACGCCGTGGTCGGCGGCCTGGTCCTGGGCGTGCCGGCGGCGCTGGTCACCGGCACCCGGTTGTCGTCGGTCTCGCTGGAGTGGGCGCGCCCGGAGTGGACGACACCGCACTTCACCGCGGCGTCCGCGATCGGCATCGGCATCCCGCTGCTCGTGGTGACGCTGGCGTCCCAGAACGCGCCCGGGCTGGTCGTGCTCCGGACCTCCGGCTACCCCGCTCCCGACCGCCTGCTCATCGGCAGCACGGGCATCGCCTCCACCCTGCTGGCGCCGTTCGGGTCGCACGCCATCAACCTGGCCGCCATCACCGCGGCCATCTGCACCGGCGAGCAAGCCCACCCCGACCCGCGGCGACGTTATCCGGCGGCCGTCGCGTGCGGTGTGTTCTACCTGGTGGTCGGCGCCTTCGGCGCCACCCTGCTGACGATCTTCACCACCCTGCCGGGTCCGCTGATCGCGGCCGTGGCGGGCGTGGCGCTGCTGGGAACGCTCGGCGCGGCCATCACCGACACCACGTCGCTGGCTTCGCACCGGGAAGGCGCGGTGATCGCGTTCCTCGTGACGGCTTCCGGCATGACCCTCTTCGGCATCGGGTCGGCCTTCTGGGGCCTGATCTTCGGCCTCGCGGCCCACTTCGCCGTCACCCGCCGCAAGCCCTGACCTCCCGGTGGCCGGGCCACGGGCCCGGCCGGGCCGCGAGGCAGGACCACCGCCCTCCCGAAGCGCCCACCCCGACGCGCCGCTTGCGGCCGGCGAACTCCTCCCCACCGTCCCCACTGCGGGGTGGTCTTCCCGACGGTGGTGCGTGCCCTCAAAGCGGGACCCCACCGGGCCGGGTCCGGTCGACCGACGCAAACCCGGCTCCAAGCACCACCTGATCTCCCGACGCCAGACGACGGCGACCGTCGCCGCTCCACCCGCCGGGTCAAGGCTGCCGGATTCCTGCGGGAGGAGTGGCTCGACGACTTCGACGTCAACCCCTCCGCCATCAACACCCTCGCCGCCGGCGCCTGGTCACCGCAGGCCGGCCGCTCTGCCTGATCGGCGACCGCGCGCTGAGCCGACGCTGTCGGTGGGAGCTGATTGACTGACCGGATGTTCGAAACCCCCGACGAGCTCCACAGCCTCCAAGTCCTGCTCGACACGTCCCTGGCCGGCTCCAGCAGCCACCTCAAATCGATCATCCGACCAGGTGAGCGCACCCTGAACGCCGAGCAGGTCGTCCGAGTCTGCCAAGGCATGTGCACCCTGGCCATCGCCACGGTCACCCGGCGCGGCGAGCCGCGCATCAGCGGCGCCGACGGGCACCTCCTGCACGGCCGCTGGATCATCGGCACCCACCGCCAGGCCGCCAAAGCCCGCCACCTCGCGGCGCGGCCCGGCATCAGCGCGACCTTCATGCGCGGCGAGCAGCTCGGCATCTTCACGCACGGACACGCCGTTGCGCTGAACCCCGAGGGGGCCGGCAGCGACCCGACGTGGCCGGCGATCCGCGACCACCTCGTCAACCACTACGACGGCGACAGCGACGACCCGTTCTGGGAGGACAACGTCTGGTACCGCATCGACCCCAGCTGGATGGTCGCCTACAGCACCGACCCCGCCGGGCTGCTCGGCCAACAACCACCAGCCTGACAGACCTCGAGCGGATCCACCTCAGGCCGTCGCTCCGGGGCTAGCGCGTGTTTCGGACGGCGAGTTCGTCGTAGCGGGTGGCGACCGCCCGGTGCTGTTTGAGCAGGTTGATGCCGCACTCGACGGCGTGGCGCCGCTTGTGGATCTCTCTGTCGATCGTCGGTGGCCGTCCACCCGCGGAGCCTTTGGCCTTGCGGTGGGCGGCCTGGTCGCGGGGTTGACGGACTGCGGGCTGTCGCCCCGCTGTCCGGCGGTGACCAGCAGCGACAACGGCCGCCGCCGTTGTTCGCAGGCCAGGTGCAGCTTGCTGGTCCACCCGCCCCGCGACCGCCCCAACCCGTGATCATCGGGCTCGGTCCCGCCGGGCGGTTCGACCTGCGGATGCCCTTTTCCGCGCACCGGCGGCGTGCTGGTGCGCCCGCATGATCGCGGAATCCACCGACACTTCCCACACGATCGACCCGGCGGCGTCGGCGCGGGACTGCAACGCGGCCAGCACCCGCTGCCGGCCCCCGACCCGCTGCCAGCGGCGGAACAACCCGCACACGGTCTGCCAGGGCCCGTACTCGGGCGGCACGTCCCGCCACGGGCGCCGACGCGCACCCGCCACCGGATGCCGTCGATCAACCGCCGCTTGCTCCACTTCGGCGGACGACCCGGCCTGCGCCCGACGGGTGACAGCGGTCGCAGCAGCGCCCACTGCGCGTCGGTCAGGTCGGCCCGCCCCGCTGCCGCTGCGCCGGCCACGAGGTCTCCGGTACTGCGGTTCTGCTTGGTCGCCAACCCTACTTATCGGAGACCTCGCCACGTTCCGGCCACCGACACGCCGCCGGCCACCTCGCCTGTGAAACACGCCCTACACCCGCAGGACGTCCAAAACGGACTCGGCGATGCGTCCGGCCGACCGGTCGTAGACCGCGGCCAGGCGGTGGAACACTTGCTCCGCCCGGATCGCGGGCCAGTCGGGAGGAAGGTGCTCGGTCGGCAGCCGGGGGTCCTGGCGCACCAGCTGCAGCCACTCCGTGTGCAGCAGGAGCTGCCGCGCGAGGTCGTCGACGGCCTCCGGCAGCGGCGCCCCGCGGTCCCAGCGGTCGAGGAAGGCGCGGTACCGGGCGGCGATCGCGGGCACGTCGAACGCCGTGTGCACGATCTGCCCGGCTTCCGTCGGCTTCGCCGTCCGCGACGTGAACACCTTCAGGTGGTCGTCCAGGTCCAGGTCTTCGACCAGGGCTGACACGTCCACGTGGCCCGGCGCGACCCACAGGCCGTTCTGGAGCGGCCCGAAGCCACCCCACACCAGCCGCGACCGCAGATCGTGCCGCCGGCTGCGCCACGACTCCGGCAGCGAGAAGCCGATCAGGGTCCAGGTGCCGTCCCAGTCGGCGTTGACCGCGCCGCGCCGCCAGATCCGGTGCTCGCCGCCCTCCAGCACCGCCGTGGAGCGCGGCGTCAGGCCGAAGTAGACACGTCGCCCGTTGCGGTGCCGCGCCAACAGGTCCCGCTTCACCATCCGGCTGAGGGTGGACCGCACCGCCTCTTCCGACACCCCGATGCGGGCGAACACGTCGATCACGCTGCCGGAGAACACGGCGATGCCGCGGTTGAGCACGTGGATGCCCAGGAAGCTCAGCATCAGCGACTGCGGCCTGGGTTCCGCGGCGGGGTCGAGCGTGTCCACGGCACGAGCGTAGCGCGGACGACGTTAGTCACAATATTGACGGCAGACGCGAAAACGCCTAACTTCGATCGCATGGAGCTGCCAGGCAAGGTCGCGATCGTCACCGGCGCGGGGCGCGGGCTGGGGTTGGCCTACGCCACGGCGCTGGCCGGGGCGGGAGCGGCGGTCGTCGTGAACGACGCCGACGAGACCGCCGCCAAGGAAGCCGTCGACGCCATCACCGCGTCGGGCGGACGGGCCGTCGCCGAGGTCGGGGCGGTCGGCGGAGGTGAAGTGGCCGAGCGGCTGGTGGAGCGCGCGATCCGGGAGTTCGGACGCCTCGACGTGCTCGTGGCGAACGCGGGCGTGCTGCGGGACCACGTCCTGTGGAAGATGACCGACGACGACTTCGACACCGTCATCGGCGTGCACCTGCGCGGCACGTTCACCTGCGTGCGGGCCGCGGTGCGGCGGATGCGCGAGCAGGGCGACGGCGGCAGCGTCGTCGTGGTCGGGTCGCCCGCCGGCCAGCGCGGCAACTTCGGCCAGACCAACTACTCGGCGGCCAAGGCGGGCATCGTCGGCATGGTCCGCACCTGGGCCTTGGAGTGCGCCAAGGCCGGGATCGCCGTCAACGCCGTCATCCCCGTCGCGGCCACCACGATGACCAGGACCATCCCGGCGTTCGCCCCCCACGTCGAGGCGTGGGAGGAGCGCGACGAGCCGCTGCCCGACTGGCTGCGCAAGGGGGAGGGCTTCGGCGTCCCCGAGGACGCGGCCGGGCTCGTGCTCTTCCTGGCCGCCGCCAGGGACGTCACCGGGCAGGCCATCGGCATCGGCGGCGACCGGCTCTCCCTGTGGGCGCACCCCGAGGAGGTCGCCGTGGCCTACCACGAGGGCGGGTGGCACGCCGACGCCATCGCGACCGCGTGGCGCACTTCCGTCGGCCGCGTCCCGCAGTCGTTCGGCATCCCGGCCCCGCGCCCGCCGCAGGGGTGACGCCGTGGACCTCGACGACGTGGTCGCCATCGACGTGCACACCCACGCCGAAATCTCCGCGAGCGGGCACAGCTCACTGCCGCCCGAACTGCTCGCGGCGTCGAAGGAGTACTTCAAGGCGCAGGGCCACCGCCAACCCTCGATCCCCGACATGGCGGCGCACTACCGGGAACGGCGCATGGTCGCCGTCGTCTTCACCGTGGACGCCGAGCACGCCACCGGCCACCCGCCGATCTCCAACGAAGAGGTCGCCTCGGCGTGCGCCGAGCACGCCGACGTCCTGATCCCCTTCGCCTCCGTCGACCCGTGGCGCGGGCAGGCGGGCGTCCGCGCGGCCCGGCGGTTGGTCGAGGAGCACGGGGTCCGGGGCTTCAAGTTCCACCCCAGCCTGCAGGGCTTCGCGCCCGACGACCGCATGGCGTACCCGCTCTACGAGGCGATCCAGGAGTTGGGCGTGCCCGCGCTGTTCCACACCGGGCAGACCGGCATCGGGGCAGGCGTGCCGGGTGGTGGCGGCATCCGGTTGCGCTACTCCGACCCGATGCTCGTCGACGACGTGGCCGTCGACTTCCCGGACCTGCGGATCATCCTGGCGCACCCGTCGTTCCCGTGGCAGGACGAGGCGCTGGCGATCGCCACGCACAAGCCGAACGTCCACATCGACCTGTCCGGCTGGTCGCCGAAGTACTTCCCGCCGCAACTGGTCCGCTATGCGAACACCCTGTTGCGGGACAAGGTGCTGTTCGGCTCCGACTACCCGGTCATCACACCCGACCGGTGGCTCGCGGACTTCGCGCGGCTCGACATCAAGCCCGAGGTCCGCCCCAAGGTGCTGAAGGACAACGCCGCCCGCCTGCTGGGCCTGGTGAAGGACTAGCCATGCGCGACCAGGGCATCGGCTCGTGGCCCGCGCGACGGGCCCGGAGGACACCGGACAAGGTCGCGATCGCGCACGAAGGCCGCGAGTGGACCTACCGGCAGCTGCACGACCGGGTGCTACGACTGGCCCACGCCCTGCGGCGGTTCGGGGTGCGGAAAGGGCACCGGGTCGCCTACCTGGGGCCCAACCACCCGGCGTTCCTCGAAACGTTCTTCGCCGCCGGGACCCTGGGAGCGGTGTTCGTGCCGCTGAACACACGCCTCGCCCCGCCGGAAGCGGTGCACGCCCTCACCGACTCGGGCAGCACCGTGCTCGTCCACGCACCGGAGCACGCCGACCTGGTGGGCGCGATCCGTGAGGAGGTCCGGGACGTCCGCGTGATCGCCCTCGCCGGACCACCGGCCCACGAGCCCGGCTACGAGGACCTGCTCTCGGGTGAACGGCCGGAGCCGCTGGACGAGGACATCGGTCTCGACGACCTCTGCATGATCATGTACACGTCCGGCACGACGGGCCGGCCCAAGGGCGCGGTGCTCACCCACGGCAACATCACCTGGAACACCGTCAACGTCCTGGTCGACATGGACTTCACCACGCACGAGGTCGCGCTGGTGGTGGCGCCGCTGTTCCACACCGCCGGGCTGAACATGACCTGCCTGCCCACCCTGATCAAGGGCGGCACGGTGATCCTCATGCCGCGGTTCGACCCGGACCTGGTGCTCCAGGCGATCGAGCGGCAGCGGGTCACGCACGTGTTCGGCGTGCCGACCATGTACCAGGCGATGGCCGCGAGCCCGCGCTGGGCGGACGCGGACCTGTCCGGCCTGCGGCTGGTCCACTGCGGCGGCGCACCGGTGCCCGAGGCGCTGATCCGCGTCTACCAGGAACGGGGCCTCACCTTCAGCCAGGGCTACGGCATGACCGAGACCTCGCCCGGCGCCCTGTGCCTGCCCGGGGGGATGAGCGTCGCCAAGGCCGGCTCGGCCGGCGTCCCGCACTTCTTCACCGACGTGCGGGTCGTCCGACCGGATGGCGCCGAGGTCGGGCCCGGCGAGAAGGGGGAGATCGTCGTCTCCGGGCCGAACGTGATGCGCGGCTACTGGCAACGACCGGAGGAGACCGCGCAGTCCTTCGACGCCGACGGCCGGTTCCGCTCCGGGGACATCGCCACCTCGGACCCCGACGGCTACGTCACCGTCGTCGACCGGGTGAAGGACGTGATCATCTCCGGCGGGGAGAACGTCTACCCGACCGAGGTCGAGAGCCTGCTCAACGAGCACCCGGACATCGCCCAGTGCAGCGTCATCGGCGTGCCCGACCCGAAGTGGGGCGAGGTGGGCCGGGCCGTCGTGATCCCCAGGCCGGGCGCGTCCCCGACCGAGGTGGAAGTCCTGGAATTCCTGCGCGACAAGCTCGCCAGGTACAAAGTCCCGAAGTCCGTGGTCTTCGCGGAGGAACTGCCGCACAGCGGCGCCGGGAAGCTGCTGAAGAAACTCGTCCGCGCCCGTTACGGTGCGGCCCGACCTTCACGGGAAGGCAGTGGCATGGGAGTGACCGCGGAAGGACTCGACGGGTTGGCGGCGTTGGCGGGCGCCGATCTGGGGCACACCGAGTGGCACGAGGTGGCTCAGGGAGCGGTGAACCTGTTCGCCGACGCCACGGGTGATCACCAGTGGATACACGTGGACGTGGAGCGCGCGGCGAACGGGCCGTTCGGCGGCACGGTCGCGCACGGCCACCTCACGCTGTCGCTGGTGCTGCCGCTGTTCGGGGAACTGCTCACGATCGACGGCGTGAGCATGAGCGTGAACTACGGGTTGAACAAGGTCCGCTTCCCCGCACCGGTCCCCGTCGGCGCGAAGATCCGGCTCCACGCCGCCGTGGAGTCGGTGAACGAGGTCGAGGGAGGTGTCGAGATGGTGGTGGACTTCACCGTGGAACTCGACGGCGGCGACAAGCCCGCCTGCGTCGCCCAAGCCGTGCTGCGGCACTACGCCTGACCCGCGTGGCTCAGCGCTCCGCCGGATGAACCGGGGATTCCCCGGCTGTCGCGGTCGGCACACCGGGTGCGACCGCCCCCTCCCGCCTCGTCGGAGGTAACCCATGGCAACGACGCCGAAGGCCGAACAGCACTCCATGACCCGCATCGCGGGCACGAGCTTCATCGGCACCGCCATCGAGTGGTACGACTTCTTCATCTACGCCAATGCCACCGCGCTGGTGTTCGGCGCGCTGTTCTTCCCCCGGTTGTCCCCGACGGCGGGCACCTTGGCATCCTTGTCGACCTTCGCGATCGGCTTCCTGGCCCGTCCCCTGGGCGGTGTGCTGATGGGTCACTTCGGCGACCGCGTCGGCCGCAAGTCCATGCTGGTCGCCTCCCTGATGATCATGGGTGGTGCGACGATCCTCATCGGGCTGCTGCCCACCTACGACTCGATCGGGGTGTGGGCGCCGATCCTGCTGGTCGCGCTGCGGTTCGTGCAGGGTCTCGGTGTCGGCGGCGAGTGGGGCGGCGCGGTCCTGGTCGCCGTGGAGCACGCGCCGCGGGCCAGGCGCGGCTTCTACGGCAGCTTCCCGCAGATGGGCGTGCCCGCCGGCGTCATCCTGTCCAACCTGGTGTTCCTGTCGCTGAACTCGGCGCTGACGCGCGAGCAGTTCCTGGCGTGGGGCTGGCGGGTGCCGTTCCTGCTGAGCGCCGTGCTGATCGCGGTCGGGCTCTACGCGCGGATCAGGATCGCCGAGGCGCCGGTGTTCCTGGAGGCCAAGCGGCGGCAGGAGGACGCGCGGATGCCCCTGGTGGAACTGCTGCGCGGCCACTGGCGGCGCGTGGTGCTGGTCGGTCTGGCGTTCACGGCGGCCAACACCATCGGCTACATCACGGTCGTCTACGTCCTGTCGTACGCCACCGGTCCGCTGAGGATGGAGCGCACCACGGTGCTGCTGCTGGTGCTGTCGGCGAGCGTGGTGCAACTGGCGGCGATCCCACTGCTGTCGTCCCTGTCCGACCGCTTGGGCCGCCGCCGGGTGTTCGTGGCCGGGGCCGTGCTGTCCCTGCTGTGGGTGGCGCCGATGTTCCTGCTGATGGACACCCGCAACGCGGCGCTGGGCCTGATCGGCATCACCGGGGCGGTGATCTTCTTGTCCGCCATGTACGGGCCACAGGCCGCGATCGCGGCGGAGCTGTTCCCGACCCGGGTGCGCTACAGCGGCGCGTCGCTGGGCTACCAGATCAGCACCATCATCGGTGGCTCCGTCGCGCCGCTGGTCGCCACGGCCCTGTACGCCCGGACCGGCACCTCGATGTCCGTCGCGCTCTACCTGGCGGTCGTGTGCCTGATCAGCCTCCTCGCCGTGCTGCGGGTGCCGGAGACGCGCCACGCGAACCTCACCGCCGTCCCCCCACCGCCGTCCCCGGCGGCGAGGGGCGGAGCCGCCCGAGCCTGACGGCCGCTCCGGCACGAGCACGTCCACCGTCCACCGTCCGCGAGGCGCGGTCACGTCTCACCCGTACCGACTCCGACCGGCTGCGCACCTCCTCGACACCCCTGATCAACGGCAAGGAGCCGAGCGCGTGACGACCACCCGCACCACCGTCGGAATCGTGGGCGGCGGCCCCGCGGGGCTCATGGCCTCCCACCTGCTGCACCTCGACGGCATCGACTCCGTGGTGGTCGATGACCGGACCCGCGCCGAGATCGAGGGCACCGTCCGCGCGGGCATCCTCGAAGCCGACAGCGTCCGCCTGCTCGTCGACTCCGGCGTCAGCGATCGCGTCCACCGCGAGGGGGTCGCCCACGCCGGCATCGAGCTGCGTTTCGCCGGGGAGAGCCACCGCGTCGACTTCACCGAGCTGGTCGGCGAGCACTCCTGGCTCTACCCCCAGACCGAGGTGTTCGCCGATCTCGCCGACGCCCGCGCCCGCGACGGCGGCGACGTCCGCTACGGAGTCTCCGGGACCGCGATCCTCGACGCCACCGGCGACACCCCGGGCATCGCCTACCGCGACGCCACCGGCGCCGAGCACGAGGTGCGCTGCGACTACCTCGTCGGAGCCGACGGCTCCCGGTCCATCTGCCGCACCCGCATTCCCCAGGACTCCCGCACCCACTACTTCCGCGAATACCCCTTCGCCTGGTTCGGCATCCTCACCGAAGCACCCAAGAGCGCGCCGGAACTGGTCTACGCCCACTCGCCGCGCGGCTTCGCCCTGATCAGCCAGCGCAGCGACGCGCTGCAACGCATGTACTTCCAGTGCGACCCCGAAGAAGACCCGAACGGCTGGTCCGACGACCGTGTCTGGGAGGAGTTGCAAACCCGCGTCGCGGGCTCCGACGGCTTCACCCTCCGGGAAGGCCCCATCATCGACAAGGCCGTCCTGCGGTTCCGCAGCTTCGTCGCCGAACCGATGCGGCACAACCGCATCCTGCTGGCCGGCGACGCCGCCCACACCGTGCCCCCGACCGGCGCCAAGGGCCTGAACCTCGCCCTCGCCGACGCCGGCGTCCTCGCCGACGCGCTCATCCGCACCATCCGCAAGAACGACCCGACCGCCCTCGACTCCTACGGTCCCCGCGCCCTCGCCCGCGTCTGGAAGGCCCAGCACTTCTCCTACTGGATGACCACCATGCTCCACACCCTCCCCCGCTCCACCCCCTTCGACGTCCGCCGCCAGCAGGCCGAACTCGCCTCGCTGATCACCTCCGTCCCCGCGTCGACCCACCTGGCCGAGGGCTACACCGGCTGGCCGGCGCCCAGACCATGACCCGTGCCGGCGTCGCGCGGCGTCGCGCCGTGGCGAGGTCGATCCACCGCTGTGGTGGCCGTGCCCTCGCCGGGGCGAGGACCACCCGGTGATCGGCAGGCCATCCTGCTCCACTTCGGACACGCGCGCCGTTCGCGCGGCCCCACCACGAACGAGCACGAAGCGAAGCGGATCCGACTCCTGCCCACTCCGGTCCGGGGTAGTCGTCGGGCACGTGCGCGGCTCGCGCTCCGCACCTTCGGCCTCGGGGTCTCGCGGAGCAGCGGTGGCCGCTCCGCGAGACCCGGATCAAGGAGGTCAGGCCGTCGTGCAGGCGATGGTGGTCGGGGACGGGTTGGCACCGCTCCACGAGCCGAGGAAGCCGAACGAGGTGCTGCCGCCGGCGCCCACGGAGCCGTTGTAGCTCGCGTTGCGCACGGAGACGTCCTGACCACTGGCGGTGAGCACGCCGTTCCAGACCTGGTTAACCGCCTGCCCGGCGCCGAGGGTCCACTTCACCGCCCACCCGGAGAGGGCGACCGAGGAGTTGTTGCGGATGGTGACCTCGCCCTGGAAGCCGCCGTTCCACTGGCTGGTCACCCGGTAGGTGGCGCTGCAGCCACTGCCGTTGCCGCCGGTCGTGGTTGTTGTTGTTGTCGTGGTGGTCCTGGTGCCGCCGAGTGCTTCGTAGACGGCCCAGTAGGACGGCTTCTTGGTGAAGTTCTCGTCGTAGATAAGGGCCGCGCCCTCACCGGGGAAGACCGAGGGAATCCAGGAGTAGCCGTCGGAGAAGTCCCAGACGGTGATGCCGACGCAGCGGGTCACGGCGAGGCAGGCGTTGGTGACGGTGCGGTAGTCGGCGGCCTGCTGGGCGTCCTTGGTCGCGTCGCGGGGCGTGCGCATCCGGATGTCGAGTTCGGTGATGGCGACGTCGACGCCGAGGTCGGCGAAGCGCTGGATGTTCTGCTGGAGCGTGCCGGGGACCTGGCCGAGGATGAGGTGGGCCTGCAGGCCGACGCCGTCGATGGGGATGCCCTGCCGCTTGAACGACTTGACCATGTCGTACACGGCATCGCTCTTGGCGCCGATGCCCTCGATGTTGTAGTCGTTGTAGTAGAGCTTGGCGTTCGGGTCGGCGGCGCGGGCGGCCTTGAACGCCTCGGCGATGTAGCCGTCGCCGAGCTTCTGCTGGAACACCGACTGCCGGCGCGTGCCGTCCTCTTCGAACGCCTCGTTGACCACGTCCCAGTGCACGACCTTGCCCTTGTAGTGGCCGGCCACGTTGGCGATGTGGTTGCGCATCACGCCGAGCAGTTCGCCGGCGGGCACGCTGTTGACCCAGTCGGGGAGCTGGTTATGCCAGACGAGGGTGTGGCCGCGCACGATCTGGTCGTGCGACTGGGCGAACGCGACGATCCGGTCGGCCTGGGTGTAGTCGAACTGCCCGCGGCTTGGCTCGGTGTACATCCACTTCTGGGTGTTGCCGACGGTGATCTGGTCGAACTCGCCGCCCAGCACCGCGGTGTAGGGGGCGTTGTCCAACGTCGGGTTGTCCGTCGCCGAGCCGAAGTAGCGCCCCTTGGCCGCGGCGAGCTGCCCGAGCGTCGGGTCCGCGGCCACGGCGGACGGCGCGGCGACCGCCATGCCGACGGCCAGCGTCCCCGCGACGGCGACGACCGTCGCGGCGAGGACGCCGCGCGCGCGCCCTGTTGGTGCTGACATGTGCCTTCTCCTGACGTCGGTGTCGGGACCGCCGCGCGGGTGCGCCCGCGAGCGGGTGGCGTGATGGTGCGCCCGGGGTATCCCCCGGTCGAGACGCGCTCCGACCAGACCTCGATCGGCGGGAGGTGCGCGCCGTCGCCTTCGGGCGCTTCGAAACTTTCGACGCAAGTTCCGAATGTTAACTTGACAGACGGTAAGCCGAGCTGCGGCGACCGTCAAGACGTCCTGCCGCAGTCGATCCGGAACACCTCGCCGCCCGCCGGACCACTAGAATCCCGCCATGACGCCGGCTGAACGCCCGTCGACCGACACCGCCGACACCGCCGGGCGCGGCGGTGCGACCATCGCCCGCATCGCCGAGCTGGCCGGGGTGTCCACGGCCACGGTGTCCAAAGTCGTCAACGGCCGTGCGGAAGTGGCGGCGGAGACCCGTGCCATGGTGGAGGGGGTGATCCGAGAGCACGGTTACCGCAGGCAGAAGAAGCCGAACCGGGCCACCCTGGTCGAACTCGTGCTCCACGAGCTCGAAGGCGCCTACGCCATGGAGGTGATCAAGGGCGTCGAGCGGGTGGCGGGCGAGCACGAACTCGCCGTCGTGCTCACCGAGCTGCAAGGCCGGCACACACCTGGCCGCAGCTGGATCGAAGGCGTCCTGACCCGCAAGCCCGCCGGCGTGATCACCGTGTTCTCCGGCCCCACACCGGCCCAGCAGGAGCAACTGGCCTCCCGCGGCATCCCGTTCGTCCTGGTGGACCCCACCGGCGTCCCGGAGCCCGACTACCCCTCGGTGGGCGCCGACAACTGGAGCGGTGGCCTGTCCGCCACCCGGCACCTGCTCGAACTCGGCCACCGGCGCATCGCCGCCATCACCGGCCCGTCGCACGCGCTGTCCAGCCGCGCCCGCCTCGACGGCTACCGCGCCGCGCTGGACGCCGCGAACGTCCCCGTGGACCCACGGCTGATCCGCGAAGGCGACTTCAATCTCGTCGACGGCCTCGCCCACGGCCGCGACCTGCTGCGGCTCGACACCCCGCCGACTGCCGTCTTCGCCTTCAACGACGCCCAAGCCCTCGGCGCCTACCACGCCGCGCACGAGGCGGGGCTGCGCGTCCCGCACGACCTGAGCGTGGTCGGCTTCGACGACCTGCCGACCGGCCGGTGGGCCATCCCGCCGCTGACCACCGTCCACCAGCCGCTCAGCGACATGGCCGCCGCCGCCACCGGCATGATCGTCACCCTCGGCCAGGGCAAGCCCCTCACCCGGCGCCGCCTGATGTTCACCACCGAACTGGTGGTCCGCGCCAGCACCGCGCCGCCACCGTGACACCACCCGGTGGGGCACGAGCCGCACCGGCCACGACGCGGCTCCCCGAAAACCCGAGCGGAACGAGGAGGAGATCGGCAGCGGTGGGTTCGTCACGGGGCCGCAGGCCGGCCTTGCTGCGGGAGCGCCGTTGCGGGCGCAGAAGTCCTCGACGATGGGCTGCGCGCGGCGGAGGTCGGGGCGGGGCGTGTGCGGGTGGAGGTGGTGCTCGATCCGGCGGTTTCGGCGGCGCCCTGATCCTCCCCTGGTCGGCGGGCCGCCGAGTGCACGCGCGCCTCGCGGATCGTGCCGTGAACGCTTGTGGTCGGGGCGCTAGACCACACGGCGCCGCACCCGCCACACCACCACACCGATCAGGACTGCCGCGAGGGCGACGAACAGGGCCGCTTCGATGAGCTGGAACGTCCAGAACCGCTCGGCCGGGTGGTGGACCTCGAACCGCTGGACGCCCCGCGCGTGCATGAACTGGTTGAGGTTGGCGCCGGCCCGGTTGGCGGCGGCCTCCAGCTCGTAGTACTCGGCCACGCTCAGCCTCCGCCCGGTGGCGTCCGCGTAGCCGTGTTCGATCGTCCAGTCGGCGAAGTCGGACAGGGACCGGCGCCCCGCCTGGTCCTCCGAGCCGCCGGCGGGGACCGGCTCCACGGTGGTCAGCGGCGTGGCGTACGCGGGACGGGCCAGCAGCGCCACCGCCATCCGGGCGGCGAGGAACGCCCCGAACGCGACGCCGAACGCGGGCAGGCTGCGCCGCAGGACCGCCCCGGCGGCGGTGGCGACGCCGAACGCGAACAGCGCGTACGCCACCGGAACAAGTCCCTCCAGGTCGAAGG
Organism: Saccharothrix sp. HUAS TT1; assembly: GCF_040744945.1. Lineage (NCBI taxonomy): Bacteria > Bacillati > Actinomycetota > Actinomycetes > Pseudonocardiales > Pseudonocardiaceae > Saccharothrix > Saccharothrix camelliae. The sequence goes on along the minus strand of NZ_CP160453.1, from coordinate 5,200,501 downwards.
CGTCGTACTGGAACCGCCCCTCCCACGCGTCGAACGGCCGGCGGAACCAGGTGAGCACCGCGGTGAACACCCCGGTGAGCGTGGCGGTGACGCCGGCCAGCGCCGCGAGCTTGGCCGCCAGCCAGCGCAGCCGCGGCACGGCCTGCGTCCAGGCGAGCTGCCAGGTGCCGTCCTCCAGTTCGCGCGCGAGCAGCGGCGCGCCGAGGAACGCCCCGATGACGACGGGGACCAGGTAGAAGGCCACCAGGAGGTTCTCGACGTACCCGTACTCCTCGTCGAGCAGGCGGAAGGAGGCCGTGCAGGCGTCGTCGGCGCCGGCCTCTCCCGCACACCGGGCGGCACCGCCGGGGAACAGGTCGTGGGCCTGCGCCCCGAGCACGAGCAGGGCGATGCCGAACACGCCGACGAGCAGCCCCAGGACGCAGACCTCGGTCCGGTGCTGGCGCCAGATCAACCACGTCATGCCGCCCCTCCCGACGTGACCGCGGCGCTCGGCCCCGACGGCCGGCGCAGGTACGCCAGCACCAGGTCCTCCAGCGAGACCGGCTGGGCCTGCCACCCGGGCGCGGCCGGGATCGCGCCGTCGCGCACCAGCAGGGTCGTGTGCCGGTCGCTGTGGACGGCCTCCACGATGGCGCCGGACCGGTCGAGGTCGGTGGCCGTGCGCGGGCCGACGAGCAGCCGGTGCTCGGCGAGGAGGGTGTCGATGTCACCGGCGAGCGTGACCCGGCCGCGGTTGAGCACGACCAGGTGGTCGCAGACGCGCTCCAGCTCGTGCACGACGTGGGAGGAGAACAGGACGGTCACCCCGCCTTCGGCCACCGCGCCCATGAGGACCCGCAGGAACTCGTGCCGGGCCAGCGGGTCGAGGCTGGCCACCGGCTCGTCGAGGACGAGCAGGTCCGGCCGCTTCGCCAGGGCCAGGGCCAGCGCGACCTGGGCCTGCTGCCCGCCGGAGAGCGTGCCGGCCCGGCGGTCGAGCGGGATGCCCAGCTTCGCCAGCCGGCGCTCGGCCAGCCCCTGGTCGAACCGCAGGTTGCAGGCCCGGCCGAAGCGGAGCATCTCGGCGACGGTGAAGCGCTTGTACAGCGGGTGGTCCTGGGCCAGGAACCCGATCCGGGACAGGGTTTGCGGGGTGCTGGCGGTGACGTCGTGGCCGAGGACCTCCACCGTGCCGGTGCTCGGCGCCAGCAACCCGACGACCAGGCGCAGCAGCGTGGTCTTGCCCGCGCCGTTCGGCCCGACCAGGGCGATCACGCCGCCCGCCGGCAGGGCCAGGGTGCAGTCGCGCAGCGCCCAGCCCTTCCGGTACCGCTTGCCCACACCGTCGGTGCGCAGCGCGAACTCGGTCGCTGTCACGCCACGTCCTCGTTCCTGACCTGCTGGTGGACGGAGGTGAGGAGCGCGTCGACCGCCTGCTCGTCGAGGCCGGCCGCGTAGGCGCGGCGCAGCCAGGTCGCCAGGCCGCGGCGCAGCGACGTGTACGTCGACGCCGACATCACGGCCGACTGCTGCTCGTTGACGAACGTGCCCTGGCCGGGTCGGCCGGTGACCAGGTCCTCCTGCTCCATCTGCCGGTACGCCTTGGCGACGGTGTTCGGGTTGATCGCCAGGTCCTCGACCACCTCGCGGATGAGCGGGAGGCGGTCCCCGGGTTGGAGGAAGCCCAGCAGCACCGCCTGGCGGACCTGCTGGACGAGTTGCAGGTACGGCGGCACGCCGGAGTGGGTGTCGAGCCGGAAGACAAACACGGCAGCTCCTTACTGCTTTGCTAGTACCATAGTAAAGCAGTAAGCCGACGGCGGAACCCTCGACGCCGGCCGGTGACCGAGGGCTCTCGCTCGGCGAGCGACCGGTGACGGGCGCCTCGGGTCAGGACCGCTCCGCGGCCTCGCCCTCGACGGCGCGCTCCGCGCGGCCGATCGGTCCCGAGGCCCGGCCCGCCGTCAGCGCCGCCACCGCGATCACCGCCCCGGCCGCGACGAACGCCCACCGCTCACCACCCGGCTGGTCCACCACCAGGCCCGCCACCGCTCCCCCGGCCGAGTTCGCCGCGACGGGCAGGGTCGCCACCCACGTGTGCGCCTCGGTCAACATCGACGACGGCACGATCCGGCTGACGATCGACAGGTACACGGTGAGGGCGGGCGCGATCACCAGGCCCGCCAGGACGATCGGCACGCCCAGGGCGACCGGTCCGGACGCGACCGCGAGCAGGCCCGTGCCCAGGGCGTTGCACCACAGCAGCACCGACAGCTGCCTGGCCGCCGGCGCGCCGCTGCGGCGGGTGCCGAACCACAGGCCGCCCACGCCGGAGGCCAGGCCCCACAGCGCCAGCAGCACGCCCGCCGCGCCCTCGGTCCCCTCGACGGACGCCGGGACGGTCACCGAGACCATCCCGAACGCCACCCCCAGCGCGCCCACGCACACCAGCACCGCCGGGAAACCGGGCACCCGCAGCGGTCCCAGGCCGGTGGCGGACGCGGTGCGCGAGACCCGGCGCAGAGCCGTGCCGGACGCCAGCAGCAGCGAGCCCGCCAGCGTGGCCACCGCCGCGCCGACCAGCGCCGCGGCGGGCGACGCGGTCAGCACGAACACCGACACCAGCAGCGGCCCGGCGACGAAGACGAGTTCGAACACCGTCGTCTCGGCGGCCAGCGCGGTCATCCGCAGGTTCCGCGAACTCGTGGTCAGCACGCTCCACGCGCCGCGCACGACCGGTGTCAGCGGCGGGTAGGTCGCGCCCGCCGCCAGCGACGCGGCGCAGGCGACCACGAACGAGTCGCCCGCCACCACCAAAACGAGCAGCGCCCCGGGGTGCGCCAAGCCGGTCGCCACCAGCACCCTCGGCGCCCCGAAGCGATCGGCGAGCCGGCCCAGCGCCGGACCGGCCACCGCCCCCGCCAGCGCGTAGCAGCCGCCCGCCACGCCGGCGTACGCGTAGCGGCCGGTCGAGCCCTGCACCAGCAGCAGCAGGGCCAGGGGCGTCATGCCCGCGCCCAGCCGCGCCGCCGCGCCGACCACGAGCAGGAACGGCGCGCCCGGCAGCCGCCACACGGCGGCGTACCCGCGCAAGTCAGCCCTCCAGCGCCAGGGTGGCGACCAGCAGCGGCGCGTCCTGCTCGTCCACGTCCACCACCGCCCACCCGGAGCCCTTGACGAGTTCGTCCAGCTCCTCGGCCGAGCACAGCAGGTAGTCCAGGTAGCCGGTGGCGAGGTCGCGGAACCGGACCCGCTGCCGGTACAGCCCGGGCAGCCGGCCGCGTTCGCGGTTGCGCTCGTGGTAGGCCAGGTGCAGCGGGTCGTCGGTGTGGTGCGGGTCGGTGCCCTGGGCGAGGATGCGCGCGCCGGGGCGGGCCAGCGCCGCCAGGTCCGCCAGGAACCGGTGCGCGTGCTCGCGCGGGCCGAGCAGCCCGAGGTTGTTGCCGAACAGCACGAAGGTGTCGTAGCGCTCGCCGGAGGGCACGTGCTCCTCGGTGGTGGCCTGCACGAGCGACCGCACGCCGAGTTCACCCGCGACCTCGATCGCGCCCGCGGACGGGTCCAGCGCGGTGACGTCCACGCCGCGCTCCTGCAACGCCAGCGCGACGCGACCCGCGCCCGCCCCGATGTCCAGGGTCCGCCCCTCCATCCGGTCCAGGGCCTTCTGCTCGCTGGGCCACCACTCGTCGGGCCCCGCCAGGTACCACGCCGCGGGGCCGCCGCGGATGAAGCCGTCGTCGCGCTCGACGATCTCGACCACCGGCCGCGGCGCCCGCGGGCCGATCGAGCGGGCCTGGGCCCTGCCGCGGTGTTGCTGCAGCACGGCGCGCAGCACCTCCCCGAACGCGTCGCCGAGCCGCGGGGTCTCGTTCATGCCCGGTCCTCCTGGGTGATCGCGGGATGGCGGTCGGGCAGCGCGCGACCGGGTTTGTCGACCAGGTAGCCGTCGAGGTAGAGGTGGTCGACCTCGGTGTTCAGGAACGTGCGCAGGGCGTCGGCGGGCGTTTCCACGATCGGTTCGCCGGCGTCGTTGAACGAGGTGTTGAGCACCAGCGGCACCCCGGTCAGCTCGTGGAAGTGGTGGATGAGCTGGTGGAACGCGGGGTTCGCCGCCCGGTCGACGGTCTGCACCCGGGCGGTGCCGTCGACGTGCGTGATCGCCGGCACGAGGTCGCGCCGTTCCGGCAGCACCTCGGGCACCAGCAGCATGTACGGGCTGTCCCCGCGCAGGTGGAACCACGAGTGGGCGTGCTCGGCGAGCACCGAGGGCGCGTAGGGCCGGAACGGCTCGCGGTGCTTGACCACGGTGTTGAGGTAGTCGCGCATCGCGGGGTGGCGCGGGTCGGCCAGCAGGCTGCGGTGGCCCAGGGCGCGCGGACCGATCTCCGAGCCGCCGTGGAACCAGCCGACCACGTGGTGCTCGGCGATGAGCCCGGCGACCTCCGCCAGGTCCGCCCGCCGTGCCCGCACCCGGCCGCGCACCTCGTCCAGCGCGCGCAGCACGTCGTCCTCGGAGTACCGCCGGCCGACGCCCGCGGTGGTGAACGTGCCGCGGCGGGCGCCACCGAGCAGTTCGTGGTAGCCGTACGCGGCGGCGCCGATGGCGATGCCCGCGTCGCCGGCGGGCGGGGAGATGTGCACCTCGTCGAACAGGCCCTCGGCGACGATCCGCTGGTTGGCCACCGAGTTCAGCGCGACACCGCCGGTCAGGCACAGCCGGGGCGACCCGGTCAGCTCGCGCGCCCGCCGCGCCAGGTGCACCATCGCCTCCTCCAGCTCGTCCTGCGCCTTGCGCGCCACGTCCTGGGCGAAGTCGGTGCGCCACGAGTCGCGCTCGGCGGCGGCGAACTCCCCGCCCTCCACGGCGAACCACTTGGCGAAGTTCTCCTCCAGCGTGCTCACCCGGGCGGTCACGTCGTCGCCGTCGTACTCCAGCAGCGGGGCCCAGTCCGGGCGCGGCCGGCCGTACGGGGCCAACCCCATGGTCTTGCCCGCCTCCAGGTAGCCGCCGCAGCCGAACACGCCGAACCCGGGGTGCCCCCACCGGGTGACGAAACCCAGCTTGGCGGTGAAGAACTCGTAGAACAGGCCGAGGCCGACCGTGGCGAAGTCCGCGTCGTAGCTGGTGCCCGCGACCGGGGCGACGCGGCCGTCGCGGGCGTGGAAGAACGAGTGCTTCTCCAGGCGGCCGGAGTCGGGCAGCCGGCTGCCGATGCCGTCCACCACGAGGATCGCGGTGTCGTCGAACGGCGCGGTCGCGTAGGCGCAGTAGGCGTGCGCGAGGTGGTGCGAGGGGCGCGGCAGCTCCCGGACCTTCGCCTTGTCCCGGATGGGCAGTTCACCCAGCAACCGGCGGACCGCGCCGTCGTGCAGCGGCCGGTTGCCCACGACGAGGTCCAGCTCGTCGATGCCGACGCCGGCCGCGTCGAGGCAGTAGGTGATCGACCGCATGGGCAGCGTCTTGGTGAGGCGGTCGAAGTAGCCGTGGACCAGAAAGCCCTCGGAGTGCTTCATCCGGTCCAGCCGCTCCTCCTCGACGGCCACGACGATCTCGCCGTCCCGGATCAGGCACGCCGAGCGGTCGTGGCTGAGGTTCAAGCCGAGCACCAGCACGTCACAGTCCCCTCGTCTTCAGGTTGTCCGTCGGGTGGTCGCCGACCGCCGGCGGTCGGCCTCGGCGACCAGTCCGAACCGGGTGATGGCGGTCGCGGCCCGCAGGTGGTCGAGGACCCGGCGGAAGCAGCGTTCCGGGTGGTCGGGTCCGGTCACCGCGCCGGCGGCGGTGAGCGCGGCCTGGAGCAGTTCGGCGACCAGGTGCACCGCCGGGTCGTCGGGCGAGGCGCGCTGCCGGGTGTGCACGGCGTCCACCCCTTCGGTGAGCGCGGCGGTGATGCGGTCCCACTCCTCCACGTCCCGATCACCCGTTCAGCAGGTCCGCGTGCTCGGGCGCGGTGCGTCCGCCGCCGACCCGGTGGACGGCGGCGGCCCGCTCGATCGCGTCGAGGTCGTCGGGCCCGAGCCGGACGTCCACCGCCGCCAGGTTCTCGTCGAGGTGGTCGCGCCGCTTGGTGCCGGGGATGGGCACGACGTCCCCGCCGCGGTGCAGCACCCACGCCAGGGCGGCCTGCCCGCCGGTGATGCCCAACCGGGCGGCGACCCCGGCCAGCGCGGTGGCGAGCCGCACGTTGCGGCCGATGTGCGGCTCGGCGAAGCGGGGCTGCTCGAACAGCCGGTAGTCGTCGGCGCTGAGGTCGGCGCGCGAGGCGAACCGGCCCGCCAGCAGCCCCCGGCCCAGCGGGGAGTAGGCGACCAGCCCGATGCCCAGTTCCCGGCAGGTCGGCGCCACCTCGTCCTCGATGTCGCGCGACCACAGCGACCACTCGCTCTGCACCGCGGCGACGGGGTGCACGGCGTGCGCGCGGCGGATCGTGCCGGCGCCGGCCTCGGACAGCCCCAGGTGCCGCACCTTGCCCTCGGCGACCAGCTCGGCCATCGCACCGACCGTCTCCTCGATCGGGACGGTCGGGTCGACGCGGTGCTGGTAGTACAGGTCGACGTGGTCCACCCGCAGGCGGCGCAGCGAGTCCTCGCAGCACTGCCGGACGTAGGCGGCGTCCCCGCGGACGGGCTTGGCCATGGGGTCGTCGGTGGTGAGGATGCCGAACTTCGTGGCGAGGACCACCTCGTCCCGCCGCCCGGCGATCGCGCGGCCGACCAGTTCCTCGTTGGTGTGCGGGCCGTACATGTCGGCGGTGTCCAGCATCGTGACGCCGCGGTCCAGGGCGTGGCGCAGGGTGGCCAGGTTCTCCCGGTCGTCGGCGGGTCCGTAGAACGCGCTCATCCCCATGCAGCCCAGGCCCAGGGCGGAGACCTCCAGCCCGCCCAACCGCCGGGTGCCGATGTCGGTCACGCTGCCCTCCTCGCGTCGGTGACGGCGACCACCCGGTCGGCCAGGACCGGGGCGAACTTGAAGCCGTGGCCGGAGCACGCGGACACCACGACGACGTCGGGCGCGGTCGGGTGCGGTGCGACGACGAACCGGCCGTCGGGGGTGTTGGCGTAGCAGGACGCGGTCGCGGCGCGCGGTCGCAGGTCCAGACCGGCCACCTCGCGCAGCCGGGCCACGGCCGCGGCGACCTCGGCGCCGGAGACCGGGCGCGGTGGTGGTCCGGCGGGCTCGCCGGTGTGGTGGAACTTCACCTTCACCCCGCCCGGCAAGGCCGGCAGCAGGCAGAACTCGCCCGCCTCGTCGGCCCACTCCACGAACGGCACCCGGCCGGGTCCCAGGTCGTGCCCGCCCGGGTCCAGCCAGAACGACACCGTGCGCTCGACCGCCAGCGGCGGCCACGCGTCGGCCGCACCGTGCCACGCGCCCAGGGCGAGCACCAGCACGTCCGCGCGGACGTCCCCGACGGCGTGCCGGTCCGCCCACCGGGGCAGGAGGTCGGTGAGGTCGACCGGCCTGCCGAAGCGCAGTTCCGCGCCGGCGCGCACCGCCTCGTGCTGGAGCGCCAGCACGCACGCCTCGGCGAGCAGCACGCCCGCCTCCTCGTCCAGGAAACCGCGGACGTCACCGAAGCGCAGCGGGTGGAAGCGGCGGCGCAGCTCCTCCGGCTCCAGCACGCGGTGCGGCACGCCGTCGCGTTCGGCGGCCTCCACGGCGGCGCGCAACGCGGGGCCGCCCGGCCGGTCGACCAGCAGTCCGCCCGTGGTGAGGAACAGCGGAACCCCGGTGCTCTCCTGCAGGCGCAGCCACGCGACACGCGCGGGCCCGGTCAGCGGGCCGTAGTCGGGGTGGCTCGGGTAGGCGCGGCGCAGCATCCGCGACTCGCCCCCGGAGCCGCCCGCGCGGTGGGCCGGAGCCGCGGCGTCCAGGCCGAGCACCCGCCGCCCGGTGGCGGCCAGGGCCATGGCGGCGGCGCTGCCCATCACGCCCAAGCCCACGACGATGGTGTCGACGCGGTCAGAGCCTGCCACCGGGCACCTCGATGGGCAGGTCGGTGACGGTCCACACCGCGTCGTCGACGACGACCTGGTGCCCGGGCCGGCAGTGCGGGAACAGGTGCGCGAAGGCCAGCGCGCGGCCGTGTCGCGGGGAGAACGCGGAACTGGTGACGTGGCCGATGAAGTCGCCCGCGCGGTCGTAGACCTCGCCGCCCGCGGCCGGGGGCGCGACCTCGTCGGCGGACCACAGGCCGAGCAACCTGAGCCGGGGGGTCGAGCGGGAGTCCAGCAGCGCCTTGCGGCCGACGTAGTCGTGGTCGTTGCCGCGCCGGACCATCCCGCCCTGGCCGACCTCCCACAGCGTCGTGCCCGAGTGCATGTCCACGGGGTAGAGCGCGAAGACGATGTCGCGGCACTCCAGGCGGAACGCGTTGAGCACTTCCCAGGCGCACGGGACGATCTCCGGCCGGTCGGCCACCAGCTGCCGCCAGACCGCCCCCAGCACGTCGTGGCGCGCCCACACCTCGTAGCCGATCACCGTGCGCACCACCCGCGCCTCACCGCCCGCCGTCGTGCGGACCACGCAGGAGCGGAACGGTTCCAGCGCGGCGACCCGCTCGCGGTCACCCGGCTCGACCAGGCTCTGCGCCGCGGAGAGCCGGCGCGGTCCCTTGATGTTGAAGCTGAACACGTCGCTGGTGTCCACCACGACGTCGTCGAACTGCGTCGACACCGCGTCCAACCACCCGGGCGGTTTGCCGCCGCCGCAGGACAGGTGGAACTCCTCGGGGCCCGTGCGCACCACCACGGCCTCTTCGTCGACGGTGCCGGCGGGCGTGGTGAACAAGGTGAAGCACGCGCTCCCGACAGGCAGGGCGGACACGGTGCGCGGGGACAGCGCGTCCAGCAGGGCGCCCGCGTCCGGACCGGACACCCGCAGGTAGAGCATGGCGGCGGCGATGAACGCGCCGGCACCGGTGTGGACGGCGCGGTACTGCTCCTCCAGCGGCACGCCGGCCCAGCCGGACACGCCGATCACGTTGTTCCCCAGCACGCACCACTCGTTCGGTGGGCCCAGCAGCTCCGCGGAGGAGGCGAACACCCCGCCGGGGTCCACCGCGCGCAGACCGAGCACCCGCTGTGCCGCCGGCAGGTCGGCGTCCTCGACGGTGTGCCACACCGCACCCGGCAGTGAAAGAGGATTCCGCAAATTCAGGTCGAATTCCCGCAAGCGAACACCCCGCCTGGAAGACAAAATAAACCCCCACCTCGAAAGACACGTGCCACACGATTGCGAAAGACACGGCCGGCCACGGGAGCGTCCAGGGTATTCGATGCCCGACCCCGCTTCTCACTCTGCAACCACTCCCCCGACACGGATAACCGCCATACGGGTGAGGGTGGAATACTGCGAGTCACCACCTCGGAGGGCGAGGCGTTGACCACCGAATTGGAATACCGACATCGGGACAGGGCGCGGTCATAACCCTCGCACCAGGTGCGCACGAACTGGTGAAGTACTTGTTGAACGAGGCCGATGACAGCACGTCGGGGTCGAGTCGGACACCGCCGTGCTCCGACACGTCCCGCATTCGGATTGTGTCGGCGACGTGAGCGGTGTGGCGCAGTCCCCCCACACGGCACTGGGCGCCTTCATATCACCGGCGGCACCGCCTGCCCCGTACAATCCTGGACAATGCGCTTTCCTGGAACTCGCAGATCTTCGGGGACCTCGGGGTTCTCCCCGGAGTTCCGGTCGAGGCCGCGCCAATCCCCGCTCGGCGGTGCGGCACACGGATCGGGTCAGCAGTAGCCGTTGACCGGCCCGTTGACCCCGGTCCACATGAACGCGTCGGTGACCCAGGTGCCGTCCGAGAGCCTGTTCCACAGGCTGGTGGCGCCCCAGCGCCCGGTGTGCGAGGTGCCGTTGGACGAGCACGAGACGCTGACGGTGGCACCGTCGGTCACACCGCCCGCGAGGGCGTAGCCGGTGCCCGGGCCGGTGCGCTTGTTGACCGTGCCGCCGCCGTTGGCGTCGATCACGCCCTGGGTGAAGCCGAGCGCGCCGTAGTTGTGGACCGAACCACCGGCGTAGACGCGAGTGCTGCCGTGCAGCGCCGAGCCCTGGTAGGCGGAAGCGCCGTTCTGCGGGACCCACTTGCCGATGTTGTGGTCGGCGATGCCGACGTAGGCGTTGTTCTGCCGCAGGCCGAAGTGCACGTGCCGGCCGGACGCGGACCCGCCGCAGGTGACGTCCGTGCCGGTGTTGCCCAGGAACGTGCCCTGGCTGACGGCGGCGCCGTTGACGTTGACGTTGTTCCACAGGTGGTAGTAGTCGGTGGCGTAACCGCGGTCGTGGATGACGCGGATCCACCCGGTGCACATGGTGTAGGCGGTGCCCGCGCGGGCGGCGAGGACCCGCTGGTCGCCGCCCGCGAGGTCGAGGGAGCTCCACGGCGCGGCGGCCCCGGACCACCCGTGCGGTCCGCCCGCCATCCCCCACGTCTGCCCGACGGCGAACGGCAGGGCCATGCCGGTCCGCAGGTCGCCGCCCGCCGCGGCGCCGGGTTGGCCGCCGTCCTGCCCGGCGAGCAGGGTGCGTTCGCGCTCACCGACGACCGGCGCCCGCCCGGCCAGTTCGGCGAACCTCGGTTCGCCCTCCAGCGCCACCGTCCACGCGCCGTCGGCGCGGTGGGCGACGAACAGCCAGCCGTCGGGCAGCTGCGGTGAGCCGGGGCGGGTGGTGAGCACGGCGGTGCCGAACGCCCAATCGCCGTGCTGCCGCGCCGGTGTCACCACGGTGGAACGGTCCGCGGCGAGCGCCTGGGCGGAGAGGTGGTGGACTTGGGCCACCACCGCCGAGGTGAGGTCGTCCCCTTCGGGCGCGGCGGTCGCGGGCGAGGCGGCGATCGCGGTGGACAACAGCGCGACAGCGGTGGCCGCGGCTCGGATTCGGACGGTCATGACGCCTCCGCAGGGTAGAGGTGCAGACCATCAGTATCACGACATCAGTGAGAAAATCACCCTCTATACGGGCTATGAGCGGATAGTTCACCGAGCCCGGTGAGGAGCTTGTCGTGCGGCAGCGCGCGGGTCACGACGCCGTCGCGACCCGCGGCCGCCCGCGCACGCCGGCACCACGCGACGTGCTCGGCCACTGGTGGCGCATCGCCACCGTCACCCGGCACGATCCCGCCGCACACCGACGGAGCCGGCCCGCACCGCTGGTCAGCACGTAGACGATCGCGGTGGACACCGCCCGGTCGTCCACCGGCGCCCGATGCGGGCAGGTCGAGCGCGGACCTCAGGAGGTCGCGGCGGTGGGGTTCGCCCCGTAGCGCGCTCGGTTCTGGCGGCGGAGGTCGACGATCACGACGACGATCGCCGCGCACAGGAACAGGCAGGCCACCGCGGTGGCCCGGTCGAGTGCGTCGCGGTGCAGCGGAGCGGGGGCGTCGGTCAGCGTGGAGCCCGCGCCGTAGATCGTCGAGTAGTACGCCATCGACGCGGCCGCGACACCGGTGCTGTTGCTGATGCGCTGGCCGAGTTGGCCGATCGCGCCCGCCGCGCCGCCCTGCGCGGGAGGGACGTCCGCGAGGGTCATGGAGTGGTTGGGCGAGACGACCAGCCCGCCGCCGAGCCCCTGCACGAGTTGCAGCGCGGGGATGAGCGCCAGCACGGCCGCGGTGGACAGGGCGGAGTGCACCAGCGCCACCGTGCCCAGGGTGCCGGCGAGCACCAGGAGCATGCCCGTGCCGGTGAGCACCCGGCCGAGCCTGGTCACGTGCCGACCGCCGAGCCAGGCGCCCAGCACCGACGTGGCCGACGACGGCAGCACCACCAGTCCCGCCAGGAACGGTGTGATGCCACGGGCTTCCTGGAGGTAGACGGTCAGCGCGAGCGCGACGCCCGGCCCGGCGGCGAACCAGGTGAGGGAGACGAGCACGCCGTTGCGGAACGACGGGATGCGCAGCAGGGCCGGGTCGATCACGCCGGAGCGGCCCGCCGCGACGCGTCGCCGCGACCGGGTCGCGAACAGCGCCGCGAGCACGACTGCCGGGACCAGCGCGAGCCACCGCGCTCCGACGTCGGACGGACGACCGGTGGTGAGGATGAACGGCGTCAGCAACGCGACCAGGGCCAGGCTGCCCAGCGCCAGGCCGACCACGTCGATGTCCGGCGTGCGCCGCCCGCCCTGGTCACGGCCGACGGCGGGCAGCAGGGTGCGCGCCGCGACGAGCAGGGCGATGCCCACCGGGACGTTCATCACGAACACGCCCCGCCAGCCCAGCAGCGGTGTGGTGACCAGCAGCCCGCCCAGGCTCGGGCCGAGCGCGGTCGCCAGGCTCACGCACATGCCGTAGACGCCGAACGCCTTGCCGCGTTCGGCTGCCGGGAACAGTTGCTGGACGATCCCCATCATCTGGGGCATGAGCAGTCCGGCGGCGACGCCGAGCAGGGCGCGGCCCGCGATGACGAAGCCCGCGGTCGGCGCCACCGCGCACAGCACGCTGGCCGCCAGGTAGAGGTAGGCGCCCGCGTAGGCGAGCGCGAGCCGCCTGCCCGCGTCGCCGATGCGGCCCGCGGGGACCAGGGTGATGGCGAAGCAGACGACGTAAGCGGCCTGGATCAGCTGGATGCCCGCCGGTCCGGGCCGCAGGGCGCGTTCGATCGCGGGCACGGCGATCGACACCTTGTGGATGTCGAGCAGCAGGAAGCCGGCGGTGGCGCCGCACAGCAGCAGCACGGCCCGGCGGTTGACGACGGTGGTGGGCATGGCGGGACCACGCGACGGCGGCGCGACCGCTGACCGCGCCGCCGTGCGACGGCGTCCTCAGGCCTCCTGGAGGATCTTGCCGGAGTCGACGAGCGCGTCGAACTCGTTGCCCGAGTCGATCAAGCCCCAGCTGGCCACCCAGTCCAGGGTCCGGTTGAAGTGGTCCTCCGGGTACGGGCCGGGGTGGACGTAGCGCAGCCGACCCGTCTTGAAGTCCTCCGGCGCCAGCTGGGCGACCGGCGCCGCCTGCGCGATGAAGTGCTTCAGGTACGGCCGGATGTCCTCGTGGATCCGGTCCACGCCCCGCGCCACGGCCCGGTTGATCCTGGTGAACGTCTCGGCGTCGAGGGAGTCGTTGGCGACCTCCGCACCGTAGTAGTGCGCCTCGGCGAGCACCTTGTAACCCTGCTTCTCGGCGACCGTGATCCACGGCTCCATCACCGCGACGGCGTCGATGTCGCCGTCGCGCAGCGCCTCGAAGCGCTCCTTGCCCTTGATGCCGACCAGGTTGATGTCGTCGCGCCGCAGGAAGCCCTCCAGCGTCTGCAGCACCAGGTAGTGCGAACCGTGGTGGAAGTTCACGCCGACCCGGACGCCGGCCAGGTCGCCGGGGACGTTGTACGGCGAGTCGGGGCGGACGATGATCGCCTGGCTGGCGACCGCGGCCCGGCGGGCCACCACCTTGCCGTTGACCTGGCTGTCCTGGGAGCGGCGCAGCTGGCCCCACTCGCAGGCGTTGTACAGCTGCGACGCGCCCGCCTCGAACAACTTGAAGCTGCTGAACGACGAGACCTTGCGCGGGTCCTCGATGAACCGCAGCCCGGTTTCGTCGGAGGGCCGGTTGCGGATGAGTTCGACGTCCAGCCCCTCGTCGGTGAAGTAGCCCTCCTCCTCGGCCACGTAGTACGGCAGGTAGAAGACGGCGCTGGTCGCCTCGATCTTGATCTTCGGCATGAGGTATCCCCAAGTGCGTACGCTAGAACTTGCACGGTAGATGTAGCTACACACTAGGTTTTCGAAGCATATCACCGTAGAAGTTTCATACAGCGAGACGGTATCCACTACGAGCGATGACAGCTCTACCGTTCTGGCACGCGCCGCCCACGGGCCGCGCACGGAGTTCCAGACGAGAGTGGGTCACCAACGATGAAGCGGCACCTCCGCGACGCGGCCGGGCGCGTCCGACCTCCCCGACGCGCCACCGCGGCGCTCGTCCTGCTGACGTCGGCCGGTCTCGTGCTCTCCGGCTGCGCCTCGGCCGGCGGCGGCGTGCAGAACGTGAGCAGCACGCCCGTCAAGGGCGGCGTGCTCAAGTACCGGGCCGCGGGCGGCGGCAAGTCGATCGACCCCGCCACCACGACCGGCTACGGCCTGGCCGTGCCGTTGCGCGGCCTGGTGGACTCCCTGGTGTTCAACAACCCGGACGGCACGTTCGCGCCGTGGCTCGCCACCAAGTGGGAGGTCAACGACAACGCCACTCGGTACTCCTTCGCGCTGCGCCAGGACGTCACCTTCAGCAACGGCGAAGAGCTCGACGCCGCCGCCGTCCAGCTGAGCTACCAGGCGCTGCGCGACGGCGGCGCCAAGTACGCCGTCGCCAACCAGTGGATCGGCGCACTCGCGCAGATCACCACACCGGACCCGCACACGATCGTGTTCGAGCTCTCCAAGCCGAACTCGTCGTTCCTGCAGGCGGTGTCCAGCACCGTGCTGGGCGTCGTGGCGCCCGCCACCGCCAAGCTGCCGTTCGAGAAGCGGCAGGAAGGCCTCGGCATCATCGGCTCCGGGCCGTTCGTGGCCGCCGAGAGCCGGGGCGAGGAGGGTTACACGCTGGTCCGCCGGGACGACTACGCCTGGGCGCCGGAACCCGCGGCGAACCGCGGAGCGCCCTACCTCGACAAGATCGAGGTGCGCAACATCCAGGACAACAGCATCGCCGCGGCCGAACTGCGCTCCGGCGGCCTCGACCTGCTGCACAACACCGAGCCGGCGGACAAGACCGAGTTCTCCACCAGCCGGGAGATCACCATCCGGCGGGAACCGCTGCCGGGTTCGGCGCTCGGGTTCGTGGCCAACACCGAGGTGCCCGGCCTGGACGACGTGCGGGTCCGCCGCGCGCTGGCGCTGGCCGTCGACCGGGACGCGGTGCTCAAGCGCGCCTCGGCGATCGACATCGCGCCCAAGGGCGCCTACACCGCGAGCAACCCGTACTTCACCGACCAGTCCGACCGGATCAAGACGGACGTCGCGGCGGCGGAACGCCTGCTCGACGAGGCCGGCTGGCGACGGGGCGCGGACGGCGTGCGGGTCAAGGCCGACGCGCGGCTGTCGTTCGAGCTGGTCTACAGCCCGTCCACGATCTCGCACGAGCCGAACATCGCCGTGGTGCAGTCGCAGTGGAAGGCCATCGGCGTCGAGCTGGAGTTCGGCAGCCTCACGCAGGCGGAGCTCAACCAGCGCCTGCAGTCCGGCAACTACTCGTTCTCGTGGGGATCGGGCACCCGACCCGATGCCGACGTGCTGCGCTCCACCTACGGCGGCCTGGACCGGGAGTTGGACGAGGTCTTCGGCCAGATCCTGGCCGAGCCCGACATCAACGCGCGCAAGGCACTCGCCGGCCGGGCCTCGGAGATCGTCCTCGACCAGGCGTACTACATCCCCCTCTACGACTTCATCCAGCCGCTCGCCCACCGCAACAGCACGCACCTGCCGCTGCTGGAAGCCACCCACATCCCGTGGCTCGGCGACGCCTGGATCGACCAGCAGTGAGTCACCGGTCGGGGCCGTCCCGGCGGTCCCGACCCCTTGGGAGCCAACGATGAGCGAACCAGTACCGTCCACCCGCACCGACGCCGCGCGCGACCTCGCCCGCGTCGTGGCGGCCAAGCTCGCGCACGCCGTCGCGGTGGTCTTCGCGGCCTACTCCGCGTCCTTCTTCCTGCTGTTCGTGCTGCCGGGCGACGCCGTGCTGGCCCGCGTCGGCACCACCGACACCATCGGCTCGGCCGACGTCACCGACCTCGACCTGGACCTGCTCCGGGACGAGGTCGGCCTGTCCGACAGCCTGTGGACCCAGTACCTGAGCGGATTGGCGGGGCTCGTGCGCGGCGACCTCGGCCGCTCGCTGATCACCGAGCAGCCGGTCACCACCCTGCTCGGCGAGGTGCTGCCGAACACGATCACGCTGGCCGTCGCGTCGCTGGCGCTCTCGGTGCCGCTCGGCTTCCTGCTGGCCGTGCTCGCGGTCAACCCGCGCGCGCGGGCGGTCCGCTCGCTGGCCTCGCTGGTGCCGTCGGCCTACGTGAGCCTGCCGGTGTTCTGGGTCGGCATCCTGTTCATCTACTTCTTCTCCCTGACGCTGGGCTGGTTCCCGTCCAACGGCAGCCAGGGGTTCGCCTCGCTGGTGCTGCCCACGGCGGTGCTGGCGCTGCTCGGCGCCGCGCAGTTCGCCCAGGTGCTGATCAGCGGCCTGCGCACCGAACTGGGCACCACCTACGCGGCGGTCACCGCGCCCGCCAAGGGCGCCGGCCGCTTCCACGTCCTCTACCGGCACTGCCTGCGCAACGCGTCGTTCCCGTTCCTGGCGGTGTTCGGCCTCCGGGTCGGACAACTGCTCGGGGGCACGGTCGTCGTGGAGGTGGTGTTCTCCCGCGTCGGTCTCGGCAGGCTGATGGTCGACTCGGTCAAGGCGGTCGACCTGACCGTCGTGCTCGGCCTGGTCGTGGTGCTCGCGGTCGCCTACGTGGCCGTCAACGCCCTGGTCGACATCGGCTACGTGCTGCTCGACCCCCGTCTGCGCCGCCGTGCGGCGAGCGCCGTCGCCCAGGAGGTGCGGGCGTGACCGACACCATCGCCACCGCCGCCGTCGAACCCGTCCCCGTCCTGCCGGGCACCGCCGCCCCGGTCCGGCGTCGGCGTCGGCCGCGGGTCCGCGAGCTGCACGTCCTCCTGGCGCTGTTCGCGTTCCTGGTGCTCGTCGCGCTCTTCCCGGGGCAGGTGACCTGGCACGACCCGTACGAGCTGGACGGGCTGCCGTTCACCGCGCCGAACGGCGACTTCTGGTTCGGCACCGACGAGATCGGCCGCGACCTGTTCTCCCGCGTGGTGCACGGCCTGCGGATCTCGCTGTTCTCCTCGCTGCTCGCGGTCGCCGTGGCGCTGGTGGTCGGGGTGGTGGTCGGCGTGTTGTCCGGGCTGCGGCCCGGTGGCCTGCTCGACCGCGGGCTCGGCATCCTCACCGAAGCTGTCATGGCCGTCCCGGGTGTGCTGCTCGCCCTGGCGGTGATCACCACCTACGGGCGCGGCGCGTTCGTGGCGGCGGTCGCCATCGGCGTCGGCGAGGCCACCGGTTTCGCCCGGCTGATCCGCGGCTGCGTGGTCCGCTCCGGCACGCTGACCTACGTCGAGGCGGCCCGCACGTGCGGCGCCGGACCGGTGCGGGTGGTCACCCGACACGTCATCCCGAGCATCCTGCACCCCGTGCTGTCCTACACCGCGCTGCACTTCGGCCTGGCCATGCTGGCCATCGGCTCCCTGAGCTACCTCGGCTTCGGCGAGGCGCCTCCGTCGGCGGAGTGGGGCGTGCTGATCGCGGGCGGCCAGAAGTACCTGGCGCACGCCTGGTGGGTCGCCATCATCCCGGGCTTGGCGCTGACCTCCGTGGTCGTGCTGCTCAGCCGCACCGCCTACCTGTTCCAGGAGGACCGCGCATGACACCGCTCGTCCGCATCACCGACCTCACCGTCACCTACCGGCACGCGCGCGGCGACGCATCGGACACCGCGCTGAAGTCCGTCTCCCTGGACATCCCGGAGGGCCAGGTGACCGCGGTGATCGGCGAGTCCGGCTCCGGCAAGAGCACCCTCGCGCACGCGGTCGTGCGCCTTTTGCCGCACAACGGGCACATCACCGGCGGCAGCGTCGAGTTCGCCGGCGAGGACGTGCTCCGGCACGGCGACAAGGACCTCCGCGCGCTGCGCGGCAGGCACATCGGTTTCGTGCCGCAGGACCCGATCGCCTCGCTCAACCCGACCAAGACGGTCGGCGCGCAGCTGCGCGAGGCGTTCGCCCTGGCCCGCTCCACCCTGTCCGCCGACGAGGTCACCGCTCGGATCCGGCAGGACCTGCTCGACCTGGGGTTCGACAACCCGGACGCGCTCACGGCGTGCTACCCGCACGAGCTGTCCGGCGGCATGCGCCAACGGGTGCTGGTGGCCATCGCGTTCTCGCAGCGGCCCGGACTGGTGATCGCAGACGAGCCGACGAGCGCGTTGGACGTGCTGGTCGGCCGAGAGGTGCTGCGCGCCATCCACACCGCACGCGCCAAGCACGGTGCCACGGTCGTGCTCATCACCCACGACCTGGCGCTGGCCAGCCGCAACGCCCGGACGGTGGTCGTGCTGCACCGCGGCGAGGTGATCGAATCCGGCCCCGTCGAGGACGTCTTCGCCAACCCGCGGCACGACTACACCCGCAGCCTGCTGGCCAGTTCCGCACGGGTGTCGCACGGTCGCGTGCTCAGCATCGCGGAGGCCCACGTGCGGCGTCCGAACCGGGCGACGGCGGTCGAGCCCGCCGCACCACCGGTGGTCGAGCTGGTCTCGGTGGCCAAGCGGTTCGGCACCGCGAAGCGCGGCACCCAGGCCGTGGACGACGTCTCCCTCGTCGTGCCGCGCGGCACGACGTTCGCGCTGGTCGGCGAGTCCGGCTCGGGCAAGACGACGACCAGCAGGCTGATCCTCGGCCTGGAACGCCCGGACCGCGGTGCGGTGCGGGTGCTCGGCCGCGACGTGCCGGCGCTGCGGCGCGCCGAACTGCGCGAGCTGCGCCGTCACGTGCAGGTGGTGTACCAGAGCCCGTTCGAGTCGCTGAACCCCCGGTTGTCCCTGCGCGACATCATCAGCGAGCCGCTGGACTCCTTCCGGACCGGCACCCGCGCCGAACGCCGCGCCCGCGTGCGCGAACTCCTCGACCTGGTGCACCTGCCGCAGTCCTACGAGGACCGCAGGCCGGACGAGCTGTCGGGCGGCCAGAGGCAGCGCGTGGCCATCGCCAGGGCACTGGCGCCACGGCCCGAACTCCTCGTCCTGGACGAGCCCGTGTCCGCCCTGGACGCGACCGTCCAGGCACGCGTGCTGGACCTGCTCAACGAGCTGCAGCGCGAGCTGGACCTGACGTACTTCCTGGTCACCCACGACCTCGCGGTGGTCGCGGACGTCGCGCAGCACGTGGCGGTCATGCGCGCCGGGCGCGTCGTGGAGCACGGTCCCACGTCGGAAGTGGTCCTGACGCCGCGGCACGACTACACGCAGGCGTTGCTGGCCGTGTGACCCCTGTTCAGCCAGCCGCGTTCACCCGATCGGGGCGGGCACCACCGCGCGGATGTCCACGTCCAGCACGGTCGACACGGCGGGCAGCACCCGGCACCCCGCGCGGTACTGCTCCAGCAGCAGCTCGACTTCCGGCTCGGCCAGCCCGTCCACGACCACCTCGACCAGCACCCGGCCCACCTTGAGCCGGTTCGGGGTGTAGCGCGACGTGCGGGCGCGCACGTTCACGGCCCGCGTGCCGGGGTTGTCCGCGTCGGGGTCGCCGTCGGTGCGCAGCACGTTGAGGAGGTTGACCACGAGCGCGGAGACCAGCAGGTCGAGCGGGCCCGGCGCCCTGCCGGGACCACCCGAGGCCACCGAGCCGTCCGCGAGCAGTTCGAACGCCGGACCGCGCACGGCGAAACGCCCGCCGACGTCGGTCGTGCAGCCGGTGATGGCGCTGATGTAGTCGTACCCGGTCATCTGCCCTCCGAGAGCGCGAGGTCGCACGTCCAGTGTGCGCCAACCACCCCTCCGGACCGCAGCCGTACCGCTATCTGGACACCTCGGACCCCGTCACCGCTTGGCCAGCTCCGCGGCGAAGATCACCGAGGCCTTCTTCAGCACCTCGATCTCCTCCTCCATCGCCTCGATCCGCACGTGCGCGGACTCCAGCTCCGCCTCCAGCTCGCCGATGCGCGCGAGCAGCCGCTCCCTCGGCGCCTGCCGCAGCCCGGCCGCCCCGCCCACGCTGAACATCCCGTCGTCCAGCCGCTTCACCCAGATCCGCAAGGACTGCTCGCCGACCTCGAACTCCTCGGCCACCTCGCGCAGGATCGACCGGTTGCCAGGCTCCGCCTGCCGGCGCTCGACGACGCGGCGGACAGCGGCGTTGCGCACCTCGTCGCTGTACTTCCGCTCGAACACCATGGCCGCCCTTCCGTCATCACCGTCTCGACACAGCGTAACGACTGTCCGGGCTGCGTCCCGAAGTCCGCCCGGTGGGACGTCGAGGCCGAGGGAGTGCCGGCCGACCTGTTCGAGCCCGTCATCAGCACCGGACCACAGCCGCGAACGACACCAGCGGGCTCGCCCCGGAAGGCGAACCCGCTGGTCGTCGGCTGTCGGACGCCAGGAGGCGCAGGTGAGCCGAGCCGAGGCAGCCGAACGTGAGGTAGCGCCGAGCACCCGGCCGAGGCCGCTGCCGAGGCCCGGCAGGACGAGGTGCGCGCGACCGGATTGGTGCGCCGGAGGTGGTGCGCGCGCCGGAGCCGGGCTGTTCCCACCGCTGTTTCGTGCCGCCGGCCCCGGCGTGCGGGTGAGCGCGGTCGACCTGCCGGGCAGATCAGCGCGTGGGGGCGAAAGGCACGCCGCTCGCGGTCTCGGCGGGCAGGTCCACGGGGTGTCGCCACAACCCCTTGTCGCGCAGCAGGGGCAGCACTCCTTCACCGAACCAGTAGGCCTCTTCCAAGTGCGGGTGCCCGGACAGGACGAACTCCGCGACGCCCGCCGCGTGGTACTCCTCGATGCGCTCGGCGACCTCGGTGTGGCTGCCGACCAGGGCGGTGCCCGCGCCGCCGCGCACCAGGCCGACGCCGGCCCACAGGTTCGGGTGCACCTCCAGGCCGTCCCTGCTGCCGCCGTGCAGGGCGATCATCCGCCGCTGCCCCTCCGAACCGCTGCGGGCGAGTCCTTCTTGCACGCGGGCGATGGTGGCCGGGTCGAGCGCGTCGAGCAGCCGCTCCGTCTCGGCCCACGCCTGGTCGGCGCGGTCGCGGGTGATCACGTGCAGCCGGACGCCAAACCGGGGTTCGCGGCCCAGTGCCGCCGCTTCGCGCCGGATCCAGGCGATCTTCTCCGCGACCTGGTCCGGCGGCTCGCCCCAGGTGAGGTAGACGTCGGCGTGCCGGGCGGCCACCCGGCCGGCGGCGGGTGAGGACCCCCCGAAGTAGACCTCCGGCACCGGGTCGGGGGTGCGGGCCAGCTCGGCGTCCTCGACGGTGAGGTGCTCACCGGCGAAGTCGACCCGCTCGCCGCGCCACAACGCCCGCACGATGGTCAGGAACTCGTCCGTGCGCCGGTATCGGGCTTCCTTGTCGAGGAAGTCGCCGTAGGCGCGCTGCTCGTGGTCCTCGCCGCCGGTCACCACGTTGAGCAGCAGCCGTCGGCCGGAGTGGCGTTGGAAGGTGGCCGCCATCTGCGCGGCCAGCGTGGGACTGACCAGGCCGGGGCGGAAGGCGACGAGGAACTTCAGCCGCTCGGTGGTCGCGGCCAGCATCGCGGTGGTGAGCCAGGCGTCCTCGCACCACGCGCCCGTGGGTGTGAGCGCGCCCGCGAAACCCAGCTGCTCGGCGCTGCGGGCGATCTGGCCCAGGTAGGCCAGGGTCGCGGGCCGGTCACCGCCCGCCACCGTGGTGGCGACTCCGTGACCGCCGCCGACGAGGTAGCGGCTGTCGCCGTAGGTGGGCAGGAACCAGTGGAACGTCAGTGACATGGTCGCCTCGTCGAAACGTCGGGGTCGGGCGGGTGTCGGGGCGTCAGGGAGCGGCGAGCAGGGAGCGACGGGCGTGCAGCGCGGCGGAGAAGCCGTCCACCACGTCGTGCAGGGGGCGCTGTGCCTCGGGGGCGAGTGCCGGCACGTCGCCGGCGGTGATGTGCTTGTCCAGCACGAACCACCCCTGCACGACGTGGTGGGCTCCCAGCGACGACAGGACCGGTCGCAACGCGTAGTCGAGGGCGAGGACGTGCGCCGGGCTGCCCCCGGTGAGCACGGGCAGCACGACCTTGTCGGTCAGCGCGAACTGCGGCAGCAGGTCCAGCAGCGCTTTGAGCGCCCCGCTGTAGGCCGCTTTGTAGACCGGTGAGGCCACCAGCACGCCGTCGGCCTCCGCCAGCGCCGCGACGACCTCGGCGATGGCCGGGTCGGTGGGGTCGGCGCTCAGCAGCGCCTCGGCGGGCAGGTCGCGGACGCGGACCACGCGCACGGCGTGGCCGTCACCGCGCAACCGGTCGGCGAGGTGTTCGACGAGGCTCGCGGTGCGCGAGGCCCGGGAGGGGCTCCCGGACAGCGCCAGGATCGAGGGCATCGGTTACCTCCGTCAGATCAAACCGTGGCGCGGCGGCGGTGTGCCGTCGAGCGCGTAGCGACCGATGTGCTGGATCTTCCAGCGCCGCGGGTCGTGCAGGGTGTGGGTGCGGGCGTTGCGCCAGTGCCGGTGCAGGTTCAGCCCGTCCAGTGCCGAGCGCGTGCCCGACACCTCGAACAACGCGCTGCTCGTCTCCAGCGCCACCGGTTCGGCGAACGCCTTCGCAGCGGCCACCGCGATCGACGCGGCCGCTGCGCTCCGGTCGTCCAACGCGGCGCCGGCCGAGTCCAGCGCCGTGCCCGCGGCGACGAGCAACGCCTCGGCGGCCCGGACCTGCACCTCCAGCTCGCCGAAGCGCTGGATGGTCAGCGGGTCCTCGGCGGCGCGCTCCACGCCCGCTTCGAACCACGGCCTGCTCTTGGTGCGCACGAAGTCCGCCGCCTCCGACAGGGCCGAGCGGGCCAGGCCGACCTCGATCGCGGTGTGCAGCGCCTGCGCCCGCGCGCCGTGCAGCTGCGGGCCGGTGAACGTCAGGTGGTGCGGCACGACGTGCTCGGCGGGCACCCGCACCCGCCGCAGGTGGACCGAGCCGCTGGCGGTGGTGCGCTGGCCCATGCCCTCCCAGTCGTCCACCACCTCCACCCCCGGCGCGTCGGCGGGCACGTACGCCACCACCACCCGGTCGTCGCTGTCCTTGGCCAGCACCGGGATCCAGTGCGCGAACAACGCGCCGGTGCAGTAGTGCTTGGTGCCGTCGAGCAGGAACCCGCCGTCGGGGTGGGGCAGCAACCGGGTCCGGTAGTCCTGCACGTGCTTGGTGCACGCCTCGGACTGGGCGTTGCCGAAGCGCCTGCCCGCCAGCACCTCGCCGAAGAAGAACTCCTGCTGCCCGGCGCTGCCCCGCTGCCGCAGCACGTTGACGTAGACGAAGTGGTTCTGCGGGATCTGGGCGATGTTCGGGTCGCCCACCGCGAGCAGCCGGAACACCTCCAGCACCGTCGTCCACGACACGTCCGGCCCGCCGTGCTCGGCGGGGACCGTGATGGCGAGCAGGCCCGATGCCGACAGCTCGTCCAGCTCGGCGCCCGGGAGCCGCCGCAGCGCGTCGCGCTCGGCGGCTCCCTCGGCGAAGCGCCCGGACAGCTCGACGGCTGTCCGGACGGCTTCCGCGTCGTCGGTGATCACGTGTACCACGTGGGCTCCGGCACCTCTCCCAGCAGCGCGTAACGCCCCACCTCGGTCCGCTTGTAGGCGATCGGGTCGTGCAGGCTGTGAGTGCGCAGGTTGCGCCAGAAGAGGTCCAGCCCGACCGAGGCGGCCGTGGCCCGCGCCCCGGTCACCTCGAAGATCCGGGTGCCGATCTCCAGGCCGGTGTCGACCGCGCGCTGCTTGGCCGCCGCGATGACCACCGCCGCCTCGCCGCGCTCGCGCGCGGTGACCTCGTCGGGGTGCTCGTTGATCCGCTCGATCAGCTGCGCGGCCCGTTCGGCCAGTGCCTCCGCCGCCCACAGCTTGGACTGCAGGTCGCCGTAGGTCTCCAGGACGTAGAACTCCTCGGTGGCCGAGTCCTTGTTGTCGCCGCCGTAGGGCCAGGGCCGGGTCTTGTCCCTGGTGTAGGAGGTGGCGGTGGTCAGCGCGCCCTGGGCGATGCCGAGGTAGAAGTTGGTGAACACCAACTGGATCAGCGGGACGTTGAGGGTGTTGTAGGTGCGGGGTCGGAACTCCTTGTCGACGTAGCCTGCGGCCTGCGCCCAGGGCACCCGCACGCCGTTGATCTCGACGCTGCCGCTTTCGGTGAGGCGCTGGCCCAGGTTGTCCCAGTCGTCGTTGAAGACGATGGCGTCCTGGTGGGACGGCACGATCGCGAAGATGTGCTTGTCGGTGCCCTCCAGCACGCCTTCCAGCACGGTCACGTCGGAGACCTTGCCGCCGGTGGAGAACGACTTGCGGCCGGTGAACACGATCTCGTCGCCGTGGTCGGTGATGACGAGGTCGTTGTCGCGCGGGTTGACCGCGCCGCCGAAGAACCAACGCTCGCGGGTGGCCTGCTCCTCCACGGCTGCGACCTGCTCCGGGGTGGCGACCAGCCGGGCGGCCCAGAACCAGAGGTAGTGGTAGCCGATGAGCTGGCCGATCGACCCGTCGCCGGCGGCGACCTCGCGGATGACGCGGTAGGCGGTGGTCCAGTTCTGGCCGCCGCCACCGTGCTCCACCGGGCCCAGGAGGGTGACCAGTCCGGAGTCCTTGAGCAGTGCGACTTCCGCGTGCGGGGTGGCGCCGACGCGGTCGCGCGCCACCGCGTCGGCGGCCAGCAGGGTAGCGACCTCCCTCGCGCGGGAGGTCCACTCGTCGGAGGTGGCGGGCGTGGTGGTCCAGGTCTGCTGGGCGGACGCCGTCACGGGCGGGCTCCGATCGGTTCGGGGGCGGCGGCGGAGGTGTCGAGGGACGCTTCGAGCTCTCGGACGATCGGCAGCACGTGCTTGCCGAAGTAGGCGACTTCTTCCTTGTAGTGAAGGAAACCGAGCAGCAGCAGGTCCACGCCGCGCCGCTTGTACTCCACGATCCGGTGGGCGACCTGCTCGGGCGTGCCGATGAGCCGGGATCGGAACCCGTCGTTGTACTGCACCAGGTCGTCGAACGCCGAGTCGGACCACATGCCCTTCTTGTCACCGGTGGAGCTGCCGGCCTGCTGCACGGCGTCGCGGAACCCGTGCACCGCCTCGGTGTCGGCCTCGGCGACGATCTCCCGCAGCGTCTCACGCGCCTCGGCTTCGGTGTCGCGGGCGATGAGGAAACCGTTGAGGCCGAACTTCACCCTGCGCCCGTGGATCGCGGCGGTGCTGTTGACCTCCTCGATCTGCTCGGTGATGCCGTCGAAGTCCTTGCCGTTGCTGAAGTACCAGTCAGACACCCGCCCGGCCATCGCCCGGGCGGCGGTGGAGTTGCCGCCCTGGAATACCTCCGGGTGGGCGCGCCCGGGCACGTCCAGGGGCTTGGGCTTGAGGTCGTAGCCGTGCAGCCGGTAGAAGTCGCCGGTGAACTCGGCCGGTTCCTCGGTCCAGCTCTTGCGCAGCACGCGGATGAACTCCTCGGCCCGGCGGTAACGTTCGTCGTGCTCCAGCCACGGTTCACCCAGAGCGGTGAACTCGGCCTTGAACCACCCGCTGACCACGTTCACCGCCGCGCGGCCACCGGAGAGGTGGTCCGCCGTGGCGACGAACTTCGCCAGCACCGCCGGGTGCCACAGACCCGGGTGCACCGCCGCGATCACCTTCAACCGCTGCGTGGCCAGCAGCAGCGCGAGGCTGAAGCTGGTCGACTCGTGCTGGTAGGCCGCGCCGTAGCCGGCCATGTAGCGGACTTGGCTCAGCGCGTACTCGAAGCCGTTGTCCTCGGCGAGCACGGCCAGTTCGCGGTTGTAGTCGTAGGACCAGTCGGTACGTTGTTCGATCTTGCTGACGACGAGGCCACCGCTGACGTTCGGCACCCAGTAGGCGAACTTCAGCGGCTCCCGCTCCCGGTTTTCGGGCACGGTGGACTCCAAGCTGTGGGTTGGGCGAGCGCGAAATCGTCCGGGCAGGACAAGGCGTGGACGGTGTCTTGGCCTATCGGGGGCAACAGCCCTGGGCGCCGACGCGGACGAAGTCCACGTGCCGGCGCCTGGTCAACACGGTCGGTCGCTGCACGCCTTCACTCCAGCAGCACAGGGCTACCGGGTCAACGAGGACCGTTCGCCTCCCACATGATGAACGCCCGGGTGAGTCACGCCGGAGTTCACTTGACCGGGTGAACGGCAGTCGCAGGAGCTACTGGGAGTGGGTGCTGACTGCCGAGGTGCGGCGGGCGCTCCGAGCCGCGCGCAGGGATCGGCAGCCGATCGGAGCAGCCTTGGGACCACGTCGCTCCGGGAGTCACCCGGCGGCGGTGGTCGAGAGACCAGGCGGACGCGGGGGCGCGGCCCGGGCCGCACGAGCGGACGAGTTCACACGGGTGCGGAAGGAAGTCGAGCGGATCCAGGCCAACGGCAGGACTTCGGCGCCGGGCTCACGATCTCCCCGGGCCCGGAGCCACGGAACTGACCGGGGGACCAGGGCGGGCTGTCCCGCGTCCGGTACGAGGACCTGCACAGGACGCACGGCGAGAAGGTCACGCGTTTCCACGCTGGAGTTCCGGCAGTCGGCGGGCGTCCACGGCCACCACGTGGACGCCGTCGACGTCGACCGCGACGCCCGGATGACTGACCGGCCGCCCCGGGGCGGCCGGCGGGCGTCAGCGGGAGAGGGTCGTGGTGACCGGGGTCCAGCGGACGCCCTTCCAGTCGCCGTCGGCGGTGGTGCTGCGACCGACGACGACGCCGTGGTTGTTCAGCGCGACCGGCGCGCTGTAGGGGCCGCCCAGCGAGTCGAGGTAGGTGAGCTGCCCGTCGCGCCAGAGGAACACGCGGGTCGACGAGTGGTCCGCCGACGAGGCGTGCCCGACGACGTCGCCGCGCTCGTTGATCGCGGTCGCCACGGAGTTGCCGGGCACGCCGAGGTCGACCTGCTTGCCGCCGGCGGGCCACAGCACCGCGCGGGACGTGCCGCCCTCCAGCACCCAGCCGACCGCGTCGCCGCGCTCATTGAGGGACTGCTCGCCGTGGGCGAGCCGGCCGCTCTCCGACAGGACGGTCACCTCCTCGCCGTCCCAGCGCAGCGCCACCATGCCCCGGTTGGCGACGATCACACCGGCCTCGTTGATCGCCTCCGGGTCGTACGTGCCGTAGCCCGGACCGGGGTTCAGCCGCGTGCACGCGCCGTCGGCGCAGCGGAGCGCGGCGAACTCCTGGAAGGAGGCGGAGGCGTAGCTCGCCGCGACGACACCGGCGTTGTTGATCGCGTACGTCGACACGTGATCACCGGCCACCGGCAGCTCCGCGTGCCGCTCGCCGTCCCACACGGTGGCGTGCTGCTCGCCCCGGGACGACGTGGCGTACGACATCGGCACGCTGCCGTCGTCGTTGATCACCTGCGCCCGCGCCCACGCGGCTCCCGGCGGCGAGATGGCCTGCCGCTGACCCGCGAACCAGACCCACGGCTTCTGCGTGTCCGGCACGCCGTCGGAGGTCAACCCGAGCACCTGACCGCCCTGGTTGATCGCGCCGGCCAGACCGGGGCCGAGGTCGGTCGCCCCGCCGCGCGGCGACCACAGCACCGCGCGCGTCGGCGCACCGCCCTGCGCGCTGCCGACGACCTGACCGAGGTCGTTGACACCGGTGGGGTAATAGCCGGGACTGCCGGGCAGGCCCGCGACGCCCGGCAGTTCGGCGATGGCGTGCGTGGCGGACGCGGCCGCCGCAGGGGTGGTGGTCAGTGGCAGGGCTGTCGCGAGCGCCAACACGGCCAGCGACGCGCGTAAGTCGGGCATGATCGCTCCGTTGCGAGTACGTCCTGAAGTGGTACTGGATCGATCAACGGTAACTCCCGCGCACCTGCGGCGGTGTCGGCCGGACGGCGCAAAGGTCCGCGAAACCCTTTCGCCGCACGGAGGTTCGCGAATCGCCGAGCCCCGCCGCGACGCATTGAGGATGACCTGCTCACGGCCGGTCAGGCCGGGGCGCCGCCCTGCGCCCGTCCCGCTTCCAGGACGTCGGCGGCGAGCCTGTCGACGTCGGCCGGGGTGGTGCGGGGGTTGATGGTGCACAGCCGCAGTGCCCGGCGGCCGTCCACGACGGTCGTGGCCATCATGAACCGGTCCCCGCGGTTGACGGTCTCGACGATGCGGGTCTGGATCGCGTCGAGGTCCGCGGCGTCGTCCGCGGCCCGAGGCCGGTACCGGAAGCAGAGGATGCCCAGGCTCGGTCCGGCGAGCAGTTCCAGCTCGTCGCTCCGCTCGACGAGTTCGGCGGCGTGCTCGGCCAGGTCGAGCCCGTGGTCGATGGCCGCGCGGAAGGCGGCCACGCCGAAACCCTTGAACGACAACCACAGCTTGAGCGCACGGGCGGCAGTGGTGAACTGGACGCCGTGGTCGGACAGGTTGACCTCGTCGGGCGCGGACCGGGTGAGGTCGAGGTACCCGGCCCGCGCGCGGAACCGGTCCAGCGCGAACGCCCGGTGCAGCGCGGCCGGGTCCCGGACGAGCAGGCAGCCGATCTCGTAGGGCTGGAACAGCCACTTGTGCGGGTCGATGGCGACCGAGTCGGCGTCGGCCAGCCCGGTACCTACACCACCTGCGCCACCGACGTCACCGCACGCGCGGGTCTCGACGCGCCGGGCTGCGCCTCCGTCCGCTTCACCGCGCCGAGGCTGGTGTTCGACGCCCACGCCCACGGCGGCAAGCTGACCGCCCCGCTCGTCGGCGTCGGCCCGCTCGCACCGTCCGACCCGGGCTGCACCATCCAACCGGGCCTCGACCAGGACGGGTTCCTCGGCGCGACCCTGCCCGGTGTCGGCTCGCTGGAGGTGATCGACACCGAGGCCCGCGGCGTGGTCGACGGCGACGGCGAGCGCACCGCCACCGCGTGGGCCCGCACCGCGCAGGTCTCCCCGCTGGGCGGCCTCATCACCACCGACGAGATCCACGCCACGGCCACCGCCGACGAGAACGGCGCTAGCGCCGTCACCGCCGCCGGACAGGCCGAACTGGTCAACCTGCGGATCAACGGCACCCCCGTGGCCGACCCCGCGACCGACCTGACCACCACCATCCCGCTCGCGGCCACCATCGTGGTCAACCAACAACGACCCCCGGCAGACGGCGCCCGCATCGCCGTCAACGCCCCGCACATCCGCCTGCTCAACAGCGTCGACCTCGTGATCAACCACGCCCGCGTCACCCTGACCCGCCCCAGCACCCCCTGCCCGGTCAACTGACACCCCCGGGGTGGTGCCGCTCACCCCGGCACCACCCGTCAGCCGGGAACCGCGGCAGCGTGGACGAGGTCGAGCGGGCAAGGGCAAGCGGTTACCGCCTGGGCCACCGGAGCCCAGGACCCGTACCGCCGGTGGCCCAGTCCTGCCGTGAACGCCGAAATTGGCAATCCACCTAGACGATGGCCCGCTTCGTTGACCGGTGTCGTCCGCGCCTCCCACTCTGAAGTCGCACAGGCCCGAGGGACAGCCCTCGGAGGTTCGATCGTCTCGACCACGGTGCGCGGTTGCAGCACGGCGGACAACCCACTGGAGCCGGACGGCCACGACGTGCGGCGGCCGGTGCGACAGGAGTACGCGCGGTTCCACGCAGACGCACGCCCAGGGGCCGGCACCGGACCGGCCCACCGTCCACGAGGAGCACGCCCTTGTTCAGCAGAATCGCCATCGTCAACCGCGGCGAGGCCGCGCTCCGGCTCCTCCACACCGTCGGTGACCTCGTCGAGCAGACGGGAGCGCGGATCGAGACAGTCGCGCTGCACACCGATGTGGACGACGCGGCGACCTTCGTCCGGCGGGCTGACCACGCGTACCTCCTCGGCCCCGCGGCTTCCCGCCCCTACCTCGACCTGGCGGTGCTGGAGCGGGCTCTCGTGGAGACCGGCGCCGACGCGGCCTGGGTCGGCTGGGGCTTCGTCGCGGAGAACCCCGATTTCGTCGAGCTGTGCGACCGGCTCGGTGTCACGTTCATCGGCCCGAGCGCCGCGGCCATGCGCCTGCTCGGGGACAAGATCGGCTCGAAGCTGCTGGCCGAGCGGGTCGGTGTGCCGGTGGCGGCGTGGAGCGGCGGTCCGGTGGCGGACCTCCGGGCGGCGGTGGAGGCGGCCGACGCGATCGGCTACCCGTTGATGCTCAAGGCGAGCGCGGGCGGCGGTGGTCGCGGCATCCGCCGGATCGACTCGCGGGCGGAGCTGGCCGAGGCGTTCGAGCGGACGTCGTCGGAGGCGGAACGCGCGTTCGGCAGCGGGGTGATGTTCCTTGAGCGGTTGGTGACCGGCGCCCGGCACGTGGAGGTGCAGGTCATCGCGGACGGACAGGGCACGGCCTGGGCGCTGGGGGTTCGCGACTGCTCGGTGCAGCGGCGCAACCAGAAGGTGATCGAGGAGTCGGCATCGCCCGTCCTGACCCGTGGCCAGGTGGAGCACATCAAGGCCGCGGCCGAGCGGCTGGCGTGCGCCGTCGAGTACCGCGGCGCGTGCACGGTCGAGTTCCTGTACCACCCCGGCACGAGGACGTTCGCCTTCCTGGAGGTCAACACCCGCCTGCAGGTCGAGCACCCGATCACCGAGGCCACCACCGGGTTCGACCTGGTTCGAGCCCAGCTCCGGGTGGCGGCGGGGCGACCGCTGACCGGCGAGCCGCCGCGCGAGACCGGCCACGCGGTCGAGGCGCGGCTCAACGCCGAGGACCCCGACCGCGATTTCACGCCCTGCCCGGGGCGTATCGCGCGCCTGGACCTGCCGACCGGTCCCGGGATTCGCGTGGACACCGGTGTCGGTGCGGGTGACGTGATCCCCGCGGAGTTCGACTCCATGATCGCGAAGGTGATCGCCTACGGCGCGACGCGCGCCGAAGCGCTCGCCAGGTTGCGCCGGGCGCTGACCGAGACCTCGGTCGTCATCGAGGGCGGCACGACCAACAAGGGCTTCCTGCTGGAGCTGCTGTCCCACCCGGACGTCATCGACGGCACGGCGGACACGGCGTGGGTCGACCGCATGCGTGGCGCGTCCGGGCGCGGTGGCGCCCCGCACCTCGCGGTGGCGCTCGCGGTGGCGGGCATCGAGGCGGCGGACGCCGCGGACGAGGTCTCGCGCGCCGCGCTGCTGGACTCGGCGCGCGGCGGTCGCCCGGCGACCGACCACGAGGTCACCCGGTCGTTCGACTTCCTCGCGGGCACCGCGGGTCACCGGGTCGAGGTCACCAGGACGGGCGTCGGGCGCTACCGCGTGTCGGTGCCCGGTGCGACCGAGGTGACCGAGGTGACCGAGGTGACCGAGGCGACCGTGGAGGTGCGGCGGTTCGACCGGCACGCCGCGGAACTCGTCGTCGACGGTGTGCGCCACCGCGTGGTCGTCGACGCGCGCGATCCCGTGTACCACGTGGAGGTCGAAGGCACGGCGCACCGCTTGAGCCGCAACGAGGGCGGCCTGCTGCGGGCGCCGATGCCGGGCTTGGTGGTCGCGGCGCCCGTGGCGGTGGGCGCCGAGGTGGCCGCCGGCGACCCCGTGGTGGTGTTGGAGGCGATGAAGATGGAGAGCGCGGTGCGGGCGCCCGCCCGCGCCCGCCTCACCGAGCTGTGCGTGCCGGTCGGCACGCAGGTCGTGGCGGGCGCCCCGCTGGCACGCCTCGACGTCGGCGAGCGGTCGGGGGTGGGCGACGGGTCGACCGTCGACGTGCGCTTCCCCGCCGCGGCTGAGGAGTCCGCCGAGCGCTGCGCGGCCCACCTGCTGGACGTGCTGCACGACGCCGTCCTCGGGCACGGCCCGGTCCCGGCCCTGGACGGGTACCTCGCCGCCCGCCGGGAACTCGCCGATCGGCCGTTGGCCGGCGAAGCGCGGCTGCTGCGGGTGTTCACCGCGGTGTGCGGGCTGAGCGCCGACCGCGCCGAGGACGGCGGCCGGGCGCCGCGCGAGGACTTCCACTGGTACCTCACCACGCTCGACGCCGACCGGGCCGGTGTGTCGGCGTCCTTCCGGCGGCTCCTGCGCGCCGCGCTCGCGCACTACGGCGTCGACGACGTGGAGCGCGGCGACGGGGTCGGCGAGGCGGTGTTCCGGCTGCACTTGGCGCTGCGGCGCGCGGGGGAGGCCGCCGAGGTCGTCCGAGCCCTGCTGCGGCGGTGGCTGGCCGAGCGCCCACCGGCGGCGCCCGACCGGGAAGCGGTGCGGACCGCGCTCGACCACCTGGCCTCGACCGCGCGGACGGCGTTCCCCGATCTCGCCGACACCGCGCGGGCCGTCCTGCTGCGGTGGTTCACCGGCCCCGCGCGCCGCCGGGCACGGGCCCGCTCCCACGCCGACGCCCGGCGGCACCTCCGCCACCTCGACCACGCCCCGTCCGCCCCCGATCGCGCGGAGCGCCTGGCCGCCGTCGCGGCGACGCCCGAGCCCCTGGTCCGGCTCCTGACCGGACGGTTCGGCCGGACCGGCGCGGGTCCCGACCCGCTGCTGGAGGCGTTGGCCCACCGGCACTACGGCGGCCAGGCCCTGGGTGACGTGCGCCCGGCGGAGGTGGGCGGCTGCGCCTTCCTCGTCGCCGAGCACCTGGCCAGTGGCTCGCGGCTGGTGAGCACCGCCGTCCCGTTCGACCGGCTCGCCGCGGCGCAGCGCGGGATCGTCGAACTGGGGCAGGAGCAGACCGTGGTCGCCGACGTGCACGTGCTGTGGGACGACTCCCCCGCCGACGCCGACACCGCGGCCGCGCGACTGCTCGAACCGCTCGGCTCGACCGAGCTGCCCGAGAAGATCGGCCGGATCACGGTGACCGCCACCCGGCGCGGCGGGACCGGGCACCACCACTTCACGTTCGTCCCGGGCCCGAACGGCCTGGTGGAGGATCGGCTGCTGCGCGGTCTGCACCCGTACGTCGCCGAGCGCGTGCAGTGGGAGCGGATGAGCGGGTTCACCCTGGACCGGCTGCCCACCGGGGACGACGAGGTGGCGCTGTTCCGCTGCACCGCGGCGGGCGACCCGTCCGACGTCCGGCTCCTCGCGCTCGGCCAGGTCCGCGGCCTGACCGCGCGGCGCCGGGACGACGGGGTCGTGGAGCTGCCGGCGGCGGAGGAAACCCTCGCCCTGTGCCTGGGCGCGATCCGGCACGCCCGGCTGGAGTCGGGCGCCGCGCACGGCCACCGCGTGCTCGTCTACCTGTGGCCACCCGTCGACGTCGAGGGGTCCGAGGTCGCCGCCGCGCTGGAGCGCCTGCTCCCGGACGCAGACGGACTGGACCTCGCCGAGGTGCTGGTCCTGGGTCACCGGCACGCCGACGGCGCGGGTGACGAGGCGGACCTCGCCGTCCGGGTCGTGCCGGACGCGCAGGGGCGGTTGCGGGTGGTCCCCGGTCTGCCGCCGGTCGGGCCGCTGCGCCCGCTGGACGGCTACGCGCGCACGGTGTCGAACGCCCGTGCCCGCGGCGTGGTCCACCCCCACGAGCTGGCCGGTCTCGCGGCCGGCGCGGGCGGCACGTTCACCGAGTACGACCTGGACGGCGACACCCTCGTGCCGGTGGACCGGCCGAAGGGCGAGAACACCGCCGCGGTGGTCGTCGGCGTGGTGAGCACGCCGACCCCGAAGCACCCGGAGGGCGTGTCCCGCGTCATCCTGCTGGGCGACGCCACCAAGGCGCTGGGCGCGCTGTCCGCGCCGGAGTGCCGGCGCGTGATCGCCGCCTTGGACCTGGCCGCGGCGCTGCGGCTGCCGGTCGAGTGGTTCGCGGTGTCGGCGGGCGCGCGGATCTCGCGCGAGTCGGGTACCGAGAACATGGACTGGGTAGCGGCCGTGCTGCGGCGCATCGTCGAGTTCACCCAGGACGGTGGCGAGGTCAACATCGTGGTGTCGGGCATCGCGGTCGGCGCGCAGCCGTACTGGAGCGCCGAGGCCACCATGCTCATGCACACCAGGGGCGTGCTGGTGATGGTGCCCGGATCGGCGATGGTGCTGACCGGCAAGCGGTCGCTGGACTTCTCCGGTGGCGTGTCCGCCGAGGACAACGCGGGCATCGGCGGGTACGACCGCGTCATGGGCCCGAACGGCCAGGCGCAGTACCGGGCCGAAGACCTCGCCGGGGCGCGCGACGTGCTGATGGCGCACTACGACCACACCTACGTCGTGCCGGGCGAGACGGGTCCCCGCGCGGCGTCGACCGCGGACCCGGAGGACCGGGACGTCACGCCCTACCCGCACCCGGCGGGCGACAGCCCGTTCACCTCGGTGGGTCAGATCTTCTCCGCCGAGAGCAACCCCGACCGCAAGAAGCCGTTCGACATCCGGGCGGTCCTGCGCGCCGTGTCCGACCAGGACCGGCCGGTGCTGGAGCGCTGGGCGGACCTCGTGGGCGGCGAGACGGCGGTGGTCCTCGACGCGCACCTCGGCGGGCAACCCGTGTGCCTGCTGGGCATCGAGTCGACGACCGTGGCGCGGCGCGGGTTCCCGCCCGCCGACGGGCCTGGCGCGTACACGTCGGGCACGCTGTTCCCCCGGTCGTCGAAGAAGGTCGCCAGGGCGATCAACGCCGCCTCCGGCGTGCGCCCGGTGGTGGTGCTGGCGAACCTGTCCGGGTTCGACGGCTCCCCCGAGTCGATGCGGGAGCTCCAACTGGAGTTCGGCGCCGAGATCGGCCGGGCGGTGGTGAACTTCCGCGGCCGGATCGTGTTCTGCGTGGTGTCCCGCTACCACGGCGGGGCGTTCGTGGTGTTCTCCAAGGCGCTCAACCCCGGCGTGACGGTCCTCGCCGTCGAGGGGTCGTTCGCCTCGGTCATCGGCGGCGCGCCCGCCGCGGCCGTCGTCTTCTCCCGCGACGTCGACCGGCGCACCGCCGCGGACCCGCGCGTGCTCGCCCTGACCGGGGCGGGTGGCGGCCGGGAGCACGGCGGGGAGGACCCGGCCCGCGTGCGGCGGGTGGTGCGGGCGGAGAAGCTGGGCGAGGTGGCGGCCGAGTTCGACCGCATCCACGACATCCACCGCGCCGTCGAGGTCGGCTCCGTGGACCGCGTCCTGCCGGCGCGGGAGCTGCGGCCGGGCATCATCGCGGCGGTGCGGGGCGCGTCGCGCCCCTGGAGGCCCTGACCGGCCGACGAGCCGGGCCCGGACGGGACCGCGAACGGACCACCACGCAGCCGGACCGCCCGGCCCGGCTCACGCAGCCGGGCCGGGCGGTCCGGCTGCGCGCTCAGTCCGAGCGCACGGTCCCGCGCGTCCGGGTGAGCCCGCCGCGCAGCAGGTCCAGCACCTCGGCCTGGTGGTCGGTCAGGAAGAAGTGGCCGCCGGGGTAGACCCGCAGGTCGAACGCGCCGGTGGTGTGCTCTCGCCACCCCTCCGCCTCGGCGGCGGTCGTCTTCGGGTCGGCGTCACCGGTCAGCACGGTCACCGGGCACGTCAGCGGCTCCCCCGGCGTGTGCCGGTAGGTCTCCACGGCGCGGTAGTCCGCGCGCAGCGGCGGCAGCACCATCGCCACCAGGTCGCGGTCCCGCAGGTTCGCCGCGCCCGTGCCGCCGAGCGCGGCGACCTCGGCCAGCAGGCCCCGCTCGTCCATCAGGTGCACCGCCTCGGAGCGGCGCCGGTCGGGGGCGCGCCGCCCGGACACGTACAGGTGCGCCGGCGCCTCGTCGTGCTTGCCGGTCAGCAGCCGCGCGACCTCGAACGCCACCAGCGCGCCCATGCTGTGCCCGAACAGCGCGGGAGGATCGCCGGGCAGGTCGGCCACGAGTGGTGCGACCTGCCGGGCGATGGCGCCGACGTCGTCGAGCGGCGCCTCGTCCCGGCGGTCCTGGCGACCGGGGTACTGGACCGCGAGGACGGACACGTCCGGCGCCAGGGCGTGCGACATCGGGTGGTACCAGCTCGCCGATCCGCCCGCGTGCGGGAAGCACACCAGGCGCGGCGCGCCGCCCCGGCTCGCGTGGTACTCCCTGAGCCACCGGGCGCGCTCGTCGTGGCGCTGTGCGGACATGGGTGTCTCCTTCTCCTCGTCTGTGCTCGGAACCGGCTCCGGGCAGCGCAAGACCCCGTGGCCGTGGTGTCACGCCCACGGGGTCGGCCCCACCGCCCTCAGTCGTCGTGCACCACGACCGCCTGCACCGGGCACGCTTGCGGCACCTCGCGCACGCGCGGGTCGTCCGCGCCGTGCTCGCCGCCCTCGACGAGCACGACCAGCGCCTCGTCGTCCTGGGTGAACACCGCGGGCGCGATCATCACGCACTGCCCGGCGCCGATGCAGCGGTCCCGGTGGAGGGTGATGCGCACCGCCGTCACCACGTCACCGGCAGCACGCGGGGCCCCTGGCCGTCGTGGCCCGCGCTGATCGGGATCTCGTCCACCGGCACGGCCAGCTTCAGCGTCGGGATGCGGGCGAACAGCGAGCCGAGGGCGATCTCCAGTTCCGCGCGGGCCAGGTTCTGCCCCAGGCACTGGTGGATGCCGTGGCCGAAGCCGACGTGCCGTCCGGCGGCGCGGCGCAGGTCGAGCGTGTCGGGGTCCTCGTAGGCGGCGCCGTCGCGGTTCATCAGCATGATCGACAGGACCACGCCGTCACCGGCCTTGATGGTCTGGTCCCCGACCTGGACGTCGTCGACGGCGAGCCGGACGATGAAGTCCGAGACGGACAGGAAGCGCAGCAGCTCCTCGATCGCGTTGGGCAGCAGGCCGTCGTCGGCGTGCAGCGCGGCGAGCTGCTCGGGGTGCTCCAGGAGCGCGAGGACCCCCAGGGAGATCGCGTTGCCGGTGGTCTCGTGGCCGGCGACCAGCAGCACCATCGCCATCTTGACCAGCTCGTCGTAGTCCAGCTCGCCCTCGGCGAGCTGGACGCTGATCAGCTCGTCGAGCAGTCCTTCTCCCGGCTGTTCC
Organism: Saccharothrix sp. HUAS TT1; assembly: GCF_040744945.1. Classification (NCBI taxonomy): domain Bacteria; kingdom Bacillati; phylum Actinomycetota; class Actinomycetes; order Pseudonocardiales; family Pseudonocardiaceae; genus Saccharothrix; species Saccharothrix camelliae. The sequence goes on along the minus strand of NZ_CP160453.1, from coordinate 5,163,940 downwards.
TGCTTGCCGCGGACGAGGTCGAACAGGTAGCCGTACAGCGCGCCGAACGCCGCGTCCGCCTCGGCCGACGTCGCCGCGCCCACGAAGTCGCGTGAGCGCTCCTCGAACAGGTCGTGGTCGTCGTACGGCACGCCCAGCAGCATGCAGATCGCGATCGAGGGCACGGGCAGGGCGAACCGGGAGACCAGGTCGATCGTCGGCCCGTCGGCGAGGATGCCGTCGAGCAGCCGGTCGACCTCCCGCTGGAGGACCGGGCGCATCGCCGCCATCCGCTTGACGCCGAAGCTGGGGATCAGCATGCGGCGCTGGCGGGCGTGCTCCGGGTCGTCCACCCCGATCAACGGGAGGGACAGGCCCTCTCGGCCTTCGGTGCGGGCCACCACCACGGGGAAGGCGGGACTGGCCCACTCCGAGGAGAGCCGCTGGTCGGCGAGCAGGGCGCGGCCCTCGGCGTGGCCCGTCACCAGCCACACCTCGCGCCCGTCGAACAGCCGGACCCTGGTGAGCGGGCGGGTCGCCCCCATCGGCGCGTAACCGGGCGCGGGGTGGTACGGGCAGGACCGGTCCGAGGGGAACGCGGGCACGGCCGGCTCGGCGGGCCGGCTGGTGGTCTCGGTCATGGTGCGCCTTTCGGGATCACGGGTGTGCGGTGGGTGCGGCACCGTCGCCGCGGCGCGGCCGATGCCGGGTGTCAGCGGAGGCTGCGGTGCTCGGCGACGACGCGGTCGACGGCGCGCACAACGCGCCCGGCCCCGCCCTCGCGGTCGATCGGGGAACCCGGTGCCCCTGTGTTGTCGCGGTGGGCCGCGTGTCGCGGTAGGCCGGGTTGCCGAGCACGCGTCGGGTGGTGGTGGCGAGCCGGTCCGGCGCCGGAGAGCTTCGACGCGCCGAGCGCGGCTCCCCCGGGCGGACGAGCCGGGTCATGGGGCGCGGTGCCGGCCCCGGAGGTGGGCGCCGGGGCCGGTGAACGGCGCGGCGTCGCCGTGCGAACCGATCGCGGTGATCGACAAGTGCATGATGAGGTGTCACCTCGTGGTCCGGTGCGTTCCTGGATCCGGTGCGTTCCTGGAGGAGTGGTCACCGCGTTGTCGCCACGGGGTCCGCCGCGGCGGCGTTCCCGAGCGGACCGGGCCGGGCAGCGCGCACAGCAGGAGGGCGACGGCGGCCATGAGGCCGACGAGCAGCCACAGGGCGCGCTCGAAGGCCGCGGCGTAGCCGGTGGGGGAACCGAAGAACACCAGCCCCACGAGCACGACGCCCAGAGCGGCCCCCACCTGGCCGGTGGCGCCGACCAGGCCGGAGGCGCTGCCGGCGTGCCGCACCGGGACGAAGGACAGGATCAGGCCGGTCAGCGGCGACAGCACCTGGCCGACGCCCAGGCCGACCAGTGCCAGGGGCAGCGCCATCGCGAGGGCGTCGACCCGCGTGCCGCCCTCGCGGGCGACGACGCCGAACACGACCAGACCGGCGATGGTCAGCAGCACGCCCAGCAACAACGTCATCCGCCCGAGACGGGGGTAGACGAACTGGACCGACACCCCGCCGGAGACGGCCACCGCCACGGAGAACGGGATGGAGGCCAACCCGGTGCCCAGTGCCGTCCACCCCATGCCGACCTGCACGTACAGCGTCCAGACGAGGAAGAACGCCGCGGGCAGGCTCTGGAACAGCAACTGCACCGCGAGCCCGGCGGAGAACCCGCGCGAGGCGAACAGGTCGAGCACGACGAGCTGCGGCAGGCCGCGTCGCCCGCGCGAGCGCTGGTGCCGCACGAACAGCACGAGCGCCGGGACGAACAGCACGACGGACGCGACGCTCCACGGCGGCCAGCCCAGTTCGCGGCCCTGCACCAGCGGAACCAGCAGCAGGAGCAGGGTCAGGACGGCCAGGCCCACGCCGGTCAGGTCCAGCCGCCGCACGTCCGGCGCGCGGGACTCGCGCACCCAGCGCCCGGCGAGCACGACCGTGAGCGCGCCGACCGGCACGTTGACGGCGAACACGCCGCGCCACCCCAGCCCGAGCAGGTCGGCCTCGACCAGCAGGCCGCCGACGAGCGGACCGCTGACCACGGCGACCCCGGCGATGACCGCCGAGATGCCGACGACCTTGGCGAACTCCTCGGCGAACGCGACGCGGATGATCGCCAGCACCTGCGGCACCATCATCGCGGCGAACGCGCCCTGCACCGCCCTGGCGGCCACGATCGCCCCCGCGTCCCACGCGAGGGCGCACACGGCCGACCCGAGCACGAACCCGAGCGCGCCGACGAGGAACACCCGCTTGCGGCCGACGATGTCACCCAGCCTCCCGCCGGGGATCAACAGCACGCCGAAGGACAGCATGTACGCCGCCGGCACCCACTGGAGCTGCGCCGCGGTCATGTCCAGCTCCTCGCGGATGCTGGGGATCGCGACGTTCACCACGTTGCCGTCGAGCAGGTCCATGAACAGCGCCAGCATCAACACCCACAGGGCGTGCCACCGCCTGGGGTCCGGCACGAGCGGCGCGGCGGTGGCCCGCGCGTCCCCGGTCACCACCAGCCGGTCCCGCTCGCTCGCCGCGCCGGCGTGGGCCGGTAGGTGGCGCACGCGGCCGGCAGGCGCACGCCGGACAGCCGCAGCTGGCCCACCCTGGCAGCGAACGCCGCGCCGCGCACCAGGTTGACCGCGATGTCGACGACCGAGCGGTTCTCCAGCGCGGCCAGGTACGTGCCGGCCACCCAGTCGTTGAACGCGCCCATCGCGGGCCCGCACCACACCTGGTAGTCGGTGACGCGATCGGGGGCGCCCGCCGTGCTCCACCCCGACGAGAGGCCGAGGTACCAGCGGAACACCAGCGCCATCCGGCGCTTCGGGTCGTTCTCCGCACGGGCGATCTGGGCCGGGTCGCGCTCCTGGAAGAAGCGCACGGTGTCCTCCCAGACGTCGGCCAGGGGCCGTCGGAAGATCCGCTCCTCCAGCGCGGCCCGGTCGTCGGCCGGGATGTCCTCGATGCCCGCGTGCTCGCGGTAGGTCTCGTAGAGCCGCCGGGCGCGGGACGCGAACATGGTGCCGCGCCGCAGGACCTGCACCTCGACGCCCATCTCGAACATGTCGGCGGACGGCGCCATCGCGCAGTCGGCCGCGCCGGCGGTGGCCAGCAGGCGCTTGGTCGCCGGCGACTGCCCGGCCTCCGCCGACGCCTGGTTCACCGAGCCGGTGACCACGTAGTCGGCGCCCGTGGTGAACGCGGCGGCCGCGGCGGCGGGCGTGCCGATGCCGCCGGCCGCGCCCACCCTGGTCCGGGAGACCAGGCCCGCGCCCCGCTGGACCCGGTCGCGCAGCGCGATCAGCTCGGGCAGCAGCACCGGCAGCGGGCGGCGGTCGGTGTGACCGCCGGAATCGGCCTCGGCGGTGAGGTCGTCGGCCAGCGGCACCCGCTTCGCCAGCTCGGCCTGCTCGGCGGTGATCGCGCCCCTCTCCACCAGGCCGCGCACCAGCGCCTCGGGCGGCGGGCGCAGGAACCGCTCGGCCACCTCCGGCCGGGAGACCTTGGCGACGAGCCGGTTGCCGATCCGCACGCCGCCTCGACCGTCGGGGGCGAGGCCGGCGAGCCGGTAGCGCACCACCTCGGGGGTCAGGTCGAGGAACGCCGACGCCTCGACGCACCGGACGCCGTGCCGCAGGCAGAGGTCCACGGTGGCCCTCTCCATCGCCGGTTCGCTCGGGCTGTGGATGAGGTTGCACGCGAACGGCAGGCCGGGCGCGCGCCGGGTGATGTCGGCCAGCGCCGCGTCGACCCGGGCCGGGACCAGCCCGGCCGCGCCGAACGACGCCAGGAAGCCCGCTCCGGCCAGCGCGACGACCAGGTCGGCCGAGGCGATGCCGTTGGCCATCGCACCGGCCATGTACGGGTGGGAGACGCCGTGGTCGGCGAGGAAACCCGGGGAGCCGAGCCTGTCGGGCGACAGCGGCGGTGCGGCGGCGAGGAGTCGCGCGCCGGCCAGGGCGTCCTCGTCGTTGGTCGCGGCGAGGCCGCGTTCGTCGCGCAGGACGAACACCGGCCGGTCCAGCGCGGTCAGCGCGTCGTACAGCTCGCCCGCCTCACGGGCGGGTTCCGACCTGGTGGTCACCACGACGCCTCCCCTTGGACGAGCGCGGCGGCGGTGCGGCGCTGCAACAGGTGTTGGACCTCCAGGGCGCCCGCGTGCGCCTCGGCGACGGCGGATCGCACGTCGCGCACGAGGGCGTCCACGGCTGCCTGCACGGCGTCCGCCGGGACCGCGGCGGGTCCGGCCGGCCGGCCGCTCCCCGGTCGGGGCGCGTCGGCGAGCCGGACGCCGTGGTCGAACGGCTCGCCGACGAAGCTCATCCGGTCGTCGTCGTTCACAGCGGTTCCTCCGTCCTGTCCCGGTCGCCCGTCACCGCTCGCCGCCGCCGTCGCCGTCGCCGTCGCGCCACGCGCTCACCGCGTCGGCGAACTTCGCGGCCATGTCAGCGGTCTGGATGACGGACACGCCGGACAGGCGCATCAGGACGGTCCCGTCGCGGTCGCACGCGGTCACGTCCACGGTGCTCGACGTGGCGGTCGAGCGGACCTCCCGCGCCACGACGACGAACGGCTCGTCGTCGGGCAGCGGCGCGAAGCACTCGACGTGCTCGACGCCCAGCGGCAGTCCCGCGCGACCGGTGCGCCACAGGCCGAGCACCGCACCGCACTGCAGGAGCAGGTCGGTCAGCACGGCGCTGTAGCGGTGGCCGGCGAACGCGCCGGACCCGGCGGCGTCGTCGGCCAGCCGGCACTCGACGACCAGTCGGTCGCCGGACCGGTCGAGGACCCGCCGCAGACCTTGCAGGCGCGGGCCGTGGAAGACCGTCCCGTCCGCGTACCAGGCGAGCGCGTCCTCCGGACCGGCGCCCAGCACGTGGTCGCGCACCTCGGGCAGCCGCTCGGTCCGCGGGTCCCCGGCGGCCAGCACGAGGGTGCCGGCGTAGTGGGAGCGCGCGACCGGCGCCGCGCCCCCGGCGGCGCGGACCCGGGCGCGCAGCACGAGCCGGCCGTCCTCCACCTCGCCCGGTTCGACGTCCACCGCGTACTCGCGTTCGTGGTCGCCGTCGAACACGACGCCCCGGTGCACCTCGAACCCCCGGCAGGCGACGACGCTCAGGCCGGGGTTGGCGCGCTCGACGACGTTCACCAGCCAGCCCAGGCCGAACGTGGCGGGCAGCACGGGGTGGGCGCCGATGCGGTGCGCCCGGATGACCTCGGCGTCCTCGACGCCGGTGAGGTCGCGGGCGGCGGTCAGCGCGGGCGTCGGCACCGGCGCCGGCGCGCCGGTGAGCGCTTCGGGGGCACCGGCCAGCAGTCGCACCTCCGACGCCCTCCCGGCGGCGAACCGCTCGACGAACAGGCGGGCCCCGGTTTCGGGGGCCAGCAGGTCCACCCCCCGGGCGGCGAACACGGCCCGCAGGTCCGGGCCCACCATGCCGCCGTCCCAGGCGCACCAGTCGACGGCGGTCACGAAGCGCTCCGGCCGTTCCCGCTTCAGGGTCGCCGCCACCCGGCACAGCGCCTCGTTGGCGGCGGCGTAGTCGGCCTGGCCGGGGTTGCCCAGCAGGCCCGCCACGGAGGTGAAGAGCACGACGTGCCGCAGCGGCGCGCCGGCCAGCGCGTCGAGCACCGAACGCAGGCCGGTCAGCTTCGGGGTGAAGACCTGCCGGACGTCCTCGGGCGTCTTGTCGGGCAGCAGGGCGTCGGCCAGCGCGCCCGCGCCGTGCACCAGGACGGTGGCGCGTTCGGCGTGGGGGGCGAGGGCGTTCCGCACGGCGGTCGCGTCGCCGACGTCCACGCCCAGGTAGGTGACGCGTGCCCCGGCGTCGGCCACGGCGGTCAGCGTCGCCGCGACCTCGCGCCGCGCGCGCACCTCCCGCACGGCCGCCGTGAACTCGCGCGGGGACAGCGCGCCGGTGCGGGCCAGGGCCTCGGGCAGCGCGTCGTCGGTGACGCCCCGCGCCCAGTCCGGCTCGTCCTCCAGGCCGGTGCGCCCCAGGAGGACGAACTCGGCGCCGGTCCGCTCGGCCAGGGCCCGCACGCAGGCCGCGGTGACGCCACGCGCGCCGCCGGTCACGACCACCACGTCATCCGGTCCGACGGTCGACCCCCCGTCGGCGGAGAGAGGGGTCGCGACTCCCGCCCACGGCGAGGGGCCGTAGGGCGCGGGCCGGACCGTCCAGCGGGCGAGGTCGCCGTCGACCCCGACCTCCAGGACGTCGCGCGCCGCGTCGTGCAGCTCGGCCAGCACGGTGTCGGCCGCCGCGTCCACGCTCAGGGAGGGGGCGAGGTCCAGCGCGCGGCAGAAGACTCCGGGCTCCTCACGGGCCAGCACCTTCACGATGCCGGAGACGCCGCCCGCGACCGCCTCGGCCCGGTCGCGCGTGCCGCGCAGGCCCAAGCCGCCGTCGAGCCTCGTCAGGGTGGCGAACGCGGTCCGCCTCCCGCCGCGCGCGGTCTCCGCGAGGCGCGGGGAGACCTTCCCCACGACGGCCACGACATCGGCGAGCCGGTCGACGGCGAGGTCCCACACCGTGTCCGCGCCGAGCACCACCAGGCAGAGGTCGAGCGGTCCGGCGGGCACGTCGGCCTCGGCGAAGTCGCCGCGGTGCACCGCCCAGCCCGCCTCGGCCAGGGCCTTGGCGCAGGCGTCCGCGTCGGCGCCGACCCCGCCGTGCTCCACGAGCAGTGCCGTGGGCGCGTCGCGGAAGGCGTTCGGGGCGCGGTCGACGGCGGGCAGCCGCACCAGCTCCACCCGGTGCAGCTCCGCCACCGCGCGCGGCGCATCGGGAGCCATGACCGGGACCGAGGCCGAGGCCGAGGTCAGGGCTGGGGCTGCGGTCGAGGCCGGAGCCGAGGCCGAGGTCAGGGCTGGGGCTGGGGCTGGGGTCGAGGCTGGGGCTGGGGTCGGGGCGGACGTCGCCGGAGGCGGGGCGGGCGGGGTGCCGCCGCCCTCGGTCAGGTACGACACGATGTCGTCGAGGGTGCGCAGTTCGCCCAGTTGCTCCGGGCCCAGCACCGGGAGTCCCGGCAGGCTGCCCTGCACGGCGTCGAGGATCTGCACGCGCTTGATGGAGTCGATGCCGAGGTCGGCTTCGAGGTCCATCCCCGTGTCGATCATGGCGGCCGGGTAGCCGGTGCGCTCGGCGACGATCCCGACCAGCGCTTCCCGCGCGGCATCCGGTCCGACCGCGTTCGGCGCGGCGGGCTCGGGGACCGCAGGGACCGGCGGAGCCGCCGGTCCGGTGGTCGCGGCGGGAGCCGGTGCGAACGGCGCGGGCGCGGGCGGGAGGAGGGCGGGGGGCGACGGCGCGGGCGGAGCCGGGGCAGCCGAACCGGCGCCGAGGCCCGCGAGACCCGCCAGGACCTCGTTCGCCCTGGTGTGGGTGCGGCCGATGCCGAGGGACTGCTCCTTCACCTGCTCGACCACGCGCAGCAGCGCGTCGACGTCGGCACCGGTGTCGGCGGCCCGGCGCACCGCGCCCACCAGGTCCTCGGTGATCCGCAGCTGGCCGTCGAGGTAGCGCTCGTGCAGCGCCAAGTGGTGCGCGAGCGCGTCGTCCGGCGCCGCCGGGGCGTGCCCGGCCGCGACCGGGGCCGGCGGGCGCCACTGGCGCCCGTTGACCGCGACGGCGGCCTCCGCCGTGCGTGGTGTCACTTCCATCGTCGAAACCCTGTACCCGTCCTCGATCGCCTCGCGGTACGCCGCCCGGCGGCTCTCCGGCACGTGGTCCGCGCCGTTCAACGTGATCGTCGGACCGCCCGGTTCGACCCGCTCGGGTGCGGGCGCGTCGTGGCGGTTGATGCCGGTGAGGGGCACGCCCAGCACGGCGAGCCACAGCGCCGCCTGCTTGAGGGCCGCGTCGCCGTCGCCGAGGGGCCCGGCGTCGGTGGGGATGGCGACGACCTCCGCGTCCGGCAGCACGCGGGGCACCAGCTGGGTCAGCACCTGCTTGGGCCCGAACTCCACGAACACCGAGCACCCGTCGGCGCGCATCGCGCGCAGGGCGTCCGCGAACTCGACGGGCCGCGCCAGCTGGGCGACCAGCGTGCGCCGGTTGGCGTCGACGTCGTCGCCGTACCGGGCCCCGGACGTGTTGGCGTACACCGGAACCGACGGAGAACCGATCACGGCGGCGTCCACGGCCGGCCTGAAGCGGTCCAGGGCGTGCGCGACGTAGGGCGTGTGGAACGCGGCCGACACGGGCAGCCTGCGCGCCCGCACACCCCGCAGGCCGCACTCCGCGACGAACGCCGCCACGGCGTCGGCCCCACCGCCGATCACCACCTGGTCCGGTGCGTTGTCGTTGCACACCACCAGGTCGCCGAAGTCCGCCAGCAGCGCGGCGACCTCGTCCCGGCCCGTCTGCACGGCGGCCATCGCGCCGCGGTCGCCGTCGTCGAGCGGGGCCATGGCCTCGCCCCGGGCGCGGGCCAGCCGGAAGAAGTCCTCGTCCGCGACGCTGCCGGCCGCCCAGAGCGCGGTCAGCTCGCCGAAGCTGTGCCCCAGGCACCCGGCGACGCCCAGCCCCAGCTCCCGCAGGTAGCGGAACTGCCCGGCGGACAGCGCGCCGATGGCGGGTTGCGCCCACTCGGTGCGGTGCAGCGCGTGCTCCTGCCGGTCGCGCGCGTCGGCGTCGAACACCGGAGGAGGGAAGACCACGTCGGCCAGCGACGCGCCGCCTCCCGCCCGGAACACGGCGTTGGCGTCGTCGAACGCCCCCGCCACGGTCGGGTTGGCCAGCGCCGCGTCGAGCCCCATCTCCAGGTACTGGCTGCCCTGGCCGCTGAACAGCGCGCCCACCTTCGGGTCGGCCAGGCCGGAGCGGCGGTAGTGGATGCCGGCCGGGTGGTCCCAGCGCTCGGCGTCCGGGTCGGCGGCGAGCTGTGCGAGGGCGGCGGCGCGCAGCCGCACGCCCGCCTCCCCGTCGGTGGCGACGAACCCGATCCGGACGTGGTCCGCGGGCACCGGCCCGCCGTCCTCACCCGGTCCGCCGGCGCGCAGCAGTTCGACCAGCGCGGGCACGTCCGGGGCGTGCCACAGGTGGGCCCGCGCGGTCCGCTGGAGCACCGGGACGCCCTCCCGGGAGGGCGCGTGCTCCTCCAGCACCACGTGGAAGTTCGTGCCGCCGAAGCCCATGGCGGAGGTGCCGGCGCGGCGCACCGGGCGCCGGGGGTCCTTGATCCACGGGCGGGTGGCCGTGTTCACGTAGACCGGCGCGTCCTCCCCGAGCGCCCCGGGGTTCGGCCGCTCCACGTTGATCGTGGGCGGCAGCGCCTTCTGGTGCAGGCTCAGCGCCAGCTTGATCAGGTTCGCGGCGCCCGCCGCGCCCTTGGTGTGGCCGATCTGCGACTTGACGCTGCCGATGGCCGCCGACCCCGGTTCCGCGCCGGCGTCGCGCAGCACGGAGGTGAGGGCTTCGAGCTCGGTGCGGTCGCCCACCGGGGTGCCGGTGGCGTGCAGCTCGAACAGCTGCACGGACGCGGGCGAGCAGTCGGCGTCGGCGTAGGCGCGCTGGAGCGCCAGCCTCTGCCCTTCCGCCCGGGGCGCGTAGATGCTCTTGGCCCGGCCGTCGCTGGCCGACCCGATCCCGCGGATCACCGCGTAGACCCGGTCACCGTCGCGCTCGGCGTCCGCGAGCCGCTTGAGGGCGATCATGCCGATGCCCTCGCCGAGCAGCGTGCCGTCCGCGGACTCGTCGAGCGGGCGGATGCGGTCGGACCTCGACAGGGCGCGCGTCTTGCTGAAGCACATGTACATGAACAGCGACGTCTCGGTGTCGCAGCCGCCGGTGATCATCAGGTCCGCTCGGCCGTCGACCAGCTCCGCGACGGCGACCCGGACCGCGGACAGCGAGGCCGCGCAGGCGGCGTCCACGGTGGAGTTCATGCCGCCCAGGCCGAGCCGGTTGGCCACGCGCCCGGCGGTGACGTTCGCCAGCAGGCCGGGGAAGGTGTTCTCCTCCCACGGCGGGAAGGCCTTGGCGTACTTGTCGGCGAGCACGTCGGCGTCCTGTTCGGACAGTCCGCAGCTCACCGCGACCTCGCGCAGCACTGGCGTCGACAGCCGGGCGGCGAGCGGGTGCGACAGCGGCACCGTGCCCGTCACCCCCAGCACCACGCCGGTGCGGGACGGGTCGTACCAGTCCGAGCCGGGCGCGCCCGCGTCCCGCAGCAGGTCGCGCGCGACGACCAGGCTGAGGGTCTGCATGGTGCTGGTGATCTCCAGCTGGTTGGGCGGCATCCCGAACTCGATCGGGTCGAACGCCACGTCGGGCACGAACGCGCCGCGCCGCGCGTAGGTCTTGTCCGGTGTGGACGGATCGGGGTCGTGGTGGTCGGTGGTGCTCCACCGGTCCTCCGGGAGGTCGTCCGTGCAGTCCACCGCGTCGACGATGTTCTGCCAGTAGTCGCGATGGTCCCGCGCCCGCGGGAACAGGCCCGACAGGCCCACGATCGCGATCGGGCTGTCGGCCAGTCTGCGCCGACCTGACTCGTCCGGGCCGTTCACCGTCGTCCTCCCGTCTGCGCGCACCGCGCCCGGCGGCGCGGGCCCCGATCGTGGTGCCCCGGGGTCCCGGCGCCGTGCGGTGCGATGGCCGCGATCGGTTGCCGCGTGGCGCGCGTCCGGGCGCACCACCGTTCGATGCCGGGCGCCGGGTGGCGCTCCGGTGTTCAGCCGGCCCAGCGGCCGGTGTGGGCGGACGTGCCGACCGCGCCGGCGAGCAGTTCCGCCATTCGCCCGGCGAAGTGGCGGTGGCCCGCCGGGCTCGGGTGCAGGTCGTCGTCGGACCACAGCTCGGGCGTCAGCCAGTGCGGGTCGCGGGCGATGTCCAGCAGCAGCACGCCGTGCCGCCCGGTGGCCGCCCGCACCACGTCGTTCGCCTCGGTGAAGCGCGAGCCGACCAGCTCCCGGAAGGCGGGGGGCAGGGCCGCGATGCGCGGGATGGGCGGGTAGGTGGCCGTGAACACGGTCGTGTTCGGGCCGGCCAGCGTGCCGAGGATCAGCTCCACGTTGCGCCGGAACCGGTCCGGCTCGTAGTCGCTGATCAGGTCGTTGACGCCGACGTTGAGGCCGATCATCGGGGCCTTGTTGACCAGGGCGGGCGCGAGCTGGCGCTCGACGACGTCCTGGGTGGTGGCGCCGAACGCGCCGAGGTTGCGGGTGCGCCCGCCCGCCACGCCGAGCAGGTCGGCCAGTCGCGCGGTCCAGCCGCCGGAGAGCGGGTCGTCGCCGTGCCCCTGGGTGAAGCTGTCGCCCAGGGTCGTCAACCGGGGCTTCACGCGACCACCCCGCCCGGGGCCGGGCGGAGGGCGACCCGGATGGCGTTCGCGGGGCAGTCCTCCGCCGCCCGCGCGACCGACTCGGCCAGGTCGTCGCCCGGGTGCTCGGCCAGGAGGATCACGGTGCCGTCCCGGTCGTCCTGGTCGAACACCTCGGGAGCGCGCAGCACGCACGTGCCCGCCCCGCAGCAGCGGTCGAGGTCGATCTCGATGTCGATCACCACACCACGTCCAGCCGCTGCACGCCGTAGGTGACCATCATCTCGCGCGTGGGCACGTCGCCCGCCGGCACCGCCGGCCGGAGCCCCGGGAACCGCCGGAACAGCGACAGGTAGCCGATGCGCAGTTCGAGCCGCGCGAGGTGGTGGCCCATGCACTGGTGCGGGCCCCGGCCGAACGCGATGTGCCCGGAGTCGCCCCGCCCGAAGTCGAGCCGGTCGGGGTCGGGGAACCTGCCGGGGTCGCGGTTCGCCGCCGGCAGCGAGACGGTGACCACCTCGCCCTTGCGGATGCGGTGCCCCTCGAACTCGAAGTCCTCAGCGGCCACCCGGACCGGGCCGACCTGCACCACGCTCAGGTACCGCAGCAGCTCCTCGACCGCGTCGTCCACAACGGACTCGTCGGCGAGCAGCGCGGCGAGCTGGTCGGGGTGCTCCATCAGTGCGAAAGCGCCCAGCGCCAGCATGTTGGCCGTGGTCTCCAGGCCGGCGATGAGCAGCACGAAGGTGATGCCGAGCAGTTCGTCGTCGGTCAGGTCGGTGTCGCTGATGAGGCTGCCGAGCAGGTCGTCGGTCGGTTCGGCCCGCTTGGCGGCCAGCAGGGCGCCGAGCGTGCCGCCGAGCCGCGTCATGGACTCGACCATCTCCTCGCCCGAGCTGGACAGGCTGAACAGCACGCTCACGTCGTGCTGGAACCCCGCCCGCTGCTCGACGGGCAGGCCGAGCAGTTCGGAGGTCACCAGGGTGGGGATGGGCTTGGCGAACCGCTCGACCAGGTCGACCGGCGAGCCGGCCTTCTCCATGTCGTCGAGCACGCCCTCCACGATCCCGGTCACCCACTCCTCCATCTGCCGGACGCGGCGGACGGTGAAGTGGCTGTTGAGCAGCCTGCGGTAGCGGGTGTGCTCGGGCGCGTCCATGTTGACGAACATGCCGGGCGGCAGGGCGGCGAGGTCCAGTTCGGAGCCGGGCACCTTGACCGGGGAGAGCTTGCCCTCCGGCAGCGAGCTGAACCGCACGTCGCCCAGGACCGCGCGGGCCTGGTCGTACCCGGTGACGAGCCAGCCGACCTGTCCGTACGGGTAGGTCATGCGGCTCATCGGCGCTTCCGACCTGATGGTGTCGAAGGCCGGCGGCGGGTCGAAGGGGCACCCCGCCCGACGGGCGGTCGGGAAGCGCGGCGCACCCACCGGAGAAGTGGTGTCTTCCGGTGTCCTCATCACTTTGCTCCTGTTCGACGATGCTGCCGACGCCCTGGTAACGGAGCGTACGGAGGTGTGCCGCTGCCGGGGAGGCGTCGGGCCGATGAGTAGGTGATCCCCCAGACCGCGGGAGCGGGGGGGCGTGCCGGTCACCACTCGACCGGCAGCTCGTGCACGCCGTAGAACACCATCTCGTGGCGGAACGGCAATTCCTCGACCGGCACCGCGAGCCGCAGCGTCGGGAACCTCTCGAACAGGCTCCGGAACACGATCTGGAGTTCGATCCGGGCCAGTTGCTGGCCGATGCACTGGTGCGGGCCGAACCCGAACGCCATGTGGGCGGACGGGCGGCGGGTGATGTCGAACCGCTCCGGCTCGGGCACGAACGCGGGGTCGAAGTTGGCGGCCAGGCCGTGCGCCACGACCTGCTCCCCCGCCTTGATCTCCACGTCGCCGTACCGCACGTCCTCCAGGGCGACGCGCTCGGCGCCGCGCTGCCCGATCGTGAGGTAGCGCAGCAGTTCCTCGACCGCGTTGCCGACCAGGGACGGGTCGGCGCGCAGCAGGGCCGCCTGGTCGGGCCGGTCGAGCAGCAGCGCCGCGCCCAGGCCGATCATGCACGCGGTGGTGTCGTGCGCCGCGATGAGCAGCGTGGCCGCGGCGGTGACCAGGAAGGTGTCGTCCACGACGCCCTCCGGGTCGTCGGCGGCGATGAGGGCCGACAGCAGGTCGTCCCCCGGCTCCGCGCGCTTGGCCTGGATCAGCTGGTGCAGCGCGAACATGATGCGCCCGGCGGCGGCCTGCACGGCTTCCGGCTCGACGTCGACGCGCATCATCTCCGCCGCCGCGTCCTGGAACGCGTCGAGCTGGTCCACGGGGACGTCGAACAGGCTGGAGATGACCATGGACGGGACGGGGGTGGCGAACTCGGCCACCAGGTCCACCGGCTGCGGCAGGGACGCGATCCGGTCGAGGTGCTCGTCGACGATCCGCTGGATGCGGGGTTGGAGCGACTGCATGCGGCGGACGGTGAACTCCTTGACCAGCAGCCTGCGGTCGGCGGTGTGGGTCGGCGGGTCCTGCCACAGCAGGCTGCCGCGCCCGGGCCTGGGCGGTTGTTCGTCCCTGGTGTGCACCGATCGCGGGATGCGCACGCTGAACCGCTGGTCCCGCAGCAGGTCCCGGACCTCCTGGTAGCCGGTGAACAGCCACGCCTCCTCGCCGCCCTCGAACACCGCGCGGGTGATCGGGGCCTTCTCGCGGATGTCGGCGAGGCCGTCCGGCGGCGCGAAGGGGCACCCGCGCGCGGTCGGCAGGTGGGGCACGGCGATGGACTCCGTCATGTTTCCTCCGTCCCTCGTGGTCGATCGGTCAGGCGACGGCGGTGAGGTCGTCGGCGAGCGACGTGAGGCCGGCGCGCGGGGCGTTGACGAGGACCGCCATGTTGCCGCCGGGGTGGGCGTTGTCGGCCATGAGCTGGTGGACCTTGCCGACGGCCTCGAACTCCTCGCACGCGCTCAGGCACGGGTCGAGCTGCCCCGCGGCGATGAGGTTGGTGACCTCGCGGCACTCGCGGAGGTTGGCGCCGTGCGAGCCCTGGAAGCGCTTCTGCCGCATCCACAGGTGCCGCAGGTCGACGTCGCCGTTGTAGCCGCTGGTGCCGCCGCAGAGCACGACCATGCCGAGCGTGTCGCACAGGTACATGGAGGTGGGCACGGTGTTCTCGCCGGAGTGCTCCAGCACGATCTTGGGCGCCTTGCGCTCGCCGAGGATGTCCCAGATGCGCCGGCCGAACCCCTGGACCGACTTCACCCACTCCTTGGACGCGGCCTGGTCGTCGATGTCGGGCAGCCGGCCCCAGTGGTCGAACTCGGTGCGGTTGATCACGCCCGCCGCGCCGAGCGACCGGCAGTACTCGGCCCGGGAGTCGTCGGAGATGACGGCGATCGGGATGCCGCCGCGCAGCTTGGTGATCTGGATGGCCATCGAGCCGAGCCCGCCCGAACCACCCCAGATCAGCACCGGGTCGCCGGGGCGCACGACGTTGGGCTCCCAGCCGACGAGCTGCCGGTAGGCGGTGCTGGCGGTGAGCATGTAGCAGGCCGCGGCCTCCCACGTGAGGTTGGCGGGTTTGGGGTGCAGCTGGTAGTCGTCGACGAGGGCGAACTGGGCGAACGTGCCGTAGTTGACCTCGTAGCCGTAGGCGCCGAGCGTCCTGGACCCCATGGGGTCGCGGCTGAGCCGGAGGTCTTCGGCGGTCTCGTCCCACTGGGCGGGCGAGATGACGACGTGGTCGCCGACCGCGACGTTGCGCACGTTGTCGCCGACCGCCCACACGACGCCGGCGCCCTCGGAGCCGCCGATGTGGAAGTCCTCGGGCTGGCCCGCCTTCTGCCGCATGCCGATGACGTCCACGGGCGTGCCGCGCGCGGCCCACACGTTGTTGTAGTTGATGCCGGCGGCCATGACCATCACCAGCACCTGGCCGCGACCGACCTCCGGCACGTCGATGGCCTCGACCTTGAACGCGTCCTCGGGGCGGCCGTAGCGCTCCTGGCGGATGAGGGAGGCGTACATCTGCCGCGGGACCTCGCCGAGGGGCGGGATCTCGCCGATCTCGTACAGCGACTTGGACATCGTGTCTCTCCGTTCGGGGGTGGTGCGCGGACGTGGTCGACCGGCACGCGGGCGGACGTCGTCGACGCCTGCGTGCTCGGGTGTTCGGGAAGTCAGCGGAGAAGGGCGGCCTGGTGTTCGGCCAGCCACTGGTGCAGCGCGCCGGCCGTGGCCTCCGCGTGGTCCTCCATCATCGAGTAGTGGTCGGCGGCGACCTCGACGGTCGCGTCGACGTGACCGGGCGGCGCCGGGCGGTTGTCGCCGTCGCCCGGCACGCCCGGCAGCGACTCGGCGGCCCGGATGAGCAGCGTGGGCACGTCCAGGGCGGGTGCCTCCCACGTGTCGAAGATCCTCAGGTAGCCGCCCATCGCGGTGAGCTGGTCGCCGCCCGAGGCCATGAAGCGGAACCGCTCCGCCTGCTGCTGGGCCATGAGGGACAGGAACTCGGGGTTCATGGGGACGTCGCGGGTGAAGCTGTCCAGCATCACCACCGCGAGGGGTGGCGTGCCGGTGGTCTGGAGGCGTGCCGCGACCGCGTGCGCGATCCAGCCGCCGGACGAGTAGCCGACGACCACCGGCCGCTCGCCACCGGCGCACCGCAGGACCGCTTCGGCCTGCGCGGCGACCAGGGCGTCCACCGAGGACGGCAGGGACTCGCCCGCCGCGAAGCCCGGCGCGGGCAGCACCCACACGTCCCGCTGGTCGCGGAACGCCGCCGCCAGCCGCGCGTACTGCTGCACGCCGGCGGGCGCGATGTAGGGCGCGAGGCACACCAGCGGCGGTCGGGCGTCGCCGGTGGCGAAGCGGACCGGGGTGACGACGTGCGCGGCGGCGGTGTCCTCGTCGAACGACGGCCGGAACCGGGACACCTCCGCCAGCATCCCCATCGCCTCGGTCACCCGGCCGGTGCCGCCGGCGTGGGCGTAGAGGGCGACCAGGGCGTCCGGGGCCGCGGGCGGGGCCTGCTGCCCCTCGGGGACGCCGATCGAGCGCAGCAGGTGGGCGGCCAGCTTCTCCGGTGACGGGTGCTCGAACACCAGGCTCGCCGGCAGCGGTGTCCCGGTGGCCGCGGCGAGCCGGTTGCGCAGGTCGATCGCGGTCAGCGAGTCGTAGCCCAGTTCCAGGAACTGCTGGTGCGGCAGGAGCGGTTCGCCGCGGTCGTGGCCGAGGACGACCGCGGCCTGGGCGCAGACGAACGCCAGCAGCTCCGCTTCCCGCCGGTCGGCGGGCAGGGCGGCCAGGCGGGCGGTGAGGCCGGAGCCGTCGCCGTCCTCCCCCGCAGCGGCCTCGGTGGTCTTCGCGACCGACCGCCGGGCCTCGGGCAGCTCCGACAGCAGCGGGCTCGGGCGGCCCACGGTGAACACGGGCACGAACCGCTCCCAGTCCACCCCGGCGACGACCAGGCCGGTCTCGCCGGCGGCCAGCGCCCCGCCCAGACCGCGCAGGGCGACCTCGGGCCGCATGGCGATCATGCCGCGCCGGGTGAACCGCTCGACGACGGCCTCGTCGTCGGCCATGCCGCTGCCCGCCCAGCCGCCCCACGCCACGGCGGTCGCGGTGCGGCCGGCCGCACGCCGCTGGTGGGCCAGGGCGTCGAGGTGGGCGTTGGCGGCGGCGTAGGACGCCTGGCCGCCGCTGCCCCACACCCCGGCCCCGGAGGAGAACAGCGCGAACGCGTCCAGTTCCCGGTCGCCGAGCAGGTCGTCGAGGTTGCGGGCGCCGGTGACCTTGCCGCTCGCGGCGGCGGCGAACTCGTCGGGCGCGGCGTCGGCCAGCACGGAGGACCGCGCGGTGCCCGCGGCGTGGAACACCGAGCGCAGCGGCGCGTCCTCGGGGACCGAGGCCAGCAGCTCGGCCACCGCTTCGCGGTCGGCCACGTCGCACGCGGCCACGGTGACCCGCGCGCCGAGCCCGGCCAGCTCCGCCTCCAGCTCCTCGACGCCCTCCGCCGCTCGACCGCGCCTGCTCGTCAGCAGCACGTGCTCCGCGCCCGCGCCGACCAGCCAGCGAGCCAGGTGCCGGGCGATGCCGCCGGTGCCGCCGGTGACCAGCGCGGTGCCGCTGGTGCGCCATTCCCGGGCCACGTCGGGGCGGGCGCGCACGAGCCGGCAGGCGAACGCGCCGGAGGGCCGCAGCGCGACCTGGTCCTCGCCGGGTGTGCCGCCGAGCACGCCGGCCAGCCGGGCGGTGGTCCGCTCGTCGGGCACGGCGGGCAGGTCGACCAGGCCGCCCCACCGGGCCGGCTGCTCCAGCGCGGCCACCCGGCCCACACCCCACAGCTGGTACCCCTCGGCGGCGCGGACCACGTCCTCCTCGTCCACGGCGACCGCCCCGCTGGTCGCGCACCACAGCGGCGCGGCGATGCCGGCGTCGGCGAGCGCCTGGAGCAGCAGGGTGTTCAACGCGACCCCGGCGGGCAGGTCGGTCAGGTCGCGGTAGTGCCCCCCGGCGAGGCCCAGCAGCGACCACGCGCCGGTGATGGCGAGGCCGTCCGCCGCCCCGGCCAGGAGGCGGCCGAGGGTGTCGCGGTCGACGTCCACCGGGACCTCGACCCGCACTCCCCCGGGCAGTCCCGCCGCGGACCAGGCGTCGGTGGCGCCCGCGGGGACGACGACCAGCCACGTGCCCGGGTCGGCGGGCGGCACGGGGTCGGCGACCCGCCGCCACACCACCCGGTAGCGGAGCGCGTCGACCTCCGAGTTCTCCCGGCGCCGGCGGCGCCACCGCGACAGCGCGGGCAGCACCGGGGCGAACGCGCCCGCGTCGGGCACGTCCAGGGTCGTGGCGAGCGCGTCGAGGTCGTCGTTCTCCACGACGTCCCAGAACGCGGCCTCCACCTCGTCGACCGCGCCGCCGGGGGCGGCGGTGTCGAGCCAGTAGCGCCGCCGCTGGAACGCGCAGGTCGGCAGGTCGACCGGGACCGCCCCGTCCAGCAGGCCGGCGTGCGCGGCGGCCCAGTCGACCGCCACGCCCCGCACGTGCAGCTCGGCGGCCGAGGTCAGCACCCGCGCCAGGTCGCCCGAGTCGCGCCGCAGCGAGCCGGTGACGACCGCGTCCACGCCGGCGGTGTCGGCGATCTCGCGGATCATCGACGTGAGCAGCGGGTGCGAGCTGACCTCCAGGAACGCCTGGTGCCCCAGCTCGACCAGGCCGCGCACGGTCGGCTCGAACAGCACGGTGCGCCGCAGGTTGCGGAACCAGTAGTCGCCGTCCAGCTCGGCGGTGTCGAGGACGCCCGCGGTGACGGTCGAGTGGAACGGGATCGTGCCGGTGCGCGGCACGACCGCGGCCAGCTGCGGCTCCAGCACGGCGCGCAGGTCGTCGACCTGCGCGGAGTGGCCGGCGGCGTTCGCGCCGCGCACCTTGCGGACCCGCACGTCCTGCGCGGCCAGCTCGGCCAGCAGCTCGACCGTCGCCTCCACGTCGCCGGACACGGTGACGGAGGTGGGGCCGTTCACCGCGGCGACGGACAACCGGTCCCCCCACGGCGCGATGCGCCGGGCCACCTCGTCGGCGGCCAGCGCGACCACGACCATCGAGCCCCGGTCGATCATCGGCAGCCACGCCTTGGCCCGCGCGGCCACGACGAGCGCGGCGTCCGGCAGGGTCAGGCCGCCCGCGACGTACGCGGCGGCGACCTCGCCCTGGGAGTGGCCCACCACGGCGGCCGGCTCCACGCCGCACGACCGCCACAACGCGGCGAGCGCGGCCATCACGGTGAACAGCACCGGTTGGACGACGTCGGTCTTCTCGATCGCCGGCGCGCCCGGGCGCTCGGTCAGCACGTCGAGCACCGACCAGTCGAAGTGCCGGGCGAACGCCTCGGAACACGCCTGGACCTCGGCTGCGAACACGTCGGACGTGGCGATCAGGTCCTTGGCCATGCCGATCCACTGAGCGCCGTAACCGGGGAAGACGAACACCGGCTTGGCGACGGCCTGCGCGGTGCCCAGCACCACGTTGCCGGCGGGCGCGCCCGCGACGATCGCGGCGAGCCCGTCGCGCAGGGCGGCGCGGTCGCCGACCACGACGGCCCGGTGCTCCAGCGCGGCGCGGGTGGTGAGCAGGGCGTGCGCGACGTCCGCGGCGGACCGCTCGCCGACCGCTGCCAGCAGCGCCCCGGCCTGGGCCCGCAGGCCGGCGTGGCTGCGGGCCGACAGCGCCCACGCCACCGGTCCGTCCGGCTCGGCGGCGCCGGTCGGGGCCGGGTCGGGGTCGCCCTGCTCCAGCACGACGTGCGCGTTCGTGCCGCTCACGCCGAAGGAGGACACCGCCGCGCGGCGCGGCCTGCCGGGCTCCGGCCAGTCACGCGCCTCGGTCAGCAGCCGCACCGTCCCCGGCGACCAGTCGACGTGCGAGGTCGGCTCGTCCACGTGCAGCGTCGACGGCATGTTCCCGTGCCGCATCGCCATGACCGCCTTGATGATGCCGCCGACGCCCGCCGCGGCCTGCGCGTGGCCGATGTTGGACTTGAGCGAGCCCAGCCACAGCGGGTTCTCCGCGGTCCGCTCCCGGCCGTAGGTGGCCAGCAGGGCCTGCGCCTCGATCGGGTCGCCCAGGACGGTGCCGGTCCCGTGCGCCTCGACCAGGTCCACGTCGGCGCCGGTCAGCCCGGCGTCGGCCAGCGCCCGCCGGATCACCTGGCGCTGCGCGGGGCCGCTGGGCGCGGTGAGGCCGTTCGACGCGCCGTCCTGGTTGACGGCGGAGCCGCGGACCACGGCGAGGACCCGGTGGCCGTTGCGACGGGCGTCGGACAGCCTCTCCACCAGCACGACGCCGACGCCCTCGGCGAACGCGGTGCCGTCCGCGCCGTCGGAGAACGCCTTGCAGCGCCCGTCCGGGGCGAGCCCCCGCATCCTGCTGGACTGGGTGAACGCGCTGGGCGCGGACATGACCATCACGCCGCCGGCCACGGCCAGCTCGCACTCGCCCGCGCGCAGGGCCCGCGCGGCCAGGTGCAGCGCCACCAGTGACGCCGAGCACGCGGTGTCGACCGTGAGCGCGGGGCCGCGCAGCCCGAAGGTGTAGGCGAGCCTGCCGGAGATCACGCTGGCGGCGTTGCCGGTCGCCAGGTAGCGCTCCACGCCGTCGGGCACGTCCAGCGCGCGACCGACGTAGTCCTGGTAGCCGGAGCCGATGAACACACCGGTCTGGCTGCCCTGCAACGCCAGCGGGTCGACGCCCGCGCGTTCGAACACCTCCCACGTGGTCTCCAGCAGCAGCCGCTGCTGGGGGTCCATCGCCACCGCCTCGCGCGGTGAGATGCCGAAGAACGCGGGGTCGAACTCGTCGGCGTCGTGCAGGAAGCCGCCGCGCCGGGTGTAGGTCGTGCCGGGGCGGTCGGGGTCGGGGTCGTACAGGGCGTCGACGTCCCAGCCGCGGTTGGTCGGGAAGTCGGTGGTGGCGTCCACCGAGTCCGCCACCAGCCGCCACAGGTCCTCCGGCGACCGCACGCCGCCCGGGTAGCGGCAGGCCATGCCGACGATCGCGATGGGCTCGTCGGTGTGGCCCGCGTCGGTGGGTGCGGTCTCCCCCGGCCCGTCCAGGCCGAGCAGTTCGCCGAGCAGGTGGGCGCCCAGTTCGGCCGCGGTCGGGTGGTCGAACACGAGCGTGGTGGGCAGTTCCAAGCCGGTCTCGGCGATCAGGGCGTTGCGCAGCTGCACCGCGGTGAGTGAGTCGAAGCCGAGCCGGCTGAACGCGTGGTCCGCCTCCACCGCGTCGGCCGAGCGGTGGCCCAGGACGGCGGCGGCGTGGGCGCGGACCACGTCGATCACGGCCCGTTCCCGCTGGTCCTCGGGCAGTGCGGCCACGCGGTCGGCGAGCGCGGAGCGGACCCGCGGGCCGCCGGTCCCCGCGCTCCCGGTCAGCTCGGCGAACAGGGGCGCGGGCCTGGCGACCGTGAAGGGCGCGAGGAACACCGGCCAGTCCACGTCGGCGACGACCGCGGTGGTCGCGTCGAGGTCCAGCGCCCGCTGGAGGGCGGCGATCGCGTAGCGGGGCGGCAAGGCGGTGAGGCCGCGCAGCTTCAGGCGCTCCTCGTCGGCGCCGTCGGCGACCATGCCCGCACCGGCCCACGGTCCCCAGGCCACGGCGGTCGCGGTGAGGCCGCGCGCCCGCCGGTCGACCGCGAGGGCGTCGAGGAAGGCGTTGCCCGCCGAGTACGCGCCCTGGCCGCCGCCGCCCCAGACGCCGGCGATGGAGGAGAACAGCACGAACGCGTCCAGCTCCCGGTCGCCCAGCAGCTCGTCCAGGTGGCGCGCGCCGCCCACCTTGGCGCTCAGCGCGGCGGTGAACCGCTCGGGCGTGGTGTCGGCGAGCACTTCGGCGTCGGGCACGCCGGCGGCGTGCACGACGGCGGTCAACGCCCCGTCCTCGTCGGCGACCGCGAGCAGCCTGGCGACGTCCGCGCGCTCGGCGACGTCGGCGGCGACCAGGCTGACCCGCGCGCCCAGCTCCTCCAGCTCGGCGCGCAGTCCGTCCGCGCCCGGCGCCTGCTCGCCCCGCCGCCCGGCCAGCACGACGTGCCGCGCTCCGGACCGGGCCAGCCAGCGGGCGACGTGCCCACCGAGCGCACCGGTGCCGCCGGTGACCAGGACCGTGCCCGATGGCCGCCAGGGGCGCGAGGTCGCCCCCCGGGCGGCGCGGACGACCCGCCGGGCGAGCGGGTGGTCGTCGCGGATCGCGACCTGGTCCTCCCCCGTGCCGCCGCCCAGGACCGTCATCAGGACGTCCTCGGCGATGCCGTTCGCGGGCAGGTCGACCAAGCCGCCCCAGCGGTGGGGCTGCTCCAGCGCCACGACGCGACCGAGTCCCCAGGTCAGAGCGCGGGTCGGGTCGCCGGGTGCGTCGGTGGCCACCGCATCGCGGGTCAGGCACCAGACGGGCGCGGTGATCCCGGCGGCGTCCAGGGCGCGCAGGAGCAGCAGCGTGGTGACCGGGTCGGTGTCGTGCAGGGTGTGCAGGGCCAGGACCGCGTCCACCGGGGCAGTCACGTCGGAGAGGTCCGCGTCGTCGGTCCGCACGACCAGCACGCCCCGGTCGCTGAGAGCGGCGGTGATCGCGGCCGCGTCGTCGCCGTCCGAACCGACCACGAGCCACGTGCCGGTCGGCGCGGGGCCGATCGCGTCGAAGGGGCGCCAGGTGACGTCGTAGCGCCAGTCGTCGAGGTCCGGCGTCACGGCGGCGCCGGGGACGTCCAGCCAGAACCGCTCGCGCTGGAACGGGTAGGTGGGAAGGTCGACGCGGCGACCGCCGGGGAACACCGCCGACCAGTCGACGGGCACGTGCGAGGTGTGCAGCGCGCCGAGAGCGGTGAGGACGGCCACTGGTTCGGGCGCGTTGTCGCGCAGGGTCGGGACGGCGAGGATTTCGGTGTCGGGCAGGCGGTTGCGGGTCAGTGCCGTCAGCACACCACCCGGCCCGATTTCCAAGAACCGCGTCGTGCCGCGCTCGTCCAACTGCGCGACCTGATCCGCGAACCGCACCGCGTCGCGGACGTGCCGCACCCAGTAGCCGGGCTCGGCGACCGGGGACAACATCGGAATGGTCGGCTCGTGGAACTCCAATCCGTCCACCACGGCCGCGAAGTCGTCCAGCATCGGCTCCATCAACGGCGAGTGGAACGCATGACTCACCTTCAGCCGAGAGGTCTTGCGATCGGCGAAGTGCGCCACCACCGCGTCCACGGCCCCGGCCTCACCGGACACGACCACCGAACGCGGACCGTTGACAGCCGCGATCGACACACCCTCGGTCAGGTAAGGCAACACCTCGTCTTCAGCCGCCTCCACGGCGACCATCGCTCCACCGGACGGCAACGCCTGCATCAAGTCGGCACGGGCGGACACCAACCGGCAGGCATCATCGAGGGACAACACCCCGGCCACGTGGGCAGCCGCGATCTCACCCACCGAGTGACCCACCAATACATCCGGTCGGACACCCCACGACTCGACCAAGCGGAACAACGCCACCTGCAACGCGAACAACGCACGCTGCGCCACACCCGTCGCGCTCAACGCCTCCACGTCAACGTCGAAGAACGACGTACCGCCGAGCCCCGCAACCACCTCGTCATAGGCAGCAGCGAACACCGGGAACGCCGCATACAGCTCACGACCCATCCCCGCCCGCTGCGAACCCTGACCCGAGAACAAGAACGCGACCTTGCCCAGCCGCGCGGTGCCCGTCACCAGGCCGGCGGACGGCGCTCCGGTCGCCAGGGCGCGCAAGGCGTCGGCGATCTCCTCGGCGTCCGCGCCGACGACGACCGCACGGTGCTCCAGCGCCGCACGTCCGGTGGCCAGCGAGAACCCGGTGTCCACCAGGTCCGTCCAAGCGGGGGCGTGCGCCGACAGCGACGCGGCGTGGTCCCGCAACGCCTCGGAGCTGCGGGCGGACAGGACCCACGGCACGGCGGGCATCGACGGCGTCGGCTCGGGCTCCGGCGCCTCCGGCGCCTGCTCGACGATCGTGTGCGCGTTCGTGCCGCTGACGCCGAACGACGACACGGCGGCCCGGCGCGGCCGGTCGACCTCGGGCCACGGCACCGCGTCCGTGGCCAGCCGGACCGCGCCGCTCGTCCAGTCCACGTGCGGGGTGGGTTCGTCGGCGTGCAGGGTGCGGGGCACGACGCCGTGCCGCATCGCCATGACCACCTTGATGATGCCGCCGACGCCGGCGGCGGCCTGGGCGTGGCCGATGTTCGACTTCAGGGACCCCAGCAGCAACGGCTGTTCGCGGTCGCGGCCGTAGGTGGCGAGGAGGGCTTGCGCCTCGATGGGGTCGCCCAGGACGGTGCCCGTGCCGTGCGCCTCGACCACGTCCACGTCCGACGTGGACAGCCCGGCGTTCGCCAGGGCCTGCCTGATGACGCGCTGCTGCGCGGGGCCGTTGGGGGCGGTGAGCCCGTTGGACGCGCCGTCCTGGTTGACGGCGCTGCCCCGGACCACCGCGAGGACGGGGTGGCCGTTGCGGCGGGCGTCCGACAGTCGTTCCACCAGCAGCAGGCCGACACCCTCGGACCAGCCGGTGCCGTCCGCGCCCGCGCCGAACGCCTTGCAGCGGCCGTCCGGGGCGAGGCCGCGCTGCCGGCTGAACTCCACGAACGCCGTGGGGCTGGACATCACCATCACGCCGCCCGCCAGGGCGAGCGTCGACTCGCCGGAGCGCAGCGACTGCGCCGCCAGGTGCAGGGCGACCAGCGACGACGAGCACGCCGTGTCGACGGTCAGGGTTGGGCCCTCCAGCCCGAACAGGTAGGCCAGGCGCCCGGACAGCACGCTCGCCGCGTTGCCCGTGCCGAGGTAGCCGTCGGACTCGCCGGCCGCCGCGAACACGCGCGTCGCGTAGTCCTGGTAGCCGGAGCCGACGAACACGCCCGTCCTGGTGCCGCGCGCGGTGTCCGGGTCGATGCCCGCGTGCTCGAACGCCTCCCACGCCGTCTCCAGCAGCAGGCGCTGCTGCGGGTCCATCGCCACCGCCTCACGCGGCGAGATGCCGAAGAACGCGGGGTCGAAGTCGGCCGCGTCGTACAGGAACCCGCCGGACCGGGTGGTGGACCTGCCCTGGGCGTCGGGGTCCGGGTCGTAGAGCGATTCGACGTCCCAGCCGCGGTCGGCGGGGAAGTCGCCGATCGCGTCACGCCCCTCCTCCACCAGGGCCCACAGGTCCTCGGGCGAGCGGACACCGCCGGGGAAGCGGCAGGCCATGCCGACGATGGCGATCGGTTCCTGGTCCTTCTCCTCGACCTCGCGCAGCCGGGTCCGCACCTGGCGGAGGTCGGCCGTCACCCTCTTGAGGTAGTCGAGAAGCTTCTCTTCGTTGGTGTTCGTCATGGTGCGTTCCGCCCGGTGGTCTCGGCATGTGCGGTGGGGCTGCTCACGACACGTCCAGTTCCCGGTCGACGAGGTCGAAGATGTCGTCGACCGTCGCGCCGGCCAGCCGGTCGGCCGCGGCGTCGGCCGCGGTGTCGTCCGCGTCGCCGTTGAGCCGCGCCAGCAGGTCCTGCAAACGGAGCTTGATCCGGGACCGGACGACGACGTCGCCGCCGGCGGTGGCGATGGCCGACTCCACCCGGTCGAGTTCGCCGAACACCGAAGTGCCCGGCGCCGCATCGTCGGGGACGAGTTCGGCGAGCAGGTGCCGGGCGAGTGCGCTCGGCGTCGGGTGGTCGAAGACCAGCGTGGCCGGCAGCACGAGCCCGGTCGACGCGGTCAGGCCGTTGCGCAGCTCGATCGCGGTGAGCGAGTCGAAGCCGAGGTCCCGGAACGCCCGGCCGGGTTCCACGCGGTCGGGGCTGCCGTGGCCGAGGACGTTCGCCACGTTCGCCCGGACCAGGTCCAGCAGGACCTGGTCGCGCTCGGCGGGCGGAGTATCGGACAGCGCGGCGCGCAGGGCGTCCTGCGCCGGCCCCGACTCGACGGGGTCGGGCACGCGGTGCGTCCCGGCGAGCTCGTCCAGCAGAGGACTGGGGCGGGTGACGGTGAACGGCTCGATGAACCGCTCCCAGTCGACGTCGGCCACCACGAGCGCGGTCGCGTCCTCATCGAGCGCCCGCTGGAGGGCGAGCAGCGCCGACGAGGGGGTCAACGGCGTCAGGCCGCGCGCCCGTAGTCGCTCCTCGTCCCCGGTGTCCGCCACCATGCCGCCCCCGCCCCACGGACCCCACGCGACGGCCGTCGCGGTGAGGCCGCGGGCACGCCGGGCTGCGGCGAGGGCGTCGAGGTAGGCGTTGCCCGCGGCGTAGGCCGCTTGGCCACCGCTGCCCCAGACGCCGGCGATGGAGGAGAACAGCACGAACGCGTCCAGTTCGCGGTCGCCCAGCAGTTCGTCCAGGTGCCGCGCGCCGTCGACCTTGGCGGCCAGCGCGGCGGCGACCTCTTCGGCCGTGGTGTCGGCGATCATCGCCGCGTCGGCGACACCCGCCGCGTGCACGACCGCCGTCAGCGGTCCCACCTGGTCCAGCAGCGCCGCGACCGCATCCCGGTCGGCGACGTCGCACGCGGCGATCGTGACGCCGACACCCGCAGCCTCCAGCTCGGCGCGCAGGTCCACAGCGCCGGGCGCGTCCTGGCCGCGTCGGCTGGTGAGCACCAGGCGCCGCGTGTCACCGGTGGCGAGCCACCGGGCCACGTGCGCGCCCAGCCCGCCGGTGCCGCCGGTGACGAGCACCGTGCCGCCGAGGCTGCGGGCGCGCACCGGTCGCGTTGTCGGAGGTGTCCGCCGGAGCCTGCGGACCAGGACGCCCGACGGGCGGATCGCGACCTGGTCTTCCCCGGACCGCCCGGAGAGCACGGACGCGAAGTCGGCGAGCACCCGGTCGTCCAGGGCCTCCGGCAGGTCCACCAGACCGCCCCAGCGCGCGGTGTGCTCCAGGGCAGCTGCCCGGCCCGTGCCCCAGACCAGTGCCTGCACGGGGTTGCGCAGCGGGTCGTCGGCGCCGGTGGAGACCGCCGAGCGGGTGGCGCACCACAGCGGCGCGTCCACCTCGGCATCGACCAGCGCCTGCACCAGCAGCACCGTCGAGGCCACCGCGTCGGCGGGCCGTCCCGGGTCACCGGTCACCGCGAGCAGCGATATCACGCCGGCCACGTCCGTGCCCGCCAGCCGCGCGGCCAGGGTCGACCGGTCGTCGCCGGGCTCCAGCGCCACCACCAGGGGTGTGGCGCCGTGCTCCACGAGTCCGCGCAGACAGGCGACCACGGTTTCGGCGGCCAGGCGGTCCGCGTGCACGACCACGGGCCACGTCCCGTCCAGGTCTGCCGCCGGCAGGTCCGCCAGTGTCCGCCACGCCACGTCGTAGCGCAGCGAGTCGGAGGCGGACTGCTCGCGTCGGCGGCGACGCCACTCCGTGAGCCGGGGCAGCACGTCGCCGAACCGGTCGTCAGTGCGCACGTCGAGGGTGCTCGCCAGCTCGCCGAGGTCGCCGCGCTCGACCGTCGCCCAGAACTCCGCGTCGACCGGGTCGGTGGCGGTCGCGGCGGGAGGACTCTCCAGCCAGTGGCGCTCCCGCTGGAACGGGTAGGTCGGCACGGGCACCCGCGAGCCGCCCGCCAGGAACGGCGTCCAGTCCACCTCGACACCGTTGACGTGCAGGTGGGCGAGGGCGGTGGCGGCGGCGGTGACCTCGGGCCGGTCGGCGCGCAGGGCGGGGACGGCGAGGATTTCCGCGTCGGGCAGGCAGTTGCGGGTCAGGGCGGTCAGCACACCACCCGGCCCGATCTCCAGGAACTTGCTGACACCCCGTTCGCCCAGCTCACCGATCTGGTCGCCGAACCGCACCGCGTCGCGGACGTGCCGCACCCAGTAGCCGGGCTCGGTGACCGGCGACAACATCGGGATGCGCGGCTCGTGAAACTCCAGACCCCGCACCACAGCCGCGAACTCGTCCAGCATCGGCTCCATCAGCGGCGAGTGGAACGCGTGACTCACCGTCAGCCGCGACGTCTTGCGATCGGCGAAGTGCGCCACCACCGCGTCCACGGCCCCGGCATCACCGGACACCACCACCGAACGCGGACCGTTGACAGCCGCGACCGACACACTCTCAGTCAGGTACGGCAACACCTCGTCCTCGGACGCCTCCACGGCGACCATCGCCCCACCCGACGGCAACGCCTGCATCAAGTCGGCACGGGCCGACACCAACCGACAGGCATCCTCCAGGGACAACACCCCTGCCACGTGGGCAGCCGCGATCTCACCCACCGAATGCCCGACAAGGACATCGGGTCGGACACCCCACGACTCGACCAGACGGAACAGCGCCACCTGCAACGCGAACAACGCACGCTGCGCCACACCCGTCGCGCTCAACGCCTCCACGTCAACGTCGAAGAACGACGTACCGCCGAGCCCCGCAACCACCTCGTCATACGCCGCCGCGAACACCGGGAACGCCGCATACAGCTCACGACCCATCCCCACCCGCTGCGAACCCTGACCCGAGAACAAGAACGCCGCAGAGCCCTGGACGGCCTCCCCCCGGATCGGTGCGGAGGCGCTGTCACCTGCCGCCAGCGCGCGGAGACCAGCGGTCAGTCCACCGGGTCCGTCCCCGAGCACCACGGCCCGGTTGCGCAGTGCGGCACGGCCCGTCACCAGCGAGTACGCGACGTCCACCGGGTCCGGTCCGGTTGACTCGACCAACGACAGCAGTTGACCGGCCTGCATCCGCAAGCCGTCCGCGGTCGACGCGGAGAGCACCCACGGCACCACCGGGGCCGGGGCACCAGGCGCGGGACGCCTGCCGACCACCACCGAGGGCTCCTCGATGATGGTGTGGGCGTTGGTGCCGCTCACGCCGAACGACGACACACCAGCCCGACGCGGGCGGTCCGAGGAGGACCAGTCCACGGGCTCGGTGAGCAGCCGCACATCACCGACCGTCCAGTCCACGTGCGGCGACGGCTCGTCCACGTGCAGGGTGCGCGGCAGCACACCGTGCCGCATGGCCATCACCATCTTGATCACACCCGCCACACCCGACGCCGCCTGCGCGTGCCCGATGTTCGACTTCAACGACCCCAACCACAACGGACGATCCCGATCACGCCCATACGTCGCCAACAACGCCTGAGCCTCGATCGGATCACCAAGCCTCGTGCCGGTGCCGTGACCCTCCACCACGTCCACGTCACCCGTCGACAACCCGGCACTGGCCAACGCCTGCCTGATGACCCGCTGCTGCGCCGGACCGTTCGGCGCCGTCAAACCATTCGACGCACCGTCCTGGTTCACCGCACTGCCCCGGACCACCGCCAAGACCTCGTGACCGAGCCGCCGGGCATCCGACAACCGCTCCACCAACAGCACGCCAACGCCCTCGGACCACCCGGTGCCGTCCGCCGCCGCCGCGAACGGCTTGCACCGGCCGTCCGCCGCCAGGCCACCCTGACGACTGAACTCGACGAACGCCGTGGGGGTCGCCATCACCATGACACCGCCCGCGACGGCCATGGAGCACTCGCCGTTGCGCAGGGCCTGGACCGCCCAGTGCAGGGCGACCAGCGACGAGGAACACGCCGTGTCGACCGTGACCGCCGGCCCCTGGAGCCCGAACGTGTAGGCCAGCCGCCCGGACAGGACGCTCGCCGCACTGCCGGTGCCGAGGTAACCCTCGGCGCTGTCGGCCTTGAGGACTTGGGCCGCGTAGTCCTGGTAGCCCGAGCCGATGAACACACCGACCTGCGAACCCCGCACCGACGACGGATCGATACCCGCCCGCTCGAACAACTCCCACGACGTCTCCAACAACAACCGCTGCTGCGGATCCATCGCCACCGCCTCACGCGGCGAAATACCGAAGAAATCCGCATCGAACTCCGCCGCGTCGTACAGGAAACCCCCGTGCCGCACGTAGGACCGCCCGGGGCCACCGTCCGGCGAGTACAGGGAATCGACATCCCAACCACGGTCAGCGGGGAACTCACCGACCGCGTCGACGCCGTCCGCCACCAGCCGCCACAAGTCCTCCGGCGACCGAACACCGCCCGGGTAGCGGCAACTCATCCCCACGATCACGATCGGGTCGTCCGACAGGTCCGCCGACACCTCGGACGCGGTCGCCGCTCCGTCGGCCGAGCCCAGCAGCTCGGCTTTGATGAACCTGCCCAGCTCCCGCGCGTCCGGGTAGTCGAAGACGATCGTCGACGGGAGGGCCAACCCGGTCCGCTCGCTCAACGCGTTCCGCAGCTCGACCGCCGTAAGGGAGTCGAAGCCCATGTCGCGGAACGCGCGGTCGGTCGCGACGTCACCCGCCGCGCCGTGACCCAGCACGAGTGCCGCACCGGCCCGGACCAGCTCGACCAGCGTTCGCTCCTGCTCCGCCTCGGACAGCGTGGACAACCGGGCCACCAGCTCGGGCTCACCGCCCGACGCGGGTGCAGCGGTCTCCAGCGCCGCCCGGACCTCGGGCAGGTCGCCGAGCAGCGGGCTGGGCCGGTTCACGGTGAACGTCGGCGCGAACGTGGCCCAGTCGACGTCGACCACGGTCAGGGCGGTCTCGTCGTCGGCCAGTGCCCCCTGGAGGGCGAGCACGGCCTGCCGTGCGGGCATCCGGATCAGGCCACGCCGCCGCAGCTGCTCCTCGGCGGGTCCTTCCGCCATACCGCCGTCGGCCCACGGCCCCCACGCCACCGCGGTAGCCGCGAGTCCTCGTGACGCGCGCTGATGGGCCAACGAATCCAGATAAGCATTGGCCGCCGCGTAAGCGGCCTGATAACCACTACCCCACACACCGGCAATGGACGAGAACAGCACGAACGCGTCCAATTCCCGATCGCCCAGCAACTCGTCCAGGTGACGCGCACCGTCCACCTTCGCCGACAGCACGGCGGCGTACCCCTCCGGGGTCAACTCGTCCAGCGGCGTGAGGTGGTCGACGCCTGCGGTGTGCACGACAACGGTCAAGTCCGCGATGCCCGCGAGCAACGCCTCCACCTGGACACGGTCCGCGACGTCACAGGCCACCACCACGACCTCGACGCCCAACCCGCCAAGCTCGGCGACCAAAGCATCGACACCCGGCGCCCCGGCACCACGACGACTGGTCAACACCACCCGCCCCACACCACAACCCGCCAACCACCGAGCCACATGACCACCCAGTGCCCCTGTGCCACCCGTCACCAACGCCGTACCCGACGAACGCCACACACCCGACGACACCGACGACACCCGCACCAAACGACGCACCAACACACCCGACCCACGCACCGCAACCTGGTCCTCACCATGACCACCGGCCAACACCCACGCCAAACGGTCGAGGACACGCTCATCCAGCTCGGCAGGCAGGTCCACCAGACCGCCCCAGAGGTCGGGTCGCTCCAGGCCGATCACCCGGCCGAGACCCCAGACCTTGGCCTGTTCGGGGTGCTCGACGGAGTCGGCGGGACCTGTGCCGACCGCGCCGCGCGTCACGCACCACAGCGGCGCGGCCACCTCGGCGTCGCTCAACCCCTGGGCCAGGCCCGGCGTCGCGTCCTCGTCACCGAGGGCGAGCAGCGACAGGACGCCCGCCAACGGCTCGTCCAGCGCTTCGAGGACTTGGCGAACCAGGTCTGCGAAGGACGTGCGGGTGGTGCCCGGCTCCACCTCGACGGTGACCGGAACGGCCCCGTGTCGGGTGAGAACGCCTTCGACCAGGTCCGTGTGCTCGGCGCCCGAAGGCACCACCACCAGCCAATGGCCAACCGGTCGGTGGTCGTCCGGGGTCACCGGCTGCCAGGCGATCCGGTAGCGCCACCCGGACACCGCCGACTGGTCGTGCCGCTGCCGACGCCAGGCGGACAGGGCGGGCAGCACGTGGTTCAACTCGGCCGGCGCGGTGCCCAGCACCTCTGCCAGGCCGACCGCGTCCTGCCTCTCGACGATGCTCCAGAACCCGGAGTCGGCCGGGTCGGCCGCCACCTCGGCCGCCGGTGGGCTCATCCAGTAGGTGCGCGTCCGGAAGGCGTAGGTGGGCAGGTCGACTGGCTGCGAGTCGGGGAAGAACGGCGACCAGTCGACGTTGACGCCGTGGGTGTGCAGCTGCGCCACGGCCGTGACGATCGTCGTCGCTTCGTCGCGGTCGGCGCGCAGGGTCGGGACGGCCAGGATTTCCGCGTCGGGCAGGCAGTTGCGGGTCAACGCCGTCAGCACACCACCCGGCCCGATCTCCAAGAACCGCGTCGTGCCCCGCTCATCCAACTCACCGACCTGATCCGCGAACCGCACCGCGTCCCGAACATGCCGCACCCAGTACCCGGCCTCGGCAACCGGCGACAACATCGGAATGGTCGGCTCGTGGAACTCCAATCCCCGCACCACAGCGGCGAAGTCATCCAGCATCGGCTCCATCAACGGCGAGTGGAACGCATGACTCACCGTCAACCGCGACGTCTTGCGATCGGCGAAGTGCGCAACCACCGCATCCACCGCGTCCACAGCACCGGACACCACCGCCGAACGCGGACCGTTGACCGCCGCGATGGACACCGCACCGGTCAGCAGCGGCGTGACCTCGTCCTCGGACGCCTCCACCGCCACCATCGACCCACCCGACGGCAACACCTCCATCAAGTCAGCGCGGGCGGACACCAACCTGCAGGCATCGTCCAGGGACAACACCCCGGCCACATGGGCAGCCGCGATCTCACCCACCGAATGCCCCACAAGGACATCCGGCCGCACACCCCACGACTCGACCAGACGGAACAACGCCACCTGCAACGCGAACAACGCACGCTGCGCCACACCCGTCGCACTCAACGCCTCCGAACCCACGTCGAAGAACGACGTACCACCCAACCGGAGCACGACCTCGTCATAGGCAGCAGCGAACACCGGGAACGCCGCATACAACTCACGACCCATCCCCACCCGCTGCGAACCCTGACCCGAGAACAAGAACGCAGTCTGACCAGTCTCCTGTTCACCGGAGACCACGGTGGCAGCCTGCTGTCCCTGCGCGAGGGCTGCCAGACCGGCGCGGAAATCGTGGATGTCCGTGCCGACGACCACCGCCCGGTGTTCGAGCGCCGCACGCCGCGTCGCGAGCGTGAACCCCACGGAAGCCAGGTCCGGTTCTCGGGAGTCCACGGCGTCGAGCAGGCGCCGGGCCTGCTCCTGAAGCGCCGGAACGCTCCTGGCCGACAACGGCCACGGTACGACCTCCGGCGACGACGGCGCGGTGGGTACGACCAGTGGGACGTCCTCGTAGGACTCGATGATGGTGTGCGCGTTGGTACCGCTCACGCCGAACGACGACACACCAGCCCGACGCGGGCGGTCCGAGGAGGACCAGTCCACGGGCTCGGTGAGCAGCCGCACATCACCGACCGTCCAGTCCACATGCGGCGACGGCTCGTCCACGTGCAGGGTGCGCGGCAGCACACCGTGCCGCATGGCCATCACCATCTTGATCACACCCGCCACACCCGACGCCGCCTGCGCGTGCCCGATGTTCGACTTCAACGACCCCAACCACAACGGACGATCCCGATCACGCCCATACGTCGCCAACAACGCCTGAGCCTCAATCGGATCGCCCAACGTGGTACCCGTGCCGTGACCCTCCACCACGTCCACCTGGTCGGTCCGCAACCCCGCGTTCGCCAACGCCTGCCGAATGACCCGCTGCTGCGCCGGACCGTTCGGCGCCGTCAAACCATTCGACGCACCGTCCTGGTTCACCGCCGAACCGCGCACCACCGCCAACACCGTGTGGCCATTGCGCCGGGCATCCGACAACCGCTCCACCAACAGCACACCGACACCCTCGGACCAGCCCGTGCCGTCCGCCGCCGCCGCGAACGGCTTGCACCGGCCATCCGCCGACAACCCGCGCTGACGGCTGAACTCGATGAAAGGCCCCGGCGTCGCCATGACGGTCACACCGCCGGCGAGGGCCATCGTGCACTCGCCGTTGCGCACCGCCTGGGCGGCGAGGTGCAGGGCGACCAGCGACGACGAACACGCCGTGTCGACCGTCACCGCCGGCCCCTGGAGCCCGAACGTGTAGGCCAGCCGCCCGGAGATCACGCTGCCGGACGTGCCCGTGCCCACGTAGCCGCCCGCACCGTCGGCCGCCAAGACCTGGGCCGCGTAGTCCTGGTAGCCCGAGCCGATGAACACACCGACCTGCGAACCCCGCACCGACGACGGATCGATACCCGCCCGCTCGAACAACTCCCACGACGTCTCCAACAACAACCGCTGCTGCGGATCCATCGCCACCGCCTCACGCGGCGAAATACCGAAGAAATCCGCATCGAACTCCGCCGCGTCGTACAGGAAACCCCCATGCCGCACGTAGGAGCTGCCGGCCTTGCCGGTCGGGTCGTAGAGCTTTTCGACGTCCCAGTCGCGGTCGGTGGGGAACTCACCGACCGCGTCGACGCCATCCGCCACCAACCGCCACAAGTCCTCCGGCGACCGAACACCACCCGGGTAGCGGCAACTCATCCCCACGATCACGATCGGGTCCTCGGACGAGCCTACCGCGACGGGCAGGAAGGTGTCGGCACCCCCTTCCGAGCCGAGCAGTTCGGTCTTGAGCAGCCGGGCCAGTTCGGTGGCGTTCGGGTGGTCGAAGACGAGGGTGGTCGGCAGGGACAGACCGGTTTCGGCACTCAGGGTGTTGCGCAGTTCGACCGCGGTCAGCGAGTCGAACCCGAGGTCGCGGAAGGCCCGGTCCGCCGAAACAGACCCGGTCGAGCCGTGGCCGAGCACGGCGGCGGCGCGCGTCCGGACCAGGTCGACCAGGAGGCGGTCCTGCTCGGGTTCAGGCAGTCCGGTCAACCGCGCCACCAGTTCGGCACTCGCGGTAGACGTGGGCGCGGTTCCACCATCCAGGGCGTCCCGCACCTCGGGCAGTGCGGACAGCAGCGGGCTGGGCCGGCCGACCGTGAACGTCGGCGCGAACGTCAGCCAGTCCACGTCGGCGATCGTCGACGTGGTGCGGTCGTCGGCCAGTGCCCGGTGCAGGGCGAGCACGGCCTGGGCAGCGGGCATGGTCCTCAACCCGCGGCGGCGCAGGGATTCCTCGGCGCCGGTCTCGGCAGCCATGCCGCCGTCGGCCCACGGCCCCCACGCCACCGCCGTCCCCGCCAACCCTCGGGACCTGCGCCGATGGGCCAACGAATCCAGATAAGCATTGGCCGCCGCATAAGCAGCCTGATAACCACTACCCCACACACCGGCAATGGACGAGAACAGCACGAACGCGTCCAACTCCCGATCGCCCAGCAACTCGTCCAGGTGACGCGCACCCTCCACCTTCGCCGACAGCACCGCGTGCAGATCTTCGAGCGACAGGGAGGACACGGGGTCGAAGTGGTCGCGCCCGGCCGCGTGGAACACCGACGTCGGCTCGAACTCCGCCAGCAACGCCTCCACCTGGACACGATCCGCCACATCACAGGCCACCACCACGACCTCGACGCCCGACCCACCAAGCTCGGCGACCAGGGCGTCCACACCCGGCGCCCCGGCACCACGACGACTCGTCAACACCACCCGCCCCACACCACAACCCGCCAACCACCGAGCCACATGACCACCCAACGCACCCGTACCACCCGTCACCAACGCCGTACCACGAGCACGCCACACACCCGACGACACCGACGACACCCGCACCAAACGACGCACCAACACACCCGACCCACGCACCGCAACCTGATCCTCACCATGACCACCAGCCAACACCCACACCAAACGACCGATCGCCACGTCATCGACCTCGGCAGGCAGGTCCACCAGACCACCCCACAGCGCCGGGTGCTCCAACGCCACCGTCCGCCCCAGACCCCACACCATGCCCTGCTCCGGCTCGGTCACCGCGTCGCGCGTCACGCACCACAACGGCACTTCAACCCCGGCGGCCACCAGGGCTTGGACCAGGCGGAGGGTCAGCGCGGTCCCGTCCCCGGTGTCCGAGCCGGCGAGGAGGGACACCACTCGCCCAACCTCGGGCAGGTCCGCGAGCGCGGTGGCCAGGTCGGTGTCAAGGCCGACCCGCACCACGACCAGCTCGGCCACACGATCGGCCAGCAGGTCGTGCACAACGTCCACCCAGGGCAGCACGTCACCGCCCGCCGGCAGGAGGAGCAACCAGGCACCGTCCGTCGTCACGGCTTCCGCGTCGTCCAGCGGCTGCCACGAAACGTCGTAGCGCCAGCCTTCGGCGGCTGCCTCGTCACGACGGCGCCTCCGCCAGGCCGACAACCTCGGCAGCACCGCGCCGAACGACTCGTCGCCGGTGATGTCCAGGGTCGCGGCCAGCTGCTCCAGGTCTTCGCGTTCGACGGTCTCCCAGAATCGGGCCTCGACCGGGTCGTCGTTCCGGTGGTGCGCCCCGGTCGTCAGCCAGTACCGCTCACGCTGGAACGCGTAGGTCGGCAGGCCGATGGGCCGGGCGTCGGGCACGAACGCCCGCCAGTCCACCGGGACACCGGTGACGAACAGCCTCGCCACGGCCGTGGCGGTGGTGGTGACCTCCTCGTGGTCGGCACGGAGCGCCGGGGTGGCCACGACCTCCTTGTCAGGCAGGCAGTTCTGGGTCAGGGCGGTCAGCACACCGCCCGGTCCGATCTCCAGGAACTTGCTGACACCCCGCTCGTCCAGCTCACCGATCTGGTCGCCGAAGCGGACGGTGTCGCGGACGTGCCGCACCCAGTAGCCGGGCTCGGCGACCGGGGACAACATCGGGATGCGCGGCTCGTGGAACTCCAATCCGTCCACCACGGCCGCGAAGTCGTCCAGCATCGGCTCCATAAGCGGCGAGTGGAATGCGTGACTCACCTTCAACCGCGACGTCTTGCGATCGGCGAAGTGGGCCACCACCGCGTCCACGGCCCCGGCCTCACCGGACACCACCACCGAACGCGGACCGTTCACCGCTGCCAACGACACACCATCGGTCAGCAGTGGCGTGACCTCGTCCTCGGCCGCCTCCAAAGCGACCATCGCCCCACCCGACGGCAACGCCTGCATCAAGTCAGCGCGGGCCGACACCAACCGGCAGGCGTCGTCCAGGGACAACACCCCTGCCACATGGGCAGCCGCGATCTCACCCACCGAATGCCCCACCAACACATCCGGCCGCACACCCCACGACTCGAATAGGCGGAACAGCGCCACCTGCAACGCGAACAACGCACGCTGCGCCACACCCGTCGCGCTCAACGCCTCCGAACCCACGTCGAAGAACGACGTACCACCCAACCGAAGCACAACCTCGTCGTAGGCAGCAACGAACACCGGGAACGCCGCATACAACTCACGACCCATCCCCACCCGCTGCGAACCCTGACCCGAGAACAAGAACGCGAGTCGCCCGACGCGCCGGCTGCCGGTCACCACACCCGGCGCGGATTCACCATCCACCAAGTGCCGGAGACCGTCGAGCAGGTTCGCGCCCAGCACGACCGCGCGGTCCTCGAATGCCGTGCGTCCCGCCAGGGACAGCGCGACGTCGGCGGCGTCCGCGCCAGCCGATGTGTCGAGCACTTGCCGGGCTTGCTGCCGCAGCGCGGTGGCACCGCGACCGGACAGCACCCACGGTACCACCGGCGGCTCGGGACTCACTTCGCGCGAAACCTCGGCCTCGGCCGCCTGTTCGATGATCACATGGGCGTTCGTGCCGCTGACGCCGAACGACGACACCGCCGCCCGACGCGGCCGGTCCGCCTCCACCCACTCCACGGCCTCGGTCAGCAGCCGGACCTCACCGGACGCCCAGTCGACCTGCGGCGTGGGTTCGTCGGCGTGCAGGGTGCGCGGCAGCACACCGTGCCGCATCGCCATCACCATCTTGATCACACCACCGACACCCGCAGCAGCCTGAGTGTGACCGATGTTCGACTTCAACGACCCCAACCACAACGGACGATCCCGATCACGCCCATACGTCGCCAACAACGCCTGAGCCTCAATCGGATCACCCAACGAGGTCCCGGTCCCGTGGCCTTCCACCACGTCCACGTCATCCGTGTTCAACCCAGCGTTCGCCAGGGCCTGCCTGATGACCCGCTGCTGCGCCGGACCGTTCGGCGCCGTCAACCCGTTCGACGCACCGTCCTGGTTCACCGCACTGCCCCGGACCACGGCCAAGACCTCGTGACCGAGCCGCCGAGCATCCGACAACCGCTCCACCAGCAGCAGGCCGGCGCCTTCCGACCAGCCCGTGCCGTCCGCGCCCGCGCCGTAGGCCCGGCAGCGGCCGTCGACCGACAGACCGCGCTGCCTGCTGAACTCCACGAACACCGTCGGGTCGGCCATCACCGTGACGCCGCCCGCCAGCGCCATCGAGCACTCACCGGACCGGACGGACTGAGCGGCGAGGTGCAGGGCGACCAGCGACGACGAACACGCCGTGTCCACCGTCACCGCCGGCCCCTCCAGGCCCAGCGCGTAGGCGATCCGGCCGGACACGACGCTCGCCGCGCCGCCGGTGAGCAGGTGCCCCTCGACACCGTCGGGCCGGTCGCCGGCCCCCGCGCCGTAGCCCTGGTAGGCCATGCCCACGAACACGCCCGTCGCACTGCCCGCGACCGAGCGCGGGTCGATCCCGGCGACCTCGAACGCCTCCCAGGCGGTCTCCAGCAGCAGGCGCTGCTGCGGGTCCATCGCCAGCGCTTCACGCGGGCTGATGCCGAAGAAAGCGGCGTCGAAGTCGGCCGCGTCGTGGAGGAACCCGCCGCGCGTGCTGTAGGTCGTGCCCGCGTGGTCCGGGTCCGGGTGGTACAGCCGGTCCAGGTCCCAGCCGCGGTCGACAGGGAAGTCCCCGATGGCGTCGCGGCTCTCGGCGACCAGGTCCCAGAGGTCGCCGGCGGACCGGACGCCGCCGGGGAAGCGGCAGCTCATGCCGACGATGACGACCGGGTCGTCCGCGACGTCGGCAACACGGGCCGTGTTCGCCACGACGACGTCGGAGGTGAAGAGTTCCGCGCGCAGGTGCCGGGCGAGGACGATCGCGTTCGGGTAGTCGAAGACCAGGGACGCGGGCAGGGCGAGGCCGGTCGCGCCGGCCAGCGCCGTGCGCAACTCCACCGCGGTGAGCGAGTCGAAGCCCAACTCCTTGAACGCCCGGTCCGGCTCGATGTCGTCCGTGCCGGCGTGGCCGAGGACTGCCGCCGCGTGCGTCAGGACGAGGTCGACGAGGACGTGCTCCTGGTCGCCGACGGGCAGGGTCGCGAGCCGGGCCGCCAAGCCGCCGCCGTCCGGGGCGGCGGTCGGCTCCAAGGCCGCCCGGACCTCGGGCAGGTCGCCCAGCAGCGGGCTGGGCCGGCCGACCGTGAACGTCGGCGCGAACCGCGACCAGTCCACGTCAGCGACCACGACGGCGTGCTCGTCGCGGTCGAGGGTCTGCCCGAGCGCGTCGATCGCGCGGCGGGCCGACATCCTGCGCACACCGCGGCGCTGCAGCTGGTCGGCGGAGTCGCCGTCCGCCATGCCGCCGTTGGCCCACGGCCCCCACGCCACCGCCGTCCCCGCCAGCCCTCGGGACCTGCGCCGATGGGCCAACGAATCCAGATAAGCATTGGCCGCCGCATAAGCGGCCTGATAACCACTACCCCACACACCGGCAATGGACGAGAACAGCACGAACGCGTCCAGTTCGCGATCACCCAGCAACTCGTCCAGGTGGCGCGCACCGTCCACCTTCGCTGACAGCACGGCGGCGAACTCGTCCTGGTCGAGCGTGTCCACCGGGTCGAAGTGGTCGCGTCCGGCCGCGTGGAACACCGACGTCGGCTCGAACTCCGCCAGCAACGCCTCCACCTGGACACGGTCCGCCACGTCACAGGCCACCACCACGACCTCGACGCCCGACCCACCAAGCTCGGCGACCAAAGCATCGACACCCGGCGCCCCGGCACCACGACGACTGGTCAACACCACCCGCCCCACACCACAACCCGCCAACCACCGAGCCACATGACCACCCAGTGCCCCTGTGCCACCCGTCACCAACGCCGTACCACGAGCACGCCACACACCCGACGACACCGACGACACCCGCACCAAACGACGCACCAACACACCCGACCCACGCACCGCAACCTGATCCTCACCATGACCACCAGCCAACACCGGTGCCAGTCGTTCGAGGGCGCGCTCGTCCGGCTCGGCAGGCAGGTCGACCAAGCCGCCCCACAGCGCCGGGTGCTCCAACGCCACCGTCCGCCCCAAACCCCACACCATGCCCTGCACCGGCTCGGTCACCGCGTCGCGCGTCACGCACCACAACGGCGCTTCAACCCCGGCGGCCAGCACGGCTTGGACCAGGGTGAGGGTGGCCGGGGCCGGGTCGTCGCCGAACGCGAGCAGGGACAGGACGCCGCTGTAGTCGCCTGCCGGTAGCGGGGCACCCGTGAAGCGCCACCGCACCACGTCCGCGCCCGCCCGTTGCAGGACAGCGGCGACCGGCTCCGCGAGGTCATCGGACTCCGGAACGACCAGCAACCACGTCCCGGTGAGCCGTCCTCCTGGCAGGACGTCCAGCGGCTTCCAGTCGACGCGGTAGCGCCAGCCCGCCGCGTCGGTGTCGGAGGTGCTCCCCGCAGCGCGTTCGAGCCAGTAGCGCTGCCGCTGGAACGGGTAGGTCGGCAGGTCGACCCGCCGGCCACCCCGGAAGAACGGTGTCCAGTCCACCCCGACTCCGTGGGCGAACAACTCGCCCAGCGCCGTGAGGACGGTCATCTCCTCCGGCCGGTCGGCGCGCAGGGTCGGGACGGCCAGGATCTCCGCGTCGGGCAGGCAGTTGCGGGTCAGCGCCGTCAGCACACCACCCGGCCCGATCTCGAAGAACTTCGAGACGCCGCGCCGATCGAGTTCGCCGATCTGGTCGGCGAAGCGCACCGCGTCCCGAACATGCCGCACCCAGTACCCGGCCTCGGCAACCGGCGACAACATCGGGATGCGCGGCTCGTGGAACTCCAGAGCCCGCACCACAGCCGCGAAGTCATCCAGCATCGGCTCCATCAACGGCGAGTGGAACGCATGACTCACCGTCAGCCGCGAGGTCTTGCGATCCGCGAAGTGCGCCACCACCGCATCCACGGCCCCGGCATCACCGGAAACAACCACCGAACGCGGACCGTTGACAGCCGCGACCGACACACCCTCGGTCAGGTACGGCAACACCTCGTCTTCAGCCGCCTCCACGGCGACCATCGCCCCACCCGACGGCAACGCCTGCATCAAGTCGGCACGGGCCGACACCAACCGGCAGGCATCCTCCAGCGACAACACACCGGCCACATGGGCAGCCGCGATCTCACCCACCGAATGCCCCACAAGGACATCCGGCCGCACACCCCACGACTCGACCAGACGGAACAATGCCACCTGCAACGCGAACAACGCACGCTGCGCCACACCCGTCGCGCTCAACGCCTCCACGTCAACGTCGAAGAACGACGTACCACCCAGCCCCGCAACCACCTCGTCGTAGGCAGCAGCGAACACCGGGAACGCCGCATACAACTCACGACCCATCCCCACCCGCTGCGAACCCTGACCCGAGAACAAGAACGCCGTGGAACCGGAACGGACCCGTCCTCGGGCGACCGCCGCATGGGCCGTTCCCCCGGCCAGCGCGTTCAGCGCTCCGGCGAAGTCCTCCGGGGCGCGCCCGAAGACGACCGCCCGGTGCTCCAGCGTCCCCCGGGCGCCGACCAGCGAGTAGCCTACGTCGACCGGTGAGGCGTCCACCGCCAGGAACCGGGCGGCCTGGTCGCGCAGGGCCTGCTCGGTCTTGGCCGACAGCACCCACGGCACCGGACCATCCATCGGCGGCGCGGGCGCCGGGCGTTCCGCAGGGACGTACTCGATGACGGTGTGCGCGTTCGTGCCGCTGACCCCGAACGACGACACCGCCGCCCGACGCGGCTCGGCCCACTCAACGGCTTCGGTGAGCAACCGAACATCACCGGCAGACCAATCCACGTGCGGCGACGGCTCGTCCACGTGCAGCGTCGGCGGCAGCACACCGTGCCGCATCGCCATCACCATCTTGATCACACCCGCCACACCAGCAGCAGCCTGCGTATGACCGATATTCGACTTCACCGACCCCAACCACAACGGACGATCCCGATCACGCCCATACGTCGCCAACAACGCCTGAGCCTCAATCGGATCACCCAACGCTGTACCCGTCCCATGCGCCTCCACCACATCCACATCGGACGGACCAAGACCCGAACCCGCCAACGCCGCACGAATCACCCGCTGCTGCGACGGACCATTCGGCGCCGTCAAACCATTCGACGCGCCGTCCTGGTTCACCGCCGAACCACGCACCACCGCCAACACCTCGTGCCCGAGCCGCCGGGCATCGGACAACCGCTCCACCAACAACAACCCGACACCCTCACCCCACCCGGTGCCGTCCGCCGCCGCCGCGAACGGCTTGCACCGGCCGTCCGCCGCCAGGCCGCGCTGTCGGCTGAACCCGACGAACGCGTTCGGCGTGGACATCACGGTCGCGCCGCCGACCACGGCCATGTCGCACTCACCGAGCCGGAGCGCCTGCGTCGCGAGGTGCAACGCCACCAACGACGACGAACACGCCGTGTCCACCGTCACCGCCGGCCCCTCCAGGCCGAACGTGTAGGCGATCCGACCGGACACCACGGACGCCGAACTGGCTGTGACGAGGTGCGCCTGCACGTCAGGTCCGCCGTGGCGCAGGCGCTCGGCGTAGTCCTGGCCGTTGGTGCCGACGAAGACGCCGGTCAGGCTGCCGCGCAGCGCGGCGGGGTCGAGGCCGGCGCGCTCGAACAGCTCCCACGACGTCTCCAGCAGCAACCGCTGCTGCGGATCCATCGCCAACGCCTCACGCGGCGAAATACCGAAGAACGCCGGGTCGAAGTCGGCCGGGGAGTCGAGGAACCCGCCCTCGCGCACGTAGGACGTCCCGGCCCGGTCGGGATCGGGGTCGTAGAGGTCTTCGAGGTCCCAGCCCCGGTCGGCGGGCATCGGGGTCATCGCGTCGACACCGTCCCGGACGAGCTGCCACAGGTCTTCGGGCGAGGCGACCCCGCCCGGGAAGCGGCAGCTCATGGCCACGATGGCGATGGGGTCGTCCGTCACGTCACCGACGACGGCGGGGCGCGCGGGCGCGGGGGTGTCGCCGACAAGTCGCTCCAGCAGGTGGTCGGCGAGGAGTTCGGGGGTCGGGTAGTCGAAGACGAGCGTGGCGGGCAGGCGCAGTCCGGTGGCGGTGCCGAGCCGGTTGCGCAGCTCCATCGCGGTCAGCGAGTCGAATCCGAGGTCGCGGAACGCCCGACTTGCCTCGACCAGGTCGGTGGTGGCGTGCGCGAGCACCGTGGCGGCCTGGGCGCGGACCAGGTCCAGGACCAGGTCCGCCCGATCGGTGACGGGTGTCGCGAGGAGACGGGCGGCGAGGGAGTCGCGGGCCTGTCCGGTGGCGGCGACGCGGCGTGAGGAGACGCGGACCAGGCGGCGCA
This sequence comes from Saccharothrix sp. HUAS TT1, assembly GCF_040744945.1. Taxonomy (NCBI): domain Bacteria; kingdom Bacillati; phylum Actinomycetota; class Actinomycetes; order Pseudonocardiales; family Pseudonocardiaceae; genus Saccharothrix; species Saccharothrix camelliae. The sequence continues at coordinate 5,120,626 of NZ_CP160453.1, read as the reverse complement.
ACATCGTCGGCACGGCGCCGGAACGCGCCGTCAGGTCGAGCTTGGCGGGCACCAGCAACGCGTCGGGCGCGGCGCAGGCGTGGTCGAGTCGGGCGAGTGCTTCGCCCTCGGACAGCGCGAGCACCCCGGCGCGGCCCATCCGGTCGAGGTCGGCGCGGCTCAGGGCCGTCTGCTCGCCGCGCACTGACCACAGGCCCCAGGCCAGGGACGTGCCGGCCAGGCCCTGGGCGCGGCGGTGGTGGGCCAGCGCGTCGAGCAGCGAGTTGGCCGCCGCGTAGGCCCCGGTCCCCACGTCGCCGAGGACGCCGGTGAGCGAGGAGAACAGGACGAACTCGGCCAGGTCAAGATCCTCGGTCAGCTCGTGCAGGGTGAGGGCGGCGGTCGCCTTGGCGGCGAGGACACGGGCCAGCTGCTCCTCCGTCAACTGCTCGACCAAGCCGCCGTCCACGACCGCGGCGGTGTGCAGGACGGCGGTCAGCGGGTGCTCGGCGGGCACGTCGCGCAGCAGTGCGGCGAGCGCGTCGCGGTCGGCCACGTCGCACGCCGCCACGGTGACGTGCGCGCCGAGGGCCGTCAGCTCGGCGCGCAGGTCCGCCGCGCCGGGGGCGTCCGGGCCTCGCCGGCTCACGAGCAGCAGGTGCCGCGCGTTCCGCTTGGTGACCAGGTGCCGGGCGACTACGGCGCCGATCGCGCCGGTGCCGCCGGTGATCAGGATGGTGCCCTCCGGGTCGAGCGGTCGGAGTGGTTCGGCCGTGGGCGTGACGCGGTCGAGCCGCGGCACGAGGACCGTGCCGCCGCGCAGCGCCACCTGCGGCTCACCCGAGCGCAGCGCGGCGTGCAGGACGTGGGCGGAGTCGTCGTCGGTGTCGGCGAGGACGAACCGGTCGGGGTGTTCGGATTGCGCCACCCGCAGCAGGCCCCAAATCGGCGCGGCACGCAGGTCCAGGACATCCTCGTCCGGCGTGGTCGCCACGGCGCGGCGGGTGACCACGGCGAGCCGGGTGCCGGTGAGCCGTTCGTCGGAGAGCAATGCTCGGACGTGCGCGAGCACCGAGAACGGGTCGCCACCGGGCAGGACCAGCAGTTCGGGTGCGTCGGCGGCGGCTTCCCCCAGCGTCGCGAACACGCCGGTGGCGGTGGGCAGCCGGTCGTCCGCGCCGAGCAGGTGCCAGGGCTTGTCACCGGGGTCCGCGAGCTCGTCAACGGCGGCCCAGTCCACGCGCAGCAGCCGGTCGTCGGACCTCAGCGGCAGGTCGGCGAGCGGGATCGACCGGAACCCGACGGACTCGGCGGTCAGCACCGCGCGGCCGTCCGGGTCGGTCAGCAGCAGGGAGAACTCGCCGTCGCCGGCGGGCGTGAGCCAGGCCCGCACCGAGGTCGCACCGGTCGCCCACAGGGTCACCGAACGCCAGGTGGCGGCGTGCGCCCACGAGTGCGGCCGGTCGTCGGCGGCGGTCGCGAGGACGGCGTCCAGCAGGGCCGGGTGCAGCGCGAACGTCGAGGCGTCGTCGACCTCGGCGGACACCGCGCCGGCCCGGTCGACGGCCTGTTCCGGTTCGGCGCGGCGCGTGTCGCCCAGGACGCCGGTGCAGTGCCGCGTCCACGGCACGTCCGCGTTCTCCGGTTTGGAGTGCACTCGCAGTTCGCGGTGGCCGGCCGCATCGGGCGCGCCGATCCACACCTGCACGGCGACCGACTCGCCCTCGGCGAGCACGAGCGGTGTCTCGACCGCCAGCTCCTCGATCGTCCCGCAGCCCACGTGATCACCCGCGACGACGGCCAACTCCACGAACGCGGCGGCGGGCAGGACTGCGGAGTCGTGCACGACGTGCCCGGCGAGCCACGGCTGCGTGCGCGGGGAAAGCAGACCTGTCAACAGGAAGCCGTCGACGTCCGCGACCGACACGGCGGCGCTCAGCAGCGGGTGGTCGGCGGGAGCGAGCCCGGCGCGGCGCAGGTCGCCGGGCCCGGCGGCCGCCTCCAGCCAGTACCGCTCGTGCTGGAAGGCGTAGGTCGGCAGATCGGTCCGCCCGGCGCCCCGCCCCGCGAAGAAGGCTGTCCAGTCCACCTCGACGCCGTTGACGTGCAGGTGGGCGAGGGCGGTGGTGGTGGCGGTGACCTCGGGCCGGTCGGCGCGCAGGGTCGGGACGGCGAGGATTTCCGCGTCGGGCAGACAGTTGCGGGTCAACGCCGTCAGCACACCACCCGGCCCGATCTCCAAGAACCGCGTCGTGCCCCGCTCATCCAACTCCGCGACCTGATCCGCGAACCGCACCGCATCCCGAACATGCCGCACCCAGTAACCAGGCTCGGCAACCGGCGACAACATCGGAATGGTCGGCTCATGGAACTCCAGTCCTCGCACCACAGCGGCGAAGTCATCCAGCATCGGCTCCATCAACGGCGAGTGGAACGCGTGACTCACCGTCAGCCGCGAGGTCTTGCGATCGGCGAAGTGCGCAACCACCGCATCCACCGCGTCCACAGCACCGGACACCACCACCGAACGCGGACCATTCACCGCCGCGACCGTCACACCCTCAGTCAGCAGTGGCGTGACCTCGTCCTCGGCCGCCTCCACGGCGACCATCGCCCCACCCGACGGCAACGCCTGCATCAAGTCAGCGCGGGCCGACACCAACCGGCAGGCGTCCTCCAGCGACAACACCCCGGCCACATGGGCAGCCGCGATCTCACCCACCGAATGCCCCACAAGAACATCCGGCCGCACACCCCACGACTCGACCAGACGGAACAACGCCACCTGCAACGCGAACAACGCACGCTGCGCCACACCCGTCGCGCTCAACACCTCCACATCAACATCGAAAAACGACGTACCACCCAACCGAAGCACAACCTCGTCGTAGGCAGCAGCGAACACCGGGAACGCCGCATACAACTCACGCCCCATCCCCACCCGCTGCGAACCCTGACCCGAGAACAAGAACGCCAACGGTCCACCGGCCGAGGCTCGACCCACGACGGGGTCACCGCCGTCGAGGGCGGCGCGGAGACCGGCGAGGTCCGAGCCGACGACGGCCACGCGGTGTTCCAGCGGTGACCGACCGGTGGCCAGGGAGAACGCCACGTCGAGCGGGTCGGCGTTCGCCGGCAGGTGGTCGAGCAGCCGCGCCACCTGTGCCCGCACGCCCTCGGCGGTGGCGGCGGACAGCACCCACGGCACGACGTCGGTGCGCACCGACACCGGCTCGGACTCGGCGGTCTCCTCCCCCGGGGCGGGCTCGACGGGCGGGGCCTCCTCGATGACGGTGTGCGCGTTGGTGCCGCTGATGCCGAAGGACGACACGCCGGCGCGGCGCGGGCGGTCCGTCCCGGGCCAGGCCACGGGCTCGGTGAGCAGCCGCACGTCGCCAGCCGTCCAGTCGACCTGCGGCGTGGGTTCGTCGGCGTGCAGGGTGCGCGGCAGCACGCCGTGCCGCATCGCCATCACCATCTTGATCACACCGGCGACGCCGGCGGCGGCCTGGGTGTGGCCGAGGTTGGACTTCACCGACCCCAACCACAGCGGCCGCCCCTCGGGGCGGTTGCGCCCGTAGGTCGCCAGGAGGGACTGCGCTTCGATCGGGTCGCCCAAGGGCGTGCCCGTGCCGTGCGCCTCGACGACGTCCACGTCCTCGGTGGACAGTCCGGCGCCGGCGAGCGCCTGCATGATCACGCGTTCCTGCGACGGGCCGTTGGGGGCGGTGAGCCCGTTGGACGCGCCGTCCTGGTTGACGGCGCTGCCCCGGACCACCGCGAGGACGGGGTGGCCGTTGCGGCGCGCGTCCGACAGGCGTTCCACCAGCAGCAGGCCGACGCCCTCGGACCAGGACGCGCCGTCGGCGCCGGCGGAGAACGACTTGCAGCGGCCGTCCGGCGCGAGGCCGCGCTGCCGGCTGAACTCCACGAAGGCGGACGGGCCCGCCATGACCGTGACACCGCCCGCCAACGCCATCGTGCAGTCGCCGGACCGGAGCGCCTGCACGGCGAGGTGCAGGGCGACCAGCGACGAGGAGCACGCCGTGTCCACCGTCACCGCCGGCCCTTCCAGGCCCAGCGTGTAGGCGATCCGGCCGGACGCGACGCTGCCGGAGTTGCCGGTGCTCAGCAGACCTTCGAGGTTGTCCGGCGTGCTGGGCAGTCGCGAGGCGTAGTCGTGGTACATGACGCCGGTGAAGACGCCGGTGAGGCTGCCGCGCACCGACTTCGGCGCGATGCCGGCCTTCTCGAACACCTCCCAGGCGGTCTCCAGCAGCAGCCGTTGCTGCGGGTCCATCGCCAGGGCCTCGCGCGGGCTGATGCCGAAGAACGCGGGGTCGAAGTCGGCGGCGCCCGGCAGGAACCCGCCGTGCCTCGTGTAGACGGTGCCGGTGCGGTCGGGGTCGGGGTCGTAGAGGGCGTCGAGGTCCCAGCCCCGGTCGTCGGGGAAGTCGCCGATGGCGTCGCCCCCGCCGGCGACGAGGTCCCACAGGTCCTCGGCCGAGGCGACGCCGCCGGGGAAGCGGCAACTCATGGCGACGATCGCGATCGGTTCCTGCTCGCGCTCGGTCACCTCGCGCAACCGGCGGCGGGCCTGGCGCAGGTCGGCGGTCGCGCGCTTCAGGTAGTCGCGAAGCTTGTCCTCGTTCATCATCTGCCGTCTGCTCCTGAACGCGGTCTGGTCTGCACGCTGGTCACGAATCGCCGAATTCCTCGTCGAGCAGCTCGTAGAGCTGGTCGTCGCTGACGGCGCTGAAGTCCTCGTCGTCGCCGGCCGTCGCGGGGGTGTCCCACCGCGACAGCAGCGACTGGAGCCGGACCTTGATCCGGTTCCGGGTGGTGTGGTCGGGTTCTGCGTCGGCCAGGGCGGTGACGAGCCGGTCCACCTCGTCGAAGAGGGAGCCGGGCGCGCCCTCGACGGGGAGCTTGGCGAGCACCGCGGCGGCCAGCTCCTGCGGTGTCGGGTGGTCGAACACGAGCGTGGCGGACAGCCGCAGGCCGGTCAGGGCTGTGAGCCGGTTGCGCAGTTCGACCGCGGTCAGCGAGTCGAAGCCCATGTCGCGGAACGCGAGGGTCGCGTCCACGGAGGTCGCCGACTTGTGGCCCAGCACCGCCGCGACCTCGGCGCGCACGGCGGCCGTGACGGCGTCGTGCCGCTTGGCCGGCGGCACGGCGGCCAGCTGCCGCAGCAGGGCTGCCTCGCCGGAGGCGGCGCGGACCGAGCCGGCCAGCCGGCGCGCGGCGCCCGGCACCAGGCCGAGCAGCGGCGGGGGCAGGTCGGCGCGCGAGCGCAGCGCCGTGACGTCGAGCCGCACGGGCAGCAGCACCGGCCGCCCGGACGCCAGGCCCGCGTCGAACAGGGCCATGCCCTCCGCGGGTTCGATCGGCAGCACACCGCCGCGGGCCATCCGGTTGCGGTCGGCGGCATCGAGGTCTGCGGTCAACGCGCTGTCGGAGGCCCACAGGCCCCAGGCCAGGGAGGTGGCCGGGACGCCGTTCGCCCGCAGGCGCTGCGCGAAGGCGTCGAGGAAGGCGTTGGCCGCCGCGTAGTTGGCCTGGCCCGGGTTGCCCAGCGTGCCGGCGAGCGAGGAGTAGAGGACGAACGCCCTCAGGTCCGCGCCCGCGGTGAGCTCGTGGAGGTTCACGGCGGCGTCGACCTTGGGCTTGAGCACCGCGTCGAGGCGTTCGGGCGTCAGGGCCGGCACCACGCCGTCGTCCAGCACGCCGGCCGCGTGCACGACCGCCGTGAGGGGCACGCCGGCGAGGGCGTCGGCGAGGGCGTCGCGGTCGGCGGCGTCGCAGGCGGCCCAGGTGACCGCCGCGCCGAGCGCCTCCAGTTCCGCGGTCAGCTCCCGGGCGCCCGGCGCGTCCCCGCCTCGACGGCTGGTCAGCAGCAGTTCGCGGACGCCCCTGGCGACCAGGTGGCGGGCGAGCACGGCACCGAGCGCGCCCGTCGCGCCGGTCACCAGCACGGGCCCCGCGCCGAGGTCGACGCCGGTTTCCGCCCGGTCGAGTTCGGCACGCGCCAACCGGGGCGTCAGGAGCGCTCCGCCACGCACGGCGACCTGTGCTTCCCCGGAGGCCGCCGCGGCGGGCACCCCGGCGGGGTCGTCGGTGTCGACCAGCGTGAAGCGGCCCGGGTTCTCCGACTGCGCGGACCGCACGAGCCCCCACACGGCCGCCTGGCCGGGGTCGGCCGGGGCCTCGTCGCCGACCGCCACCGCGCCGGAGGTCACGACCACCAGGCGGGAGAACGCCCAGCGGTCGGTCTCCAGCCACGACTGGACCACGGCCAGGGTGGACGCGACGAGGGCCCGCACGTCGGCCGCGGAGGTCGGCGAGTCCGCCGCCGGTCCCGGCGGGCAGGTGTGGACCACGACGTCCGGCGCGTCGCCGTCGGCGGCGGTCGCCTCGTCGAGGGTGGGCAGCGCGGTGTCCGGGCCGGCGCCGGCGGGGAGCGGCGTCCAGTCGAGCCGCAGCAGGGAGGCCGTCGCGGTCGAGGGGGCCGCCGCGGCGAGCCCGTCGACCGAGACCGGCCGCAGCACCAGGGAGTCGACCGAGGCGACGACGTCGCCGTCGGGGTCGGCCAGCAGCAGCGCCACGCCGTCGTCCCCGCCGGCGGTGAGCCGGGCCCGCAGGGAGCGCGCGCCGACCGCCCGCAGTCCCACCCCGCGCCACGCGAACGGCAGCAGCGGGTCGTCGGACGGCGGCACCAGGCCGCCCGCGCCGATGGCGTGCAGGACGGCGTCGAGCAGGGCGGGGTGCAGGCCGAACCCGGTGACGTCCGCGGACCCGTCCAGCTCCACCTCGGCGAACACGGCGTCGGCGGAGCGCCAGGCCGCGCGCAATCCCTGGAACAGCGGCCCGTACTGCAGGCCCAACCGCTCCAGGTCGCGGTAGACGCCGTCGACGTCGACCGGCTCGGCGCCCGGGGGCGGCCACCGGTCGAGCCCCACGACCGGCCCGGCCCCGCTCGCCAGGACACCCGTCGCGTGCCGGGACCAGGGGCCGCCCTCGACGGCCGAGTGCACGGTGACGGACCGGTGACCCGCGTCGTCGGGGTCGCCGACCACCACCTGGAGGGTCACGGCCGCACCGTCCGGCACGACCAGCGGACCTTCGACGACCAGTTCCTCCAGCAGGTCGCAGCCGACCTCGTCGCCGGCGCGCAGGGCCAGGTCGACGAACGCCGCGCCGGGCACCAGGACCACGCCGCCCACGGCGTGCTCGGCCAGCCAGGGGTGCGACGACAGGGACAGCCGGCCGGTCAGCACGACGCCGGTGCCGTCCGCCAGCGGCACGGTCGCGCCGAGCAGCGGGTGACCGGGCGAGGCGAGGCCGGCGGCCGTCACGTCGCCCGCGGCGGCGCCGGTGTCGGCCAGCCAGTAGTCCTCGTGCTGGAACGCGTAGGTGGGCAGGTCCGCGCGGCGGCGCGGGAGGCCCGCGTAGGAGACCGGCCAGTCGACCCGGCCGCCCCGCACGTGGACCTCGGCGAGGGACAGCAGGAACCGGTCCGGGCCGCCGTTGTCGCGCCGCAGGGTCCCGACGACCGCCGCGGGCACGCCGGCGGACTCGATGGTGTCCTGCACCCCGGAGGTCAGGACCGGGTGGGCGCTGTTCTCCACGAACACGTCGTGCCCGTCGCCGAGCGCCGCCCGCAGCGCGTCCTCGAAGCGCACGGTCCCGCGCAGGTTGCGGTACCAGTAGCCCGCGTCGAGGGCGGCGGTGTCCAGCAGCCCGCCGGTGACCGTCGAGTAGAACGGGATCGTGCCGGGGCGGGGCGCGACGGGGGCCAGCAGCTCGGCGAGCCGCTCCTCGACGCGCTCGACGTGCGCGGAGTGCGAGGCGTAGTCGACCGCGACGCGGCGGGCGCGGACGCGGCGCTCCTCGCACAACGCCACCAGCTCGTCGAGCGCGTCGGCGTCACCGGAGACGACGACCGCGGCGGGGCCGTTGACGGCAGCCAGCGAGACGCGCGCGCCCCAGGGCTCGACCAGGTCGAGCACTTCGGCGGCGGGCAGCGGCACCGACACCATGCCGCCGGCCCCGGTGATGGCGGTGATGGCGCGGCTGCGCAGGGCCACCACGCGGGCGCCGTCCTCCAACGACAGCCCACCCGCGACGACGGCGGCCGCGATCTCGCCCTGCGAGTGGCCGATGACGGCGGCCGGCTCGACGCCGTGGCGCCGCCACAGCGCGGCCAGCGCCACGTTCACCGCCCACAGGGCGGGTTGGACCACGTCGACCCGGTCCATCGAGGGCGCGTCGGGCTCCTCCAGCAGCAGGTCGAGCAGCGACCAGTCCACGTGCGGGCGCAACGCCCGGTCGCACTCCTCGACGCGGGCGCGGAACACGTCCGAGGCGGTGAGCAGCGCCTTCGCCATGCCCGGCCACTGCGAGCCCTGCCCGGGGAAGATGAACACGGCCTTGCCGGTGGTGCGGACCGAACCGGTGACGACCGCGGCGGACGAGGCGCCCGCCGAGAGGTCGGCGAGCAGGTCGGGCAGGTCGTCGGGGTCGCCGACGAGGACGGCTCGGTGCGCGAACGAGGCGCGGTCCGAGATCAGGGCGTGCCCGACGGCCACCGGGTCGACGCCGGGGGTGTCGAGGTGGCGGGCGAGGCGGGCGGCCTGCTCGCGCAGCGCGTCCGCGGTCTTCGCGGACAGCACCCACGGCAGGACGCGGTCCACCGGCGCGGCGCCCGGCGCCTCCTCGACGGGGGTGTGTTCGAGGATGACGTGCGCGTTCGTTCCGCTCACGCCGAACGACGACACACCGGCGCGGCGCGGGCGCCCCGCCTCGGGCCAGGCCACCGCCTCGCTCAGCAGCCGCACGTCGCCGGCCGACCAGTCCACGTGCGACGACGGCTCGTCGGCGTGCAGGGTGCGCGGCAGCACGCCGTTGCGCATCGCCATGACCATCTTGATGACCCCCGCGACACCGGCGGCGGCCTGCGTGTGGCCGATGTTCGACTTCACCGACCCCAGCCACAGCGGCCGGTCGCGGCCGCGGCCGTAGGTGGCCAGCAGGGCCTGCGCCTCGATCGGGTCGCCCAGGACGGTGCCCGTGCCGTGGCCGTCGACGGCGTCCACGTCCGCGGGGGTCAGCCCGGCCGAGGCCAGGGCCGCCCGGATGACCCGCTGCTGCGCGGGGCCGTTCGGCGCGGTGAGGCCGTTGGACGCGCCGTCCTGGTTCACCGCGGACCCCCGCACCACCGCCAGCACCGGGTGCCCGTTGCGCACCGCGTCGGACAGCCGCTCCACGAGCAGGACGCCGACGCCCTCGCCCCAGCCCGTGCCGTCCGCGCCCGCGCCGTACGCCTTGCACCGGCCGTCGACCGACAGGCCGCGCTGCCGGCTGAACTCCACGAACGTCGTCGGGCTCGACATGACCGTCACACCGCCCGCCAGGGCGAGGGAGCACTCCCCCGACCGCAGCGCCTGAACGGCCAGGTGCAGGGCCACCAGCGAGGACGAGCACGCCGTGTCCACGGTGACGGCCGGGCCCTCGAAGCCGAAGGCGTAGGCGATCCGGCCGGACGCGACGCTGCCCGAGCCGCCGGTGCTCAGCAGGCCCTCGACACCGTCCGGCAGGGAGCGCACGTTCTGCGCGTAGTCGTGGTACATCACGCCCGCGAACACCCCGACCGGTTGGCCCTTGAGCGTGGCCGGGTCGATGCCCGCCCGCTCGACCGCCTCCCACGACGCCTCCAGCAGCAACCGCTGCTGCGGGTCCATCGCCAGCGCCTCGCGCGGGCTGATGCCGAAGAACGCGGCGTCGAACGCCGCGGCGTCGTGCAGGAACCCGCCCCGCCGCGTGTAGGAGGTGCCGGGGTGGTCGGGGTCCGGGTCGAACAGCCCGGCGAGGTCCCAGCCCCGGTCGGTCGGGAACCCGGCGATGGCGTCCACGCCGTCGTCCACGAGCCGCCACAGGTCCTCCGGCGACCGGACGCCGCCCGGGTAGCGACAACTCATCCCCACGATCGCGATCGGCTCGTCCGACGGCAGCGCGGCGGGCGCGGTCGCGACCGGCTCGTCCGCGGCGCCGAACAGCTCGTCGTGGACGTGCTCGGCCAGCACCGCGGGGCTCGGGTGGTCGAACACCAGGGTCGCGGGCAGCCGCAGGCCCGTCGCCGTGCGCAGGCCGTTCGCCAGCTCGACCGCGGTCAGCGAGTCGAAGCCCATGTCGCTGAACGAGCGGCCGGGGTCGACGGCGGTCGCCGAGGCGTGGCCGAGGACGGTCGCCACCTCCGCGCACACCAGGCGCAGCACGGCCGCGGGCCGGTCCGCGGGGAGCACACCGGCCCCGACCAGGCCGGTCGCCCGGGGGACGCCCGCCGCGCGACGGCCCTGCCGGACGCCCGCCAGCCGGCGCAGCAGCGCCGGGACCTGCCGCTCACCGCGCAGTCCGGTCAAGTCCAGCGCGGCGGGCACGACGGCGGCGAGGTCGACCGCGAGCGCCCGGTCGAACAGGCGCAGGCCGGTCTCGGCGGGCAGCGCGAGCACACCGCCGCGCGCCATCCGGTCGCGGTCGGCCACCGCTCCCGTGCCGCCCGTGGCCCACAGCCCCCACGCCAACGACCGCGCCGGGAGCCCGGAGGACCGACGGCGGCGGGCGAACGCGTCGAGGAAGGCGTTGGCCGCCGCGTAGTTCGCCTGGCCGGGTGTGCCGAGCACGCCCGCCAGGGAGGAGAAGGTGACGAACTCGTCTACGTCGCCGACCAGTTCGTGCAGGGCGAGCACCGCGTCGACCTTCGCGCGCAGCACCGCGTCCAGGTGCCCCGGCGTCAGCGCGGTGACCACGCCGTCGTCCAGCGCGCCCGCCGCGTGCACGACGGCCGACACGTCGAGCCCGGCGAGGGCCTGGGCCAGGGCGTCCCGGTCGGCGACGTCGCACGCCACCCACGTGATGTCGGCGGGCAGCCGCTCCAGGTCCTCGACCGGGCCGCGCCGGCTGACCAGGACGAGCCTGCGCACGCCGTGCTCCTCGACCAGGTGCCGCACGAGCAGGCCGCCCAGCGCGCCGGA